>NZ_JBWLKN010000017.1:0-169357 GCF_059026195.1 Streptomyces sp. A01 | reverse complement strand
TGCGGTTCGGGCCGACGGTGGAGCGGTTGATCGCGGACGGTCTCGGCGTGTTCGTGGAGTGCAGTGCGCATCCGGTGTTGTCGATGAGCGTCCAGGAGACCGCCGATCCTGCCGCCCCGGTCACGACGGTCGGTTCGCTGCGGCGCGACGACGGCGGTCTGGGCCGGTTCTTGACGTCGCTCGCCGAGGCGCACGTGAAGGGTGTACGGATCGACTGGGCGCCGGAGTTCCCAGGCGCGCGGGTCGTCGATCTGCCGACGTACGCCTTCCAACGCGAGCGCTACTGGCTCGAAGCGCCCGCCCGCGACCTCGCGGCGCCGTCGCCCGGTGGTGGGCGGCCTGGCGACGAGGCCGAAGAGCGGTTCTGGGCGGCGGTCGAGCGCGAGGACCTGCGCGAACTCGCCGACACCCTCGGCCTCGACGACGCACCGCTCCAGGCCCTGGTCCCCGCGCTGTCCGCCTGGCGGCGTGGGCAGCGCGAGGAGAGCGTGATCGACTCCTGGCGCTACAAGACGGCGTGGCGCCCCGTGTCCCACTCCGCGGGCGCCCTCTCCGGCAGCTGGCTGCTCGTGGTGCCGACAGCGGGCTCGGCCGACCCCTGGGCCACGGCCGCCGCCCAGGCCCTGACGGAGCGCGGCGCCGGGCTCGTACGGCTGGACCTGGACCCCGATGCTGAGGGCGTCGACCGCGACGCGCTCGCCGCGACCCTGCGCAGGGTGTGCGACGGCGTCACCGACCTCGCCGGGGTGCTGTCCCTGCTCCCGCTGGACGAGGAGCCGCACGCGCGGTACTCGGCCACGCCGCGCGGTTTCGGTGCCACCAGGACGCTGCTCCAGGCCCTCGGCGACGCCGCGATCTGCGCACCGCTGTGGTGCGCCACGCGCGGCGCCGTCTCCACCGGGCCCTCCGATCCGCTGACCAGCCCCGCACAGGCCCAGATCTGGGGCATCGGGCGGGTGGCGGGCGAAGAGATCCCCGAGCGGTGGGGCGGGCTCATCGACCTTCCGCAGAGCGCCGACCAGCGCGCGCGGAAGCGGCTCGCCGACGTCCTCGCCGGGCTCGACGACGAGGACCAGGTGGCGGTGCGCCCCGCCGGGGTCTTCGCGAACCGGCTGGTGCGCGCCCCGTGGAGCGAGCCGCCCGAGCCGCGCGCGTGGGCGCCGAAAGGCACCGTGCTGATCACCGGCGGCACCGGGGCACTCGGCGGGCACGTCGCCCGCTGGCTGGCCGGGAACGGAGCGGAGCACCTGCTGCTCGTCAGCCGCCGGGGCCCGGCGGCCCCGGGCGCCGCCGACCTGGAGGCCGAACTCACCGCGCTGGGCGCCGGAGTCACCATCACGGCCTGCGACATCTCCGACCGTACGGAACTGGCGCGGCTGCTCGACGGCATCCCCGCCGAACGGCCGCTCGGCACCGTCGTGCACACCGCCGCCGTACTCGACGACGCGGTCCTCGACTCCCTCACCCCCGAGCAGCTCGACCGGGTGCTGCGGGTCAAGATGCGGGGCGCGGCCAACCTGCACGAGCTGACCCGCGAAGCGGACCTGTCGGCGTTCCTGCTCTTCTCCTCCTTCGCCGGGACCTTCGGCGTGCCGGGGCAGGGCAACTACGCCCCCGGTAACGCCTACCTCGACGCCCTGGCCAGGCACCGCCGCGCCCAGGGGCTGACCGCCACCTCGGTGGCCTGGGGACACTGGGCGGGTGGCGGCATCGCCTCCGGGGCGGCGGCGGAGCAGCTGCGCCGCAGGGGCGGCTCGGAGATCGAACCGGACCTCGCCCTGCGCGCGCTGCGGCGCATCCTCGACCACGATGAGACGTGCGTGGCGATGGCGCTCATCGAGTGGGACGAGATCGCGGCGCGCGGCGGCGGCATCGCCGGCCGCCCACGCCCGCAGCTGCGCGAGCTGTCCGACATCCAGCGCCTGCTGAACGCCGACAAGCCCGGCACGGCCGGGAAACACGAGGAGACGGCCACCGACGGGGCGGACTCCTTCGCCCGGACCCTGACCGCCGCCCCGGCGGCTGACCGTGACCGGATCGTCCTTGAGCTGGTACGGGGCCACGTCGCCGCCGTACTCGGGCACGCGACACCGGACAGCGTCGAGCCCGGCAGGCCCTTCCGCGAACTGGGCTTCGACTCGCTCACCTCGGTGGAACTCCGTAACCGCGTCGGCGCGGCGACGGGTCTGAGCCTGCCCGCCACGGTCGTCTTCGACCACCCGACACCGACGGCACTCGCACAGGAGCTACGGAGCCAGCTGATGGGCGCTGACGGAGCCGCCAACGCTGACCTGAGCGCAGCTCCGGGCGGCGCGGACGGAGCCGCCGTCGGCGGACCCGCGCAGTCCGGCGCGGCGGGCGGTGACGCGCACGCTCCGGCTCTGGCGACTGCGGCTGCGGTTCCGGCGGCGGAAGGCGCGCGGGCGCACGCGAAGGCGACAGGCGACATGGACGGCCCGCTCGTCGCCGAAGACCCGGTGGTCATCGTAGGGATGGCCTGCCGCATGCCTGGGGGAGTGGAGACCCCCGAACAGCTGTGGCGGCTGGTCGCCGACGAGCAGGACGCGGTCGGCGACCTGCCCACCGACCGGGGCTGGGACGTGGACGCGCTGGAAGGCGCCGGGCTCGACGTTCCCGGCATGCGCTACGTGCGGCAAGGCGGCTTTCTCGCCGAAGCCGCCTCGTTCGACGCCGAGTTCTTCAACATCAGCGAGCCCGAGGCCATCGCCATGGACCCGCAGCACAGGGTGCTGCTGGAGATGTCGTGGGAGGCGTTCGAGCGCGCCGGGGTGTCCCCGCACACCCTGCGCGGCAGCCGGGTGGGCGTCTTCGCGGGCACCTTCTCCCAGGGCTACTGGACCGGGCTCCAGGAGGTGCCCGAGGACGCGCGTTCGTACCTCAGCGGCGGCATCTCCCCGGCCGTCGCCACCGGCAGGATCGCCTATACCTTCGGCTTCGAGGGCCCCGTCCTGACCATCGACACCGGCTGCTCCTCGTCGTCCGTCGCCCTGCACCTCGCCGCGCAGGCCGTACGCCAGGGTGAGTGCGTCATGGCCCTGGCCGGTGGCGCCTCGGTGCTCGCCAACCCCGCCGTCTCGCCCGACATGGGCGTCGGCGCGGCCCCCGACGGCCGCTGCAAGTCGTTCTCGGCGGCGGCGGACGGCACCGGCTGGGGCGAGGGCGCGGGCATGCTGCTCGTCGAGCGGCTGTCCACGGCACGCGCCAACGGTCACCGCGTCCTGGCCGTCATCCGGGGCTCAGCGGTCAACCACAACGGAGTCAGCAACGGCCTCGGCGCCCCCAACGGCTCCTCCCAGCAGCGCGTGATCCGGCAGGCCCTCGCCAACGCCGGCCTCTCCGCCCGCCAGGTCGACGCCGTCGAAGGCCACGGCACCGGCACCCCACTGGGCGACCCCATCGAGGCCCAGGCACTCCTCGCCACGTACGGGGAGGGCCGGGACCCGCGGCGGCCGCTGTGGCTCGGCTCGTACAAGTCCAACACGGGTCACCCGCAAGCCGCCTCCGGGGTCATCGGCGTCATCAAGACGGTACTCGCCATGCGCCACGGCCTGCTGCCGAAGACGCTCCACTCCGAGGAGCCGTCGCCGCACATCGACCAGTCGGCGGGCACCGTCCGGCTGCTGTCGGAGACGGCCCCATGGCCGGAGACCGGCGAGCCGCGCCGGGCCGGTGTCTCCTCGTTCGGCGCCAGCGGCACAAAGGTCCACGTCATCCTGGAACAGGCACCGGACCCGGACCCGGACCCGGACCCGGACCCGGACCCGGCCCCGGGGTCGGGTCCGGGGTCGGCACGAACGACACCAGGAACGGGCACCGTAACGGGAGCGGAAGCCGGAACCGGTACAGGTGCTGCTGCTGGGACGGTCGCGTTTCCGGTGTCAGGCCGGTCCGACCGGGCATTGCGCGAACAGGCGCGGCGGCTGCGGGAGTTCGTCGCGCGACGACCGGAGCTGGACCCGACGGACATCGGCTGGTCGCTGGCCACGTCCCGGGCGGTGTTCGAACACCGGGCCGTCGTGCTCGCCGAAGGACGGCAGGGCCTGCTGGACGGCCTCGCCGAACTGGCGGGCGTACCGGAAAGCGGGGCTTCGGAGCCTGCGCGGGAGGAGGCGTCGAGGACGGCGGTGCGGGCACCGGCGTGGTCACCCCACGGCAGGCTGACCGACGGCAGCGTCATCAAGGGTGTCGCCCCGGCCGCTGACGGCCAGGCCGTCTTCGCCTTCCCCGCCGTCTCACCCGGCACGGGAGCGGGGGCGGGCACGGGAACGGTCCGCGAGCTGTACGACGCGTACCCGGCCTTCGCCGACGCCCTGGACGCCGCCTGCGCTCATCTCGACACCCGGCTGGAGTACTCGGCGCGCTCCTGGGCCCTGGACAGCGGCAGCGGCGAGGACGCGTGGCCGCCGTCGGCGACGACCGCGCACGCGGCGTCGTTCGCCATCGGCTCAGCGTTGTTCACCCTGCTGCATGGCTGGGGTGTGCCGCCCGCGGCGGTCGTCGGCGCGGGTTCCGGCGTGCTGGCGGCCGCCCATGCCGCGGAGGTCCTGACGACCGAGGACGCGGCGGAACTGCTGCTGACGCTCGCTCGCACCGACGGCGGTGGCGGTGACGGTGGCGCTGAGGGAGACAGCAACGGCCCCGGGCTGCGCGATCTGCTGTCCCGGCTGGATCTGCGCCCCCCCACGATCCCGGTGCTGTCGGCCCTCACCGGCCGTCCGGTGACGCCGGACGCCCTGCACACCGCGGAACACTGGGCGGACGGTTGGGCAGCCAAGGAACTGGCCCGTCCGGCCCGTACCGGCGGGCTCGTCGTACTCGGTACGGGGGAGGGCATCCCCGTACCGACGCGGGACGAGACAGCGACCGCGACAAAGCCGACCGAGGCAACCGCCCCGGACACCGAAGCGCCGACGGCCGTCACCTCGAACGCGCCGACGGCCGGAACCTCGAACGCGTCAACGAACGCGGCGGCGGTGACGACGGCGATGGCGACGGCCACGGCCACGGCCACGGCAGACGACGGGGCGGCTGCCGGGACACCGGGCGGACCGGCGGAAGAGGCGCTGCGCGCGCTGGACCCGGCGGGTACCCGCGCCGGACTGCTGGCCACCCTCGCGCGGCTGCACGCGCGTGGCGTGCCCGTCGACTGGCGCCAGGTGTACGGCGGCACGGGCGGCCGACTCGTAGAACTGCCCACCTACCCCTTCCAGCGCGGCAGTTACTGGCTGCGCATGCCGGTCGAAGCGATCGTGCGCGGCGTGACGGGCGGCTGAGCACCGGACACGGACGGGGCCCGACCGATTCGGGCCCCGTCAGCGCCACACCCACCACCGTGCGAGGAACAGCGAGCGGCGCCGCCCGTCGCCTCGCGCGCGAATCCCACCACCTGCACGCGCGGCCTAGCCGGAGCCACATCACCAAGCAAGCAAGCCGAACACCGATCAAGCGAGCCGAAAGAGGTGCACACCATGCCCAGTCCCACCCCGAACGCGCTGTTGCGCGGCGGCCCCGCCCACATGGAGGAAGAGGCCCGGATGCGGCATGTCGACGCCGAGGAGTCGCGCCTGAAGCTCCCCATGGGCAACTGCTACGAGCACTTCCGTGCCACCAAGGAGACGGTCAACCGAGAGGGAAGCGTCCTGCGGGTCTTCACGTGGGAAGGCCGTACGTACGTGGCCGAGTAGCCCAACCCGAGTAGCCCGAGTAGCGCATGAGGCGGGGAGCCCGGCGGACGCCGGGTGAACCCGCCACAGAGGGGCGCGCCTCCGCCACGTACAGGCGCGCCCCCGCCGGGCAGGGGCGTGCCCCTGGACCCACCGCGTACGGTGCTGGAGCACTTCTCAGCCCGCCCGGCGATGAGAATCCGTAGCCGTAGCCTCAGCCCGCCCCGGGCCGACGCTCGCTCCCGGCACCGGACCCGGAGTCGGTTCGCCCCGACGGACGAGGGGCAGCTCCGGGGTCCCCGGAACCGTCACCAGCACCGGCACGATCACCCGCGCCCGCGCCCGCATCAGCCCCCGCTCCAGCTCCCAAACCTGCACCAGCCCTCACAGCAGCACCAGCACTGGCATCGGAACTCACCCCAGCATCGGAACTCACCCCAGTCCCACCTCCGCCCGCACCAGGCCGCCACCACGCGACGTCACCGAGCAAGCCCATCACGGCGGGGACGAGCATCATGCGGATCACCGTGGCGTCGATGATCACGGCAGTCGCCAGCCCGATGCCGATGATCTTGATCAGCGTCTCGGGAACGGAGACGAAGCTCAAGAAGACGCAGGCCATGATGATCGCGGCGGCGGTGATGACCCCCGCCGTCGACGACAATCCGGCGATCACCGCCCGGCGCGGGTCCTTGTCACGCTCGTACGCCTCGCGGATCGCGGACAGCAGGAAGACCTCGTAGTCCATCGACAGCCCGAACAGCACGGCGAACAGCAGCATCGGCACCGCGGACATGATCGGCACGGTCTTGTCCACCCCGATCAGCTCCAGGCCCCAGCCCCACTGGAACATCGCGGTGATCACGCCGAAGGAGACGCCGATGGACAGCAGCGTCATCACCGCGGCCTTCAAGGCGATGACCGGAGCCCGGAACATGCCGACCAGCAGCAGTGTCCCCGCGCCGACCACCGCCAGGACCACCCACGGCAGCCGCGCGCCGACCACGTCCGCCATGTCGATCTGGAGCGCCGTTGAGCCGCCGACGAGCGCGCGCCCGCCTGAGTCCGCGAGCGCCTCAGGGGCGATGTCGTCGCGGATGCGGTGGACGAGGTCGCTGACCTCCTTGTCCTGCGGGGCGTGCCGGGGCACGACGGTCAGCAGCGAGGCCGCCCCGTCCTCGCTGCGGTCGGGCGGCGTGGCCTGTTCGACCTCGGGGTCGTCCTTCAGAGCGTCGGCGAGCCGGGCGGCACCGTCCTTGTCGGCGTCGGTGACGGTGATGATCAGCGGAGCGTTCCAGCCGGGGCCGAAGTTGTCGGCGATGATGTCGTACGCCTGACGCTGCGTCAGATCGGCGGGCTGGATGCCGTCGTCGGGGTTGCCCAGGCGCAGCGAGAGGAGCGGCGCCGTGAGCGTGACGAGTAGCGCGGTCGTCGAGACCGCGTAGATCAGCCGGTGCCGGTGCACGTGGGCGCCCCAGCGGGCGGCGGGTCCTTCGGTCGGCTCGGCGGCCGGTTTCCGCGCGGCGCGGCGGCGCAGTTTGGGCAGCGGGAGCGCGTTCACCCGGTGGCCGAGGAGGCCGAGCAGCGCGGGCAGCAGCGTCAGCGCCGCCACCATCATCACGGCGACGGTGATCGCCCCGGCGATGCCCATGGCGCCGACGAACGGGATGCCGGCGAAGCTCAGGCCGAGGATGGCGACGACCACCGTGCCGCCGGCGAACACCACCGCGTGCCCCGCGACGGCGGAGGCGTGCCCGGCCGCGGCGGTGGGGCTGTCGCCGTCGGCGAGGTTCGCGCGGAACCGGCTCAGGATGAACAGCGCGTAGTCGATGCCCGCGCCGAGTCCGAGCATCACGGCGATGATCGGTGCCGAGGTGGGGATGTCGATGACCGCGCCGACCAGCAGCACCAGAGCCGTACCGGCGGCGATGCCGACGGCGGCCACGACCAGCGGCAGGCCCGCGGCGACCAGTGACCCGAAGGCGATGATGAGAACGATCAACGCCGCGCCGACGCCGACGAGTTCGGCGGCGCCCGTGGTGGGCTCCGTGCCCAGGTCGATGACCATCCCTCGGAACTCGACGTCGAGTCCGGCGCCCCGTGCGCCCTCGGCGGCCTCGTCCAGTCGTTCGTAGTGCGACTTGCTGAGGTCGCCGAGCTCCTTGTCGTAACTGACGCTCGTGGTGGCGACCTTGCCGTTCTCACTCGGCAACGGCTTGTCGACCTTGCTGACGTCCGGCTGGTCCCTGATGTCGCTGAGCATCCGCTCGACGGCGGCCGAGCGCTCGGGGCTGTCCAGCTCGCCGTCGCGGGCCTGCCAGACGATCTGGGAGTCGACGGCCCCGAAGGAGGGGAAGTGGTCGCGGGCCGCATCGGTGGCTTCCTGGGACTCCGCGCCCGGCACCCGGAAGTCGTTGACGAACGTCCCGCCGGCGGCCTGCCCGACGGCCAGTAGCGCCACGGCCGCGAGGAGCCAGGCGGAGATCGTACGCCAGGGGCGTAGAGCACATGTTCGGCCAAGAGAATCCAGTAGGCGCTCCATGTTTTGATAAAAGCTCAGCCTCGAAAAAATTGCAAGGCGTGCAAAAATGCATGGCGTGCTGATTCTGGGGTAGGCTTGCCGCATGATCGATACGGCGGAGCCCGGGGGGCTGAGAGAGCGCAAGAAGCTGCGGACGCGACGCGCGCTCATCGAGGCCGCCGTCCGGCTGGTGGACCTGAAGGGGTACGAGGAGACGACGGTCGCGGAGATCGCCGCGGCGGCCGACGTCTCGACGCGGACGTTCTTCAGCTACTTCCCGGGCAAGGAAGACGTCCTCTTCGCGGACAGTCAGCAGCGAGTCGACATGCTGGTCGGGGTCATCTCCGAGCGCCGCCCCGCAGAGCGGGTCGCCGACCTCCTGCTGCGCGCCCTGGAGACCGTCGTGTCACCGGACGCGGCCGAAGACCTCACCGGCGAGCTCTCCTCGCTGCGCGTCCGGCTGATCCTGTCCTCGCCCGCCCTCCAGGCCAGGGCGCTGCACTGGCTGTTCGAAGCACAACGCCAGATGACCGCGGCCCTGTTGGAGGTGTACTCGGACGAACTGGCGGAGCCGGAGGCTTCGGCAGCGGTCGGCGCGCTGGTCGGAGCCCTGGTGAACACGGCCCTGATCTGCCTGGCGCGCGACGTCACGGCGAAGGAGCTGCGCGATGCCCTCAGCCGGGCGGCCCACGTGGCGTTGGGCGGCCTGGCGGCGGTAGGCGGCTCCGTGACCACCCCCCAGGAGGTGGGCCAGTCCTAGCCGTCAGCGGCCGCTGAAGCCGCCGACAGCGAAAGCGCGCCCCCACCCCACCTGGCCGTCATCGGCCACACAAGCCGGGCGGGGCCCCGTGAGCTTCCCCCGAGCCACCGGGCCCCGCCCTCACTCATGCGCGTACGCGCGTACGGGGCGATACGCGCGGGCCGCCGAAGCCGAAGCGAGCGGCCAGCGGCTGACCGGCCACCGGCCAACGAACCACCGGACCCCGGACGGTAAAACCCGAGCCACGAGGCGGCAAGAACAGCAACCACGATCAACAACATAGTCGGCCGGGAGGCGGAACTCAGCGCCCGGTGCCGCTCCCGCTCACCGCGCCACGGGCGGCGTCCGCCGAGCAGAACTCGGCGTCGAACATCTTCTCGTACGGGGCGCCGTCCTGCAGCCAGTCACCGTTGAGGTTGAATGTGAGGGCGTGCGAACCGTCCCTGGTGACGGCCGCACTGGTCAACGAGCCCCAGACGATGCCGTCGTGCCCCCAGACGGTGACCCCGCAGGACAGGTCGCGAGCGATCAGACCGAGCCCGTACCGGTAGTGCTGACCGGTCTCCACCGTCGTGAACATTTCCTTCATCTGCTGCTTCGGGAGCAGCCTTCCGCGCGTCAGCGCGCTGAAGTAGCGGTTGAGGTCGCCGCTCGTGCTGATCATCTCGCCGGTGGCACCCGACCAGGTCGGGCTGTACTCGGTGGCGTCGTACACCTCGGGCCCGGGGTTCGCCGCGTACAGCTTGGAATAGCCGACGGGGTGCGGCGCCGGAAGAGTCGTCTTGGTGCCGGGGAAGGACGTCCCGCGCAGGCCCAGCGGCTTGATGATCCGCTTCTCGGCCTCGTGCGCGTACGTGTCGCCGGTGACCTTCTCGATGACCATCCCGGCGAGCACGTAGTTGGTGTTGGAGTAGTGCCAGCCGCCGCCGGGCTTGAAGTACGGCTGGTACTTCAGCGCCATCGCGATGATCTCCTGCGGCTTCTTGACGTCGAACCGGTGCTTCAGGAAGCCCGGCCCGTTCATCGTCTCGTTCCACTCCGGGGTCTCCACGCTGTCGTGTATCCCGCTGGTGTGGTTGAGTATCTGCCGAATGCTGATCTTGCTCGCGTCGTACCCCTCGCCCTTGACGACGCCGGGCAGCCACTTCTCCACAGAGTCGTCAAGGCCCAGCTTGCCCTCCGCCTCCAGCTGGAGAAGAACGGTGGACATGAAGGTCTTGGTGATGCTGCCCGCCCTGAAGTGATCAGCGGAAGTCCGCTTGTGCTTGGTGCTCGTATCGGCATACCCCGCCGACCCGAACCACTTGCCATCAGCGGTCCGAGCCTCACCCGCGACGCCCGGCATCCCGCTCTTCACCAGCCCGTCCAGCGCGTCCTGCGTCGGCTGATGCGCCCCACGCCCCACCTGCGCCGGTGCCGCACTGACACCAGGCTGAGCGACCGCGGGCCCGGCAAGCGCGACCGCACCCGCGACCGTGGTGACGGTGAGACCGATCAACGCGCGACGAACCCGCGCGGAAGAAGCCAACATGCTGTCCCTCTCGATCATCCTTGAACCCCGTTAGGAGACCCTTAGTGAGGGCAGCCTAAGTGATCACTGTGGTAGGCGCATGCGTCTCCTCCGACTCACCCGCCCCACCTGGCGCAGCACCCCGAACAGGCGCACGCTGGAAGTGAGTACCCCTCGCACAGGCGGGTGATGGCCATGCGCCGCACTCTCGCAGCAGGCTCCGTAGTCCTCCTCGCTCTGACAGGGGCGGCAGCGTGCAACGGCTCGGACTCCGACTCCCCGGACCGCGAGAGGCGACCTCCAGCGGCCAGCACCCCGGCCCCGCACACGACGACGGTCACGGCACCCCCTCCCACCGCCACCGAGACCCCGCCATCGACGACCCGCGCGCCCAAGGCGCCGCCCGCAACCGCCGGCGCCGAGGCAACGGTGCGGGCGTACTTCGACGCGATCAACGCCCGCGACTACGACCGGGCGTGGGACCTCGGCGGCAAGCGACTGGGCGGCTCCTACGACGCCTTCGTAGCGGGCTTCGCGGACACCGAGCGGGACACGGTCCACATCACGGGCACGGAGGGCGACAAGGTCACGGTGGAACTGGACGCCTTGCAGACGGACGGCAGCCACCAGTTCTTCGAGGGCACGTACACGGTGCGTGGGGGAGTGATCGTGAGCGCGGACATCAGGGCGGTGAACTCCGCACCGCCGGATGAGAACGAGCCATCGCTGCCGTACAAGAACTGCGCGGAGGCGAGCGAGGCGACGGACACCCCCATCGACGAGGGCGAGCCCGGGTACGCCCCACACCTGGACCGGGACGATGACGGCGAGGCCTGCGAGCCGTACTACCCGTGAGTCCGCACAGACCTCCCCGGCTGGACGACGACGGCGCCGGAGGGGTGCGATAGCGGGTGCCGCCTCCCCAACGCAGCGCCCCGAAGGGGGCCGCCCGACCGAAAGTGACCTTGTTGTCCCTGACGCCCCGTGCTCCGCTGAACACGAAGCTGGGCCGGCCGACCGGGGGACTCCGTGGACGACTTACGTACTCAACGCTGGCGTCGCTACGGACACGACCGCGTGTACGTGAACCGGGCAACAGGCGCGGACACGGTGGCGGTGGCGTGGTACGACTGCAAGACCGGCAGGACCGAGATCGTCGACGAGCGCTACAGAGACGCCGCCCTCGCCGCACTGACTCCCTACCTCCTGCCGCCACCGGATGCCGCAGCGGCTCCGCCGATCCCGCCGATCCCGCCGATGCCCACGGCGTCGGCACAACGAGGCCCTGGACCTCCCACCGCCGCCGACCAGGACGTCATCGCCCCGGAAGCCGACCTCTCCACCAATGAGCCAGGAGCCCAGCTGAGGCGACTCATCGAGAGCGCCGAGCCAAAGCCCTGGCTGCGTCTCCTCAAGCGCTGGTTCGGACTCAACGGGGAACTGAAGTGGTGGGAAATCGGCCTGGCTGGTGAGCTCATCACCGGCAAGAGCCTGAACCGGCTGCGTTCTCAAGGCTGGTACGTCCTGCACTCCGTAGAGCTGCCGAGCGGATCGGACATCGACCACATAGCGATCGGCCCGCCAGGTGTCTTCACCATCAACACCAAACACCACAGGGGCGGACGTATATGGCTGGGGGACCGCGTGGCCATGGTCAACGGTCAGCGTAACGAGCACGTCAGGAACAGCCTTTACGAAGCGAGGCGAACAAGCCGCATACTCAGCCGCGCCTGCGGCTTCGCCGTCGAGGCGCAGCCCGTACTGGCCGTAGTCGGAGCGGCCAGCATGACGATCAGATCCGCTGCACCCCCGCTCCGATTGATCGACGGCGCCACGGCGGCGGGCGCGCTGTCGTCACTCCCGCCCATCCTCTCCGCGAGCACCGCCGAACGCATCTACACGATGGCTCGCGACCGGAGCCTGTGGCTGCCCACGGGGAAGCAGTCCCCGGAGCAGTGACGCATTGCCGACCAGGAAGCGGCTCGATTGAAAGCACACGACTCCTGCCCCGCACCCACAGGCCGCACCTGCACCAGCCTCTCCCTACCACCGTGACGAATCACAGGCCGGGCGGCTCCTGCGCACCGGCGTACCGAACAGCCGACGCGAAGCCCGGACCGCCGGCACAGCCACCGTTCAGGGCGAGCGTTTCACGCTCCCGGTCAGCGTTCGGAACCCTCCAGCGCCTGGCTGACGGCCGTATGCAGCCTTCTCGCCCGGCTTTCGTCGAGTCCTTCGAGAAGGCGGAGCGCCTCCTGCCTGTGCTGCCGAGCCAACGGCACCGACTGGTCGGCCTCGCCGTCCAACGCTGCGGCAAGGCCGCGCAGCGCGATCGCCAACTGCCAGCGGTCCCCCAGCTCGCGGTGGACCGTGGCAGCGCGTCGGTGAAAAGCCACGGCATCCTCGAAGTGGCCCAGGCGCCGGTACACCTCTCCGGTGCCGTTCCACGCGAGCGCCTCCCGTGAGCGGTCCCCCGACCACAGATGCAGGACGGCAGCGCGCTGATACGAGACCAGCGAGTCCTCGTCCTGTTCATTGGCCAGCTGCGCCTGACCCAGTTCCAGCAACCAGTAGCCCCTCGCATACGCGATTGCGCTGGCGCACGGCGATGTCCACGGCACTCAGTGCCGCGCTCAGCGCTTCCTGCGGCTGCCCGGTCTCCCGCCGAACCGCACTCGGAATCCTGAGTGCGTTCCCCACGCTCCGCTGATCGTCCCGCGCCCGATGAGCGGCCAGGGCCCGCCGGGTCAGCGGCCTCCGACAGCCGTCCGGCTTCGCAGCCTCGGTCGTATGCTTCTCTGAACCGTTAGCAGAGGCTTCTGCGGACCTTCAGCGAGTGAATAGTCTATGCCCGGATGATCAGGCAGATAAGGTGCGGCAAGTTTTTAGGGGGGAGGGGAAAATGAGCGATCCAGCGCTGCTCCAGCGGTTCCAGGCCTGGCTTCAGCCCGCGCCCTCAGCGGAAGACGAAGCACGCGGTGCTTTCTTCACAGATGCGCTGATCGTGCTCGACACCAACGTGCTTCTCAGCCTGTACGAGTGCACGGCGGTATCCCGGGAGGAAGATCTTTCAGCGCTTGAGCAGGTCTGGCCGCCTGTAGGTGCCGTACCAGGTCGGTCTCGAGTTCGTCCGCGGGCGCCGAAGCGTACTGGAGTCGCGCAAAAGAGCACTCGCAGATGCCGCCAGGGACGTCAACAGCAAGCTGATGGCTGCTCGCAGGACTATCGTCGAGGCGAAGAACCTGGTCCGGGCCAACTCGAGAAGTATGCGAGAGCCCCTGAAGAGATCGCGGAGTTGGACGAGCTGGTCCGCGACAACGGATGCAGGGGAAGTGCGTCGGACGGGACTGCCTGCTGATGCCGAGTTGTCAGCTGATCTTGGCCCGGTGCTGGGAGAACAAGTCGTGGCGCTGGTGGTCATTCTGGCCGACGAAAGCTTTGAACTCTCCCAGGCTGTAGGCGGGACCGCCGGTCTTGCGCTCGGTCATCTGCAATTCGAAGTCGTGCCCGAGGTGGTTCAGATGGCGTTCAACCTCGGGCTGCTCCATCGCAACGCCGACCTTGCCGAGCTTCGCGATAATCTGCTCGACCGTCAGGGGCCTGGTGCTTCCGCGCAGCAGTCTGTATACCGGGTCGTGCACGGCACTGGAGGTCTCGACGAGAGGCCGCGGCTCGCCTCTCTGGAGGAGCGCGTCCCTGATGGCTTCCCCCAATGCCTTGGCGACGGGGGGCGGGAACGCGTTGCCGATCTGCCGGTAGACCGAGGTCTTGCGGCCGAGGAACTCCCAGTCGGAGAACTCCTTGCCGTACCAACCCTGGATTCTCGCAACCATCTCGGTCGTGAGCTTCGGCCCGGGGACACCCTCTGCGGGTCGCCATCCCGGCTCAGGCGCCTCGTTCCTTACGCCCATGGCGTCGACCCCGAGCGCCGCCCAGGCCCGCTTCGCGCGGGTCGGGCCGAGATCCGCGCCACCGTGCTTCTTGGAGCCGCCGACGATGGTGGGGGCGATGTCGTTCGCCTTGGCTGCCCACGCCTTGACTTGCTCGGGTTCCCAGCCGTTCGCCCCCATCAGGTCGGCGAGCACCTCGCCGACGCTAGGTGCTTGGGTTGAATTCTTCTGGGGCCACTCGAAGTACTCCGCGTATTCAGGGCGGAGTGCGACGAGTACGAACCGCGGACGCAACTGGGGCACCCCGAAGTCCGAGGCATGGAGCAGCTGCCACGCGGCGATGTAGCCGAGTTCGTGGAGCTTGTCGAGGACGACCTGCCGGTATCCGGAGAACCGGTTCGCGCTGAGGCCGCGGACGTTTTCAAGCAGGAGAGCCTTCGGCTCCATCCTGCTGCACAGCTCGACGATAGCCCAAGCGAAGAGGTCGCGCTCGTCGCTGGTCCCGAGCTGCTTGCCCGCGATACTGAAGGGGGGGCAGGGCACGCCTCCGGCCAGGAGCGCGACATCCTTGTGCTCGTCCGGGTTCCAGATTTTTGGATCTGCTACATCTCCGACCTGTACAAGATCGGCAGGCGCATCTACACCGTCCTCCTTGAGGACCCTGCGAAGGTTGTTTTCCAAAGTCTTAGCGGCCTGGGCGTCGAGCTCGACCGCGAGCCGGTGGGTGAAACCGGCGCGATGCAGCCCGAGGGACTGGCCGCCCGCGCCGGCGCAGATCTCGACGACGTCGAGTCGCTGCTCGCGCTCCGATGCCGACATTCGATCTCCTTCCGGACACGCAGGCGTGGCCAGCGCAAGGGCAGCAGTGTTCTGCTGGCCCGTAGACATCACCAGGCATCCGGCTGCACGTGGCCCCCGTGGCAGCACGATAGCCGGAGGCCTCGGGGGAGCGGCGGCCGATTGGTGCGGTGAGCCGGATGAGATGGTGAAGTCTACGGCGCATCTCGGGCAACCTCTGACGCGCTCCGCCTCGTATGCCCTGTTGGAGCGGCGGAGGGTCACTCTTCGAGCGCGGACCGGACCTCGTCCCGGGCGTCTGCGGGCAGGCGGCGGTAGGTGTTCCAGGCCCGCTCCAGTGGCGTAGAGCCGCGACGGCCCCGCTCGATCCACCGGAGAAGCCGCTTCTGGTCTCCGGGGTCGAGCGCTCTGACACTGATGAGAGCCTCGTCGGCGCGGGCGGGGCTGCCGTCGGAGCCTGAGCGGCAGCGCTTGCACTCCGTAACTAGAAGAATGCTCTTGCGCCCATCAGGGAGGACTGTCTCACGCCGGGTGACGGAGAGTACCGCGGTCTGATTGGAGTCGTCGACGTACGGCTCGCCACCGGAGATGCCGCAGACCGTGCACATGTAGTGATCACGGGTCATGACGGCCTGCTTCTCTTTGGCCGTGATCGCCTTCTGCGGCGCTGCGGCCCGACGGGCCGCAGGGTCCCAGACCGGGACTCCGGCGCTGACGAACCGCTGGTCTTCGGCCATCAGCGTCGCGTCTTCGGTGTTCGTGAGTATGACCCAGCCGTAATCGCGGAGATCGCGGATACGCCGATCGGCCTGGGAGACGCCGGGGAAGGCTTCGCGGAGCTGCTCCTTGGTGAACGTGTTCCCTTCACCGATCTTTTGGACGAGCCAGAGTGCTCCGCGGACCATGGTTCCGGCCTCGATCTCGTTCCAGGCGGGAAGAGACACGTCTGCTCCGTTCTCCGATACTTGAGAGGCCGATTATCGGTGATCAGGACCTCCGCTGTCAGCGGGCCCTGCAATGATTCAGGGCGAGTGGGTTAGGTCCGGTCTTTTGGAGGCTCAGGCTATGGCTGTGAAGTTCGGCGTTCCGCCCGAGGGCGAGAGGATTCGATCTTTGGTGGAGGAGCGGTTGAAGCAGGCCGTGGACGAGAATGGTGCCAAGATCACGGTGGAGTGGCGCGGCGAGCAGAAGCACCTGCACGTGATTTCCATGCCGGTCGACATGCTCTACTTCAATCCGGACACGCACCGCATCCGCGCGCAGCGCACCCTGGACCCGGACCGCAACCAGACCCTGGACGAGGAGCCGTGGAGCGAGGCGGCGCAGGGGTACCTACACGACTTGCTGCGCTGCAGCCCGTCGAACCCGAACCAAACCGACCCGGATTACACGGCACTTCAGGACGAGCTAGACGACTTCGGGCAGAAGGAGCCGGGCATTATCAGCCCGGACGGCATCCTCGTCGACGGCAACACTCGCTGCGCCGCGCTCAAGGACATCGGGATCAAGGATATTCGTGTCGGCGTGCTCCCCGCGGACACCTCCCGCCGCGACATCAACGACGTCGAGCTGGCCCTCCAGCTGCGCCGGGACAAGCGCCGCGAGTACTCGTACATCAACCGGCTCATCGCCATCGAGGACAAGCTCTCGTCTGGTGGGCGCGAGGAGGACGTGGCGCGGGACTTCAACATCAAGACCCGCACTCTTCGCCAGGACCGCTGGGTATACCAGTTGATCAGGGACGCGATCGACCGCAGCGGCACCGGCAGCGGCATCGGACTGCGCCTAGCGGACTTCGAGGAGCAGCAGGAGAAGCTGCGCGAGCTGCAGCGCGACTACACCACGCTGCGCAAGACCGACCCGGATGCTGCCGAGCAGCTGAAGGAGTCGCGCCTGGCTATGGTCGTGCTGAACTACCCCAAGACGTCGGTACGCCTCGCCGACGCAGACTTCCACAGCCGCTACCTGGATGAACGGCTGCCTGACGAGCTGAGGCCGGAGCTCCAGCAGTCCGCTGCCGTGTCGATCCCGGGACTCCCCGGTGTAGCAGTCCCCGGCGCCACCGCTGCGGTCAAGACCACCCGTGCGCTCACGGACGCCCTGCTCCAGGCCAAGGCAGCCGCGCAAGCCGGGGACAAACTGGAAGCCGCAGCTGTCGCCGAGGCGGATGCGCTTACCAAGTCGGCGCGCGCGACATTCGACGTGGCGGTCAAGATGGCCGGGCAGAACGCCCAACTGCAGAAGCGGCAGGTCGCAGTCCCAGAGCGCCTCACGGATGCCGCCGACTACGTCAACCAGTGCGCGCGCGAGTTCGCGGAAGCCAAAGCCAAGCGCGCCCTTGACGACGACGCCTTCGACGACGCCCTCCTCACCCTCCGTGCCAGTCTCGCACGACTGGCGAAGCAGGCCGAGCGCACGTTCAGCTCCCCGGGCGACGGCGTCGCCTGGCTGCTCGATGCCGCACGGGAGCACTGATGGCGGCGGCAGGAACCGGGCCAAGCCTGTCCATCGAGTTCGGGGACAGCGTGACCAAGGCCCGGCTCAGAGCCGGTAGCGGGTACGAGGGTGAGTTGCGGCGTCTCGCGCTGCGGTTCGGCAGCAGTGTGCAGCGATCGCCCGGGACGGCCGAGGTCGAGATCGACGAGCTCCTAACCAATCTTGCGGTGCTCGCGGCTTGGCCCCGAGCGGACAGCGTTGCATGGGACCCCCAGCTGGCTGCGCTCGCCACGGACTCGGCCATGGACGCGCAGGCAGTGGCTGAGCGGCTCGACCCGGCTACCGACTCCGATGGAGAAGTGGACGCCGGGTATGTCGAAGGCCTGCTCGGCCCGGGCTGGACGGCGGACCTGACCGGCTTCCAGCGCAGGGACATCGCGAAGCTCCTGTTCCTGCGGCACGGAGCGAACTTTTCCGTCCCCGGCGCTGGCAAGACCCGTGTCGGCCTGGCGGTCTTCCACGCCCTGCGGCGCAGCGAAGGGCTGGAGCGGCTGCTGATCGTCGGTCCGAAGTCCTGCTACGAGTCCTGGCAGTACGAGAACCAGGAGTGCTTGGATGAGCCGCTGCGCATGGACGTGTTCTCGCGGGACGCCGATCCGGCAGCGGACGCGCTCATCGTGAACTACGAGCGCCTGCGCTCGGAAGGGGCTGTGAACGAGCTAGGCCAGTGGCTGACCGCTCGGCCGTCTATGCTGCTGCTCGACGAGGCCCACCGGATGAAGCTCGGCGCTGACGGCACGTACGGCGCGGCCTGCCTCGCGCTGGGGCCGCGCAGCCGCCACCGGCTCATCCTGACCGGGACGCCAGCGCCCAACGGCGTCAAGGACTTGGAGAACCTCTTCGGCTTCGTATGGCCTGGGCACGGTCGGCAGCGGGTGATCCAGGCCGTGGCCGGCGGCGATCTCGCCAAGGCCAGCCAAGTCCTGCGGCCGCTGTTCACACGCACGACCAAGGGGGAGCTCGAACTGCCCCCGGTGACCACGACTTTGCGCCCGGTCCCCATGCCTCCGCTGCACCAGGAGGTGTACGAGGCGCTCATCGGCCGGTTCTCTGCTCGGGCTGCCGGCTCCGAGGGAGACTTCCAGGCCTTTGGAAAGATCATCGTCTACATGCTGATGGCCGCAACCAGCCCGGCGCTCCTGTCCGTCGGCACCACGCGGCACGAGCCGCTCTCCTACCGGGTGCCACCGCTCCCAGTCCCGGAGGGGACCCCGCTGTTCGAGCTCATGCGGGACCTCCCCAGCTACGAGCTGTCCCCGAAGTACCAGGAAGTCCTCGCTATCGTTGCCGCGAACGCCGCCCGGGGACGCAAGACGCTCGTCTGGTCGACGTTCATCCGGAGCCTGAACACGCTGGACCGCATCCTCGGCGAGTTCTCGCCGGCCATGGTCCACGGAGGCATTGAAGACCTCGACCGCGAGGCCCAGATCGAGCGCTTCCGCAGCGATCCCGACTGCATGGTGCTGCTGTCCAATCCCGCCACCCTCGGCGAGGGCATCAGTCTGCACCACCACTGCCACGATGCTGTCTACGTCGACCGGGACTTCACAGCCGGCCGTTTCCTCCAAAGCCTCGACCGCATCCACCGCCTCGGTCTCGCCCCTCAGACGGAGACCAGGATTACAGTGCTCGCTTCGGAGGGCACGATCGACGGGATCGTTGACCAGCGGCTCAGCGACAAGCTCCAGTTTATGGGGCGCATCCTCGACGACCCCGCAGTCCAGCAGCTCGCAGACCTCGACGAGGAGCCTGCCATCGGCGGCGGCCTTGACCAGCGCGACCTCCAGGCTCTGATGGGCCACCTCCGTGCCCGTACCGCCTGAGCCGGTCCTGCGCGCAGCGGTCCGCTGGCTGGAGAGGCTCCCCGCCAGCGGCGCCGCTCGTGTCCGCGCGCTGTTCACCACGCATAGCGAGTACAGCGACATAACGCCGACCCAGTACGACGCGGCGTACGCGTGGATGCGTGAGACCGGGCTCCTGGACGACTTGCGCAGCGGCACCCCCGCGCACCGCCGGGTCTTCGACTCCGCGCTGGCCCACAGCGGAGCGCCGTGGCTCCCGGACGCCGACCTCCTCGTCCGTGGACCGGACGAACTCCCCGATGACGCCCGCCGTGCGGCTGAGGCCCTCGGCCTCAGCGAGCATGAAGCGTACGCACAGCTGAATGCAGTGTGGGGCAAAGTGGACACGAGTGAGCGCTCGCGGATCGGAACGGCAGGCGAGCTTGCCCTCGTCAACCTGCTGGCGGCGTCAGCTGAGGCCCAGGTAGAGCACGTCGCAGCGTGGACCGACGGCTACGGCTACGACATCTCCGTCCATGCTTCGCGGTGCGACGCCCACCTGGAAGCGAAGTCGACACTGCGCCGCGGCCGCCTCACCGTCTACATCTCGCGCAACGAGTACGAGACCATGCTGCGCGACCCGGCGTGGGAGCTGGTGGGAATCCGCCTCACGCCCGAACTGGAGCTGAAGGCGGTCGCGACGGTGCCGAGAGGCTGGATCGCAGCCCAGGTCCCGGCCGACCGCAGTGACCACGGGCGCTGGGAGTCATGCCGCCTCGATGTACCTCCCGATGTGCCAGTACCGGGTATCCCGCGTATCGCCCCGGTGCTGGCGGATAACGCCTCAGAGCTGCTCAACGGCATGACGGGGTGGCCTGGTTAACGCCCCTCGCGGTGTAAATCCGGGCAGCAGAACGCCCGACTCATTCGGGCTGCCCCAGGCCGGCGTGCTTGGCTGCGGCTTCGCGGCGTGACACGACCGCTTCGCAGACGGCATGGGAGCATGTCTCCGCCGATTCATGCTCCCAGAAGCGCAGGACCAGCCACCCCGCCTCCATGAGGCGTGCGTCCGTATCACGGTCGCGCTGGACATTGCGCCCGATCTTCTCGCGCCAGTATTCAGGGTTCGTCTTCGGCGGTACGAAGTGCTCCGGGCAGCCGTGCCAGAAGCAGCCGTCGACGAACACGGCGACGCGAGTCGGACGGAACACGAGGTCTGCGGTACGGCGCATCCGCGGAAGCGGCTTCGCAGCGACCCGGTACCGCAGTCCGGCGGCGTGGACCAGGGAGCGCAGGGCACGTTCCGGCGAAGTGTCGCGATTGCGGTTGCCGAGCATGCTGCGGCGGTTGGCAGCAGACGACGCCCAGGACCCCACAGGGGGCGCCCAGGGCGTGGCATCTGGATCAGGAAGCTGCTTGGCCATCGGACCGCCAGTGTAAGGGCGGCCTTGATAGAGGGCCGCAATCTGCCGTGGCCCAGCGATGGACCTTGCCCAGGGACCCGCAAATGCCCGCTGGTCCGAGACACTCGTCAACTTCACAGCACATGATGTAACGCCGAGTTGCTCTCAGACCTTCATCTGAGAAACCAATTAATGGTGGGAACTCGCGCCGGTCCGGCAGATCGAGAACCAGCGTGGAGAGTTGCCACCAATAAGCGTAGGTCGACGGCTTCGCTGATCGGTTGGCGTACGGCGGCGGGAAACGTAGCGGCTGTGGGAGAGTCGTCGCACGGTACTCGGTGGCTGTGGACTGCATTCGCAGTCCTCGTGTGCGGGCTGACCCGGCCTGCCGACTGTGTCGGATATGTGCCGCGGGCAGTAAGAGACACCTAGTACAAAGCGGGACCCAGTAAGACTGGGCCCCGCTCTTCCATGTCGGCATCCGCCCTGGTCAGCGCTGGATTTTTGCTGACTTCAGGCGAGTGCCCCCGGCAGGATTCGAACCTGCGCACACGGCTCCGGAGGCCGTTGCTCTATCCCCTGAGCTACGGGGGCGTGTCTGCCGTCTTTCGTGGCGACGGGTAGAACCCTACCAGCTCAGCGGGGGTGGCCATGAACACTTTTCGGTGGGGCCGGGCTGGTCGCTGGTGGCGGTTGGCGAACGGTGGCGCGGGGGGAAGGGAGGGTGCGCTCAAGGGGGAGTCAGGGGTCCTTAGTGGGCGGGGTATGGGGGTGGTCGTCGTGGGCTTGCGGGCTGGGGCGGGTGGGCGCGGGAGGTGGTGCGGAGAGCGGGGTCAGGGGGCAGGGAGGGAGATCCGGAACGTGGGGGCCGAGGTGGGGCGGGGGCCATAGCGCATCGTGGGGGTTCCTGGGCGGTGTTGGTGAAAGGTCCCCCGCACGTGGCGGAAGTGGGCAAAACCCGGACGCGGCTGGAGGTGCCCGCCTACCCTTCGAGTTGTGCCTGGCTTGTCGGGCCGGGTCCTTGTCGTCGACGACAACAAGGTCATCCGGCAGCTGATCAGGGTCAACCTTGAGCTAGAGGGCTTCGAGGTCGTGACCGCGGCTGATGGTGTCGAGTGCCTGGAGATCGTGCATCGTGTCCAGCCGGATGTGGTGACCCTTGATGTGGTGATGCCCCGTCTCGACGGGTTGCGTACCGCCGCGCGGCTGCGCGACGACGTGCGTACGCGGCATCTTCCCGTCGCGATCGTCAGCGCTTGCACACAAACGGAAGTGGATTCCGGTCACTCCGCCGGGGTCGATGCCTTCCTGGCGAAACCGTTCGAGCCCACGGAGCTGGTACGGATCGTGCGGCAGCTGGTCCGGCAGGCGGCAGGGCCTGCGGCCGGCGATGACGGTGACGAGGAGGGCGGCCCGGGGTCGGACTCCGCCGAAGGGGTTGAACCGGTCGTCCGACCCGGCGGATGAGCTCCCCGGAGTGCCTGGTCGACCGTTCCTGTTCGTCGACCGTTCCTGTTCGTCGGCGCAGACTCGTTCCCACCTGATTGCTTCCGGTTCCTTCTTCCTCCCTGTGTCTCTGTGCGGGCCTGTTCCTGCGTGCGGCTTGTGACCGTTCGGCCTCGGTCGGCGGTGGGTCGGCTCGCCCTGTGAAACCCGTTCGCGAACACACCCCCCTCTACCCATACGCTTAGTCCGTGACACCCGCCCAGCTCTCCCGCACCGTGCTTGATGTCGTGCGTTGTGCCGTCCAGGCCGGTGAGCTGCGTGTTCCCGCGACGTCGTTGTTGGAGCTGGGCGAGGCGCCCGGTCGGGCGGGGTGCGCCGTGGCGGGCTCGGGGCGGGCGGTTGTGCAGGGGCCGCCGCGCGCTGGGTGTGGGGATTTCGCTTCCAATGTCGCGCTGCGGCTCGCCGGGGCCGCCGGGCAGTCGGGGCGGGATGTCGCCGAGGTGCTGCGGCGGCGGCTTGAGCGGGAGCCGGGGATCGCTCGGGTGGAGGTCGCCGGGCCGGGGTTTCTCAACATCACGCTCGCTGCCGACGCGCTTGAGCACCTGGTGTCCGAGGTGCTCGCGCGCGGGCGTGCGTACGGGCATGGGGAAGGGCTCGCCGGGGTCCGGGTGCGGCTCCTGCACCAGGGGCGGCCGCGCGCCCGCGTGGTCGCTCAGGCCGTGGTGCGCATGGCCGCCGCCTGCGGTGCCGACGCCAGAGAAGACGCCAGAGAGGCAGACGTCCCTGCGCCTGGTGCTGTCACCGATGCCGCGCCTCGTACTGTCGCCGGTGCTGAGACTCGTGCCGCGCACGGGGACTGGGAGCTTCTGCTCGTACGGGAGACCGGGTTCAGTAGTGCGGAGCTTGAGGAGCGGCTCGGTGTGGACGGGGCGCGGTGGGCGCTGCTGCGGGCTGCCGCGCATGACGCGCCGCGCTGTGCCGCGGCCGAGGTGCTGGCGCAGCGTGAGAGCAATCCGTTGTTCCGGGTGCGGTACGCCCATGCCCGGGTGCGTGCTCTGCTGCGTAACGCCCGTGATCTGGGGATAGGTCCGGTGAGCGCTCCCGACCGCGGCGGGCCGAGCGGTGCCTGCCGTGATGATCAGGCCGTTGCCCTGCTCGCGGCGCTCGCTGACTTTCCGCGGGTGGTGGAGGCCGCCGCCACGCGCCGGGCGCCCGATCGGGTCGCGCGGCAGCTTGAGGTCACCGCTGACGCCTTCTTCCGCTGGCGTGACGCGTGTCCGCTGCTGCCCATGGGCGGGGAGAAACCCTTGGCCGTTCACCGTGCCCGTCTGGCCCTCGCCGAGGCCACGGGAACGGTGCTCGCCAACGGCCTGACCCTGCTCGGCATCTCCGCACCCGAACACCTCTGAGTAGCTGTAGGAGACCAGAGACCCATGAGCCGATCCGCCCACCCCGCAGGGCCCCGCCACGCTGACGTGCTGCCCGAAGGCCACTACCACGCACCGCCCGCCGATCTCAACGCGCTCGATCCCAAGGTGTGGGCGCGTTCCGTCGCCCGTACCGACGCGGGGCCGGTCACAGTGGGCGGCCTGGACGTCAGAGAGCTGGCGGAGGAGTTCGGGACCCCCGCGTACTTCCTCGACGAGACCGACTTCCGGGCGCGCTGCCGCGCCTGGCACGACGCCTTCGGTGGCGAAGCGGATGTCTTCTACGCCGGGAAGGCGTTTCTCTCGCGTGCCATTGTGCGCTGGCTGCACGAGGAGGGGCTGAACCTCGACGTGTGCTCGCCCGGCGAGCTGGCCACCGCGCTCGCGGCGGGGATGCCGCCCGAGCGCATCGCGCTGCACGGCAACAACAAGAGCGCCGAGGAGCTCAAGCGCGCCATCGAGGTGGGCGTGGGGCGGATCGTTCTCGATTCGTTCCAGGAGATCGTCCGGGTGGCGCACATCGCGGAGCGGCTCGGTAAGCGGCAGCGCGTGCAGATCCGCGTGACGGTCGGCGTCGAGGCGCACACGCACGAGTTCATCGCGACGGCGCACGAGGACCAGAAGTTCGGGATCGCGCTGGCTGGCGGGCAGGCCGCCGAGGCGGTGCGGCGGGCCCTGAAGCTGGACGCGCTTGAGCTGGTCGGGATTCACTCGCACATCGGCTCGCAGATCTTCGACATGGCGGGCTTCGAGGTGTCGGCCCGGCGCGTCGTGCAGCTGCTCGCCGAGATCCGGGACGAGCACGGGGTGGAGCTGCCGGAGATCGACCTGGGTGGCGGTCTCGGCATCGCGTACACCTCCGAGGACGACCCGTGCGAGCCGCACGAGATCGCGGCCTCGCTCGCTCAGATCGTCACGCGTGAGTGCGCTTCTGCGGGGCTCGCTGTGCCGCGCATCTCGGTCGAGCCGGGGCGGGCCATCGTCGGGCCTACGGCGTTCACGCTGTACGAGGTCGGCACGGTCAAGGAGCTGGAAGGGCTGCGGACGTACGTGAGTGTCGATGGCGGCATGTCCGACAACATCCGTACGGCTCTCTACGACGCCGAGTACTCCGTCGCACTGGTTTCCCGGTCATCCGAGGCCGAGCCGATGCTGGTCCGGGTCGTCGGCAAGCACTGCGAGTCCGGCGACATCGTCGTACGGGACGCCTTCCTGCCCGCCGACCTCGCCCCCGGTGACCTGCTCGCGGTGCCCGCGACCGGCGCGTACTGCCGTTCGATGGCCAGCAACTACAACCACGCGCTGCGGCCGCCGGTCGTCGCGGTCAACGACGGGCACGCGCGGGTGATCGTCCGGCGGGAGACGGACGAGGATCTGCTGCGGCTCGACGTCGGCTGATGCCGCCCGTCCTGATGCCCGGCTGCGGGGTGGGGTCGGCCGGTGCGGGGGCGATCGTGGCTGGCCACGTCCCGCGCGCACTCAGCCCGACGTGAGTTTGATCGCCTTGGGTGTGGAGTGGGCCGGTGTGGTCCGGTGCCGGTCGAGGGGGATCGGCGGTGTGCTGACGCCGGGTTGTGGGGCCTGGATTCGGGGTGGGAGGGCGGGTGCGCGGTGTCCTGAGATTTCCGTGGACACCGTGTGTCGCCTGGCGAAATAGACATCTCGGATACTGGACGGGGGATAGAAACTGCCGTCCGGTGAGTGAGACTGGTGCACGACGTACATGCGGTAGATGCAGAGAAACGAGGTCGGATGATGCGTACGCGTCCGCTGAAGGTGGCGCTGCTGGGCTGTGGAGTGGTCGGCTCCGAGGTGGCGCGCATCATGACGACGCACGCGGACGACCTCACGGCGCGGATCGGGGCCCCGGTCGAGCTTGCCGGGATCGCCGTTCGCCGCCCGGGGCGGGTACGCGAGGGCGTGCCCGCCGAGCTGATCACCACCGACGCCACGGCGCTCGTCAAACGCGGCGACATCGACGTGGTCATCGAGGTCATCGGTGGTATCGAGCCGGCCCGTGCCCTGATCACCACCGCTTTTGAGCATGGCGCCAGCGTCGTCTCGGCGAACAAGGCGCTGCTCGCCGAGGACGGTGCCGCGCTGCACGCCGTCGCCGAGGAGCAGGGTGCCGACCTCTACTACGAGGCGGCCGTGGCCGGTGCCATCCCGCTCGTACGGCCGCTGCGCGAGTCGCTGGCGGGCGACAAGGTGAACCGGGTCCTCGGGATCGTCAACGGCACCACGAACTTCATCCTCGACAAGATGGACTCCAGCGGAGCCGGGTATTCCGAGGCGCTGGACGAGGCGACCGCGCTCGGTTACGCGGAGGCCGACCCGACCGCCGATGTCGAGGGGTTCGACGCGGCCGCGAAGGCCGCGATTCTGGCGGGGATCGCCTTCCACACCCGGGTGCGGCTGGACGACGTGCACCGTGAGGGCCTGACCGAGGTGACGTCGGCCGACATCGCTTCCGCAAAGCGCATGGGCTGCACCGTGAAGCTCCTCGCGATCTGTGAGCGGGCGGGCGACGGCCGGTCGGTGACCGCGAGGGTGCACCCGGCGATGATCCCGCTGACCCATCCCCTCGCCTCCGTGCGCGAGGCGTACAACGCGGTCTTCGTGGAAGCGGAGGCGGCGGGTCAGCTGATGTTCTACGGTCCGGGCGCGGGCGGGGCGCCGACCGCGTCGGCGGTCCTCGGTGATCTTGTGGCCGCCTGCCGTAATAAGCTGGCGGACACCAAGGGCCCAGGTGAGTCCGCGTACACGCGGCTGCCCGTCAGCCCCATGGGTGACGTGGTCACGCGCTACCACATCAGTCTCGACGTCGCCGACAAGCCGGGCGTCCTCGCGCAGGTCGCCACGGTCTTCGCCGAGCACGGCGTCTCCATCGACACCGTCCGCCAGCAGGGCAAGGACGGCGAGGCGTCGCTGGTCGTGGTCACGCACCGCGCGCTGGACGCGGCGCTCTCAGCGACAGTGGAGTCGCTGCGGCAGCTCGACACCGTGCGCGGTGTCGCGAGCATCATGCGGGTCGAAGGGGAGTAACGACAGTAATGTCCGCAAACATCAGCGCTCGACAGGGCACCCGTCAGTGGCGTGGTGTCATCGAGGAATACCGCGACCGGCTGCCGGTCAGCGACACCACTCCCGTCATCACGCTCCGCGAGGGCGGTACGCCGCTGGTGCCCGCGCAGGTGCTCTCCGAGCGCACGGGCTGTGAGGTACATCTCAAGGTCGAGGGCGCCAACCCCACCGGGTCCTTCAAGGACCGCGGCATGACGATGGCCATCAGCAAGGCCAAGGAGGCGGGCGCGAAGGCCGTCATCTGCGCCTCTACGGGCAACACCTCGGCGTCGGCCGCCGCATACGCGGTGCGTGCGGGCATGGTGTGCGCCGTTCTCGTGCCGCAGGGCAAGATCGCGCTGGGCAAGATGGGCCAGGCGCTGGTGCACGGAGCGAGCATCCTCCAGGTCGACGGGAACTTCGACGACTGCCTCACGCTGGCGCGCGGGTTGTCCGAGAAGTACCCGGTGGCGCTGGTCAATTCGGTCAATCCGGTGCGGATCGAGGGCCAGAAGACCGCTGCCTTCGAGGTCGTGGACATGCTCGGTGACGCCCCCGACATCCATGTGCTTCCGGTCGGCAACGCGGGCAACATCACCGCGTACTGGAAGGGCTATCAGGAGTACGCGGTTCCGGTCGCCGGCGGCGCTCCCGCCTCCCGTACGCCGCGCATGTGGGGCTTCCAGGCGTCCGGCTCCGCGCCCATCGTGCGCGGCGCGCCGGTGAAGGACCCGCACACCATCGCCACCGCCATCCGCATCGGCAACCCGGCCTCGTGGGAGCAGGCCGAGCGGGCCCGTGACCAGTCCGGTGGCTTTATCGACGAGGTGACCGACCGTCAGATCCTTGCCGCCTACCGGCTGCTCGCCTCCCAGGAAGGCGTCTTCGTCGAGCCCGCCTCGGCGGCGAGCGTCGCCGGGCTGCTCAAGGCGGTCGAGCAGGGCAAGGTCGACCCGGGGCAGCGCATCGTGTGCACGGTCACCGGCAACGGGCTCAAGGACCCGGACTGGGCGGTGGCGGGCGCGCCGCAGCCGGTCACGGTCCCGGTGGACGCGGATGTCGCGGCGGAACGGCTGGGGCTGGCGTAACAGCTGGTGCGCACGGGGGTGGGGTGGGTGACGCCGCCGGGAAACACTCGTGAATTCCCTTGGCTTTACGCCGCGCAGCCGCGATAAAGGGAGCACGGGGAAGGAGCCTGCGAACTGCACGAGCAGGCGGTAGTGGGCGTCGGGCAGGAGCGCGACACGCATCGTGCGCCTCCCGTGCGCCCTATGTCGCCACAGAACCTTCCTTCGATAGGCTGTACTGAATCCGCCCCGCCGCAGAACAGTCAGCTCTGCGCGGCGTTGCCGTCATCGGCCCTGCGGTGTTCCGTACTTCTTCGATAATCGCAGTCACGCAGTCACACCACCGCAGTCACGCAGTCGTCGTCACACAGTCGTCTCTTGCAGCCGCAGTCACACAAGGAGAGTCATCGAGCGATGGCCGGTCCAGCGTTCCGTGCCGCCGCCGTCCGGGTGCGCGTCCCCGCCACCAGCGCCAATCTCGGCCCCGGCTTTGACGCCCTTGGCCTGGCCCTGGGCCTGTATGACGACGTCGTCGTCCGGGTCGCCGATTCCGGACTGCACATCGACATCGCGGGGGAGGGCGCGGACACCGTGCCGCGCGATGAGAGCCATCTGCTCGTCCGGTCCCTGCGCACCACCTTCGACCTGCTCGGCGGCCAGCCACGCGGGCTTGAGCTGGTGTGCGCGAACCGCATTCCGCACGGCCGGGGGCTCGGGTCCTCCGCCGCCGCCATCTGCGCGGGAATCGTCGCCGCCAGGGCGGTGACGATAGGCGGCGCGGAGAAACTCGACGACGGCGCGCTCGTGGAGCTCGCCACCGAGATCGAGGGCCATCCCGACAATGTCGCCGCTTGCCTTCTCGGCGGTTTCACGCTGTCGTGGATGGATTCGGGCGCCGCGCGGGCGATCCGGATGAATCCCTCGGATTCCATCGTTCCGGTGGTCTTCGTGCCGTCGCGCGCGGTGGCGACGGAGACCGCGCGGGGGCTGCTGCCGCGCACCGTCCCGCACGTGGACGCGGCTGCCAACGCGGCCCGTGCCGCGCTGCTCGTAGAGGCGCTGACCAGGCGCCCCGAGCTGCTGCTCACGGCGACCGAGGACCGGCTCCACCAGGAGTACCGGGCTCCGGCGATGCCCGAGAGCGTGGCTCTGGTGGGCCGACTGCGCGCGGACGGCGTCCCCGCGGTCATCTCCGGCGCGGGCCCCACGGTGCTCGCGCTGGTCGAAAGCGGTGCGGCCGACAAGGTCGCACGACTGGCGGGTGAGGGGTGGGCGGCCAACCGGCTGGCTCTCGACGCCGGGGGCGCGAGCGTCTTGCCGCTCGCCTGAGAAGCCGGGGCCGGGGGAATAGCCCGGGTCCGGCGGATAAGCGATTGCCGGTCTCTGAGAGGGGGAATGTTTGTTGGACCGGGTAGTGTTAACCTCAAGTCTGCACCTGCGGCCTTTTGGCCTGATGCGAAGGCGCAGTGCTCACCGTCCCCATCCGGGACCACCCTTCTTCCGGGAGCCTCCCCAACTGCCTGAGCAGCCTGCCTGAGCAGTGTCGAGCACGCTCCGGAATCGGCGTGGCGGATCTGAGTGAGACATCTCTTCCGCGCGCCGGAACCAGCACCGATCTTTCCGCCTTACGGGCGGACCACCGCCCCGGTCAGGTCCTTGTGATTCGGACCAGCCGGACAGCACAACCGGTCGCCGAGCCAACAGGCCGACGCCCGCTCCAGGGAAGGACCCTTCGTGAGCGACACCACCGATCTGATGGGCGTGACCGCCGACAATCCCGTCGGCAATGCCTCCGCGCCCGCCACGGACGCTCCCGCCGCGCCTGCCACCGGTGCCACTGCCAGTGCCCCCAGGCGGCGCCGTTCCGGCACCGGCCTTGACGCCATGGTCCTGGCGGAGCTGCAGCAGCTCGCCTCCAGCCTCGGCATCAAGGGCACCGCACGGATGCGTAAGAGCCAGTTGATCGAGGTCATCAAGGAAAAGCAGGCGAGCTCCGGCACCGCCAAGACCGCCAAGGCGGCTGAGGCCGCCCCGGCGGCCGAGGCCCCGGCGAAGCCGAAGCGCCGCGCGACCTCCAAGGCACGTACGGGCGACAGCGCCGACAAGCAGGCTGAGAGCCCGGCCGAGAAGGCCCCGGCTCAGCAGCAGATCGACATCCCCGGCCAGCCCGCCAGCGACGAGCCGCCCGCCGGCGAGCGCCGTCGGCGCCGCGCGACAGCGCAGGCCGGCAGCCCGGAGGGCGCTGAGGCCCCCGCCGAGGCGCAGGCCGAGCCCCGAACGGAGGCGAAGACCGACGCCAAGGGCGAGGCCGCTGTCGGCACCGTCGAGGGCGGCGAGGGCAAGCCCGCCAAGGGCGAGCGCGGCCAGAAGGGCGATCGTCGGGAGCGTGGCAGCCAGCGCGACCGCGGCGACCGTGCGGAGCGCGGTGACCGCGGTGACCGTGCAGACCGCGGTGACCGTGCAGACCGCGGTGACCGTGCGGAGCGCGGAGACCGCAGCGAGCGCGGCGACCGTGGCGAGCGCAGCGACCGTCGTGGCAAGAACGACGACGGTGGCCAGGGCGGAGGCCGCCAGCAGCGCGACAACCGCGGTGGCGCCGGCCAGCGGCCCGAGGACGACGGTGACGACTTCGAGGGCGGCCGCCGCGGCCGCCGGGGCCGTTACCGGGACCGGCGCGGGCGCCGTGGCCGCGAGGACTTCGGCAACGAGCCGCAGGTCGCCGAGGACGACGTCCTGATCCCCGTCGCGGGCATTCTCGACATCCTCGACAACTACGCGTTCATCCGCACCTCCGGTTACCTTCCGGGCCCGAACGACGTCTACGTCTCCCTCGCCCAGGTCCGTAAGAACGGGCTGCGCAAGGGTGACCACGTCACCGGTGCCGTCCGGCAGCCGCGTGACGGTGAGCGGCGCGAGAAGTTCAACGCCCTGGTCCGGCTGGACTCGGTCAACGGCATGGCGCCGGAATCCGGGCGCGGGCGCTCGGAGTTCAACAAGCTGACGCCGCTCTACCCGCAGGACCGGCTGCGCCTTGAGACCGACCCGGGCATTCTGACCACGCGGATCATCGACCTCGTGTCGCCGATCGGCAAGGGCCAGCGCGGTCTGATCGTGGCTCCGCCGAAGACCGGCAAGACCATGATCATGCAGGCGATCGCGAACGCGATCACGCACAACAGCCCCGAGTGCCACCTGATGGTCGTCCTGGTCGACGAGCGTCCGGAAGAGGTCACCGACATGCAGCGGTCGGTCAAGGGCGAGGTCATCTCCTCGACCTTCGACCGCCCGGCCGAGGACCACACCACCGTCGCCGAGCTGGCCATCGAGCGCGCCAAGCGTCTCGTCGAGCTGGGTCACGACGTGGTCGTCCTGCTGGACTCCATCACCCGTCTGGGCCGTGCGTACAACCTGGCGGCTCCCGCGTCCGGGCGCATCCTGTCCGGTGGTGTCGACTCGACCGCGCTGTACCCGCCGAAGCGCTTCTTCGGTGCCGCGCGCAACATCGAGGACGGCGGCTCGCTGACCATCCTGGCCACCGCGCTGGTCGAGACCGGCTCGCGGATGGACGAGGTGATCTTCGAGGAGTTCAAGGGCACCGGCAACATGGAGCTCAAGCTCGACCGGAAGCTCGCCGACAAGCGGATCTTCCCGGCCGTGGACGTGGACCCCTCCAGCACGCGTAAGGAGGAGATCCTCCTGAACGCCGAAGAGCTGAGCATCGTCTGGAAGCTCCGCCGGGTGCTGCACGCGCTGGACTCGCAGCAGGCCATCGAGCTTCTGCTGGACAAGATGAAGCAGACCAAGTCCAACGCCGAGTTCCTGATGCAGATCGCCAAGACCACGCCCAGCTCGGGCAACGGTGGCGACTAACCGGCCGGCCGGCGGCGCGTGACAGCGCCGTAGAGCGACCAGGGGCCCCTTCCACGCCGAACCCGGCGGGGAAGGGGCCCCCGCGCGTTCTCGCCCGTCTCTCGCGCCCCTCGCGCCTTCCTGGCGGGCGTCGCGGTGACGGTCGCGGTGACGTATCCGGCATACGGGTCATGTACGTGGCGTACGGGTCACATACCCGGCGTACGGATCACGTTCCCGGCGTACGGGTCGATGGCGGGGCGCTCACGGGAAACCGGGCGGGCTTGTTGAGATCTGAAACACAACGAGTCGCTGTGCCAGTCGAGTCGGCTGAGGCCGCCGAGGTGGTCGAAAGTGCAGGTCGGGAGGGTTTGCCGCGTTTGCAGGGGGAGAAACCGGCCAGTTTCGGTTCCGAAGTCCGTGTGCGTTCCCTATGCAACCCTGACGGCCGAGCTGTCGTCTGACTAGTCACGACAGGCCGCGCCTGACCATGACGGCAGGGGGTAGCAGCACGATCGAGGACTGAGGAGCGCATGGCTGACGAGAGCAAGAGCGTCCCGGCGGCGACGCGCCGACGTGGCCGAAAGGGGACGGGGCGGCGCCGAAAGGCGCCCAGCAAGCGCCATCGCGCGCTGGTCATCACCGCGTGGATAGCCGCGGCCGTTGTGCTGCTCGGCGGAGGTGGCCTCGGCTACGTCTACTACAAGCTCAACGGCAATCTCACCGGCGTCGACATCAACGCGCAGCTCGGCACCGACCGCCCCGAGGACATCGACAACGGGTCGATGGACATCCTCGTCCTCGGCTCCGACTCCCGCGCCGGGAAGAACGGCAAATACGGCCGTGACGAGGGCGCCGCCCGCTCCGACACCGCGATGATCGTGCACGTCTACAAGGGCCGGAAGAAGGCCAGCGTCGTCAGCGTCCCCCGCGACACGCTCATCGAGCGGCCCGCGTGCACGAAGGACGACAAGCCGACTCCGGCGGCGAAGAGCGCCATGTTCAATACCGCGTACGAGGTCGGCGGCCCGGCCTGCGCGGTCAAGACGGTCGAGTCGATGACCGGAATCCGCATGGACCACTACCTTGAGGTCGACTTCTCCGGCTTCAAGAAGCTCATCGACGGGCTCGGCGGCGTGGACCTCACCACCACCGAGCCGATACATGACAAGGACAGCCACCTCGACCTGGAGCCGGGCGACCACACCCTGAACGGTGAGCAGTCCCTGGGCCTGGTGCGGACGCGGCACGGCGTCGGCGACGGCAGCGACCTGGGGCGCATCAAGCTCCAGCAGGCGTTCATCAAGGCCCTGCTCGACCAGATCAAGAGCGTGGGGGTCTTCAGCAGCCCGAAGAAGCTCTACGACCTGGCCGACACCTCCACGAAGGCGCTGACCACCGACTCCGACCTGGCCTCGGTGGACAAGCTGCTCGACTTCGCGCGCGGCCTGAAGGGCATCGAGTCCGACGACATGCGCATGGAGACGCTGCCGGTCCAGTACGACCCCAACGACCCCAACCGCGTCCTGCCCATGAAGAAGAAGGCCGACCAGATGTGGAAGGCGCTGCTCGCGGACAAGCCGATCCCCAAGTCGGCGACCAAGGGCTCCGCGGGTGACGAGACGGACGCCGGGGGCGTCGTCGGCTAGCGGTGGCCGTGTCCGGCGGATCGTGCGGGGGAGAGGCCGGCGGGAGCCCCTGGGTCTGCGTCGGGGAGCGCGGGTGCGAGTGCGTCGTGGCTGGTCGCGCGGTTTCCCGCACCCCTGGTGGGGCGCATCCCCGCGCTGTGGCGGGGTTGCTTCCTCCGGGCGTCCCGCTGGGGTGTGGCGCGTCCGGGCGGCGGGCCCCGGCCACGGCCCCACGGGGCCGTCGGACAGGTGCCCGGACGGCCGGCTACGGGGCCGGGAAATGGCAAGCCGCGGGGCCGGGGAATATCTGGGCCCGGCCCCCCGTTTTGGGAGATACGGCCAGTACTGGCAAACTGGTACGTCGGCCCCGGTTCACGTCAGGCAGTCATCCCTTCCCACCCGCCATCGGGCAGTGGAAGGGGCAGGACGACCCGGTGCCCTCCCGAACCGTAGGAGAACCCCTTGAAGCGCGACATCCACCCGAATTACGTCGAGACCCAGGTCAGCTGCACCTGTGGCGCGTCGTTCACCACCCGTAGCACCGTGGCCGACGGCAGCATCCGTGCCGACGTCTGCTCCGAGTGCCACCCGTTCTACACGGGCAAGCAGAAGATCCTCGACACCGGTGGCCGCGTGGCCCGCTTCGAGGCCCGCTTCGGCAAGAACGCCGGGTCCAAGAAGTAGCGACCCGCACGGCGCCGGTTCCCGGCCGCCCCATCTCCGGGGTGGCCGAGAACCGGCGCTCTGTCGTAGCGGCCATTCCCGGCTGCCCCGGCGCCGACAGCCGGCACCCAGCCCCCTTCGCGATCCAGCCCCTGCGTAGAAACGAGTCCCGATGTTCGAGGCGGTCGAGGAACTGATCGGCGAACACGCCGACCTCGAAAAGCGGCTCGCCGACCCCGCGGTCCACGCCGACCAGCGTGAGGCGATGCGGCTGAACAAGCGCTACGCGGAGCTGACCCCCATCATCGCCACCTACCGCGACTGGAAGCGGTGCGGCGACGACATCGGGGCGGCCCGTGAACTCGCCGCCGACGACCCGGACTTCGCCGACGAGGTCAAGGAGCAGGAGCAGCGCCGCGAGGAGCTCACCGAGAAGCTGCGGCTGCTGCTCGTGCCCCGCGACCCCAGCGACGACAAGGACGTCATCCTTGAGGTCAAGGCCGGTGAGGGCGGCGAGGAGTCCGCGCTGTTCGCTGGTGACCTGCTGCGGATGTATCTGCGCTACGCCGAGCGCGTCGGCTGGAAGACGGAGATCATCGAGGCCAACGAGTCCGACCTCGGCGGCTACAAGGACGTCCAGGTCGCCGTGAAGACCAAGGGCGGCGGCGGTGCGACCGAGCCGGGCCAGGGCGTCTGGGCCCGGATGAAGTACGAGGGCGGGGTGCACCGCGTGCAGCGGGTGCCCGCCACCGAGTCGCAGGGCCGCATCCACACCTCGGCGGCCGGTGTCCTGGTCACCCCGGAGGCCGAGGAGGTCGAGGTCGAGATCGGCCCCAATGACCTGCGTATCGACGTCTACCGCTCGTCGGGTCCCGGCGGGCAGTCCGTCAACACCACCGACTCCGCCGTACGGATCACCCACCTGCCCACCGGCATCGTGGTCTCCTGCCAGAACGAGAAGAGCCAGCTCCAGAACAAGGAGCAGGCGCTGCGTATCCTGCGCTCGCGGCTGCTGGCCGCGGCCCAGGAGGAGGCTGAGCGCGAGGCGTCCGACGCGCGCCGCAGCCAGGTCCGTACCGTGGACCGGTCCGAGCGCATCCGCACGTACAACTACCCGGAAAACCGGATCTCCGACCACCGTGTCGGCTTCAAGGCGTACAACTTGGACCAGGTGCTCGACGGTGAACTGGACGCGGTCATCCAGGCGTGCGTCGACGCCGACTCCGCGGCCAAGCTGGCCGCCGCCCAGTAGGAGGGCCCGTGCAGCAGTCTCCCGGGGGGCGACCCCCGAACCCCCGATCCGTGCTGCTCGCTGAGGTGGCACAGGCCACCCAGCGGCTGGCCGACGCGGGCGTGCCCTCGCCGCGCTTCGACGCGGAGGAACTCGCCGCGTTCGTGCACGGTGTGAAGCGGGGCGAGCTGCACGGCGTCCCCGACGTGGACTTCGACGCCCGTTACTGGGAGGCGGTCGCCCGCCGCGAGGCCCGCGAGCCGCTCCAGCACATCACGGGGCGCGCCTTCTTCCGCTACCTGGAACTCCAGGTGGGCCCCGGCGTCTTCGTGCCGCGGCCCGAGACCGAGTCCGTCGTCGGCTGGGCCATAGACGCGGTGCGCGCGATGGATGTCGTCGAGCCGCTGATCGTGGACCTGTGCACCGGCTCGGGGGCCATCGCCCTCGCGCTGGCCCAGGAGGTCCCGCGCTCGCGCGTCCACGCCGTGGAGCTGGACGAGGGCGCCCTGCTGTGGGCCCGCAAGAACATGGAAGGGTCTCGCGTCGTTCTCCACCACGGCGACGCGCTGACCGCGCTCCCCGAGCTCGACGGCCAGGTCGACCTGGTCATCAGCAACCCGCCGTACGTCCCGCTCACCGAATGGGAGTATGTCGCGCCGGAGGCCCGCGATCACGACCCGTCGCTCGCGTTGTTCTCCGGCGAGGACGGCCTGGACACGATCCGCGGCATCGAGCGCACCGCCCACCGGCTGCTGCGGCCCGGTGGCGTCGTCGTCATCGAGCACGCCGACACCCAGGGCGGCCAGGTCCCGTGGATCTTCACGGAGGAACGCGGCTGGGCGGACGCCGCCGACCACCCGGATCTGAACAACCGCCCCCGGTTCGCCACAGCGCGCAGGGCCATGCCATGACGACGGCCCGCCCGCACAGCGCGGCCGCGGCGTGGCGCACAGCAGCGCGGCAGACATTGGTCCGTTACGAGGAGGTCCGTTAGATGGCTCGGCGATACGACTGCGGTGACGCGACCGACCGCAAGACCGGCCTGCGTGAGGCCGCGTCCGCGATCCGTCGCGGTGAACTGGTCGTGCTGCCCACCGACACCGTGTACGGGATCGGTGCGGACGCCTTCAACGCGGAGGCGGTCGGCGATCTGCTGGACGCCAAAGGCCGTGGCCGCGGCATGCCCTCGCCCGTCCTCGTCGGCTCCCCGAACACCCTGCACGGCCTGGTCACCGACTTCTCCGAGCAGGCGTGGGAGCTGGTCGACGCGTTCTGGCCCGGCGCGCTCACCCTCGTCGCCAAGCACCAGCCGTCGCTGACCTGGGACCTGGGGGAGACCCGTGGCACCGTCGCCGTACGGATGCCGCTGCACCCGGTGGCGATCGAGCTGCTGACCGAGTTCGGCCCGATGGCCGTGACCAGCGCCAACCTCACGGGCCACCCGTCTCCGCAGGACTGCGACGCGGCCCAGGACATGCTCGGCGACTCCGTCTCCGTCTACCTCGACGCCGGGCCCACCCCGTCCGCCGTCGCCTCCTCCATCGTCGACGTCACCGGCAAGGTCCCGGTGCTGCTGCGCGCGGGCGCGCTCAGCGCGGACGAGCTGCGCGAGGTCGTACCCGATCTTGAGGTGGCCAATTGACGGCCCCCCAACGGCGTGGCATAGCGGACGGTGACGTCACGCGCCACGGCGCCGACCACGGCGCCGGGACCTTTCGCATCCTCCACGTCAGCACCGGTAACGTCTGCCGCTCGCCGATCACCGAGCGGCTGAACCGGCATGCCCTGGCGCACCGGCTCGGTGACCCCGGCATCGGCGGGCTCGTCGTGGAGAGCGCGGGCACCTGGGGCCATGAGGGCGCGCCCATGGAGGCGCACGCCGCCACGGTCCTCACCGACCTGGGCGCCGACCCGATGGGCTTCACCGGCAGGGAACTGCTCGACGAGCACGTCATCCGTGCCGACCTCGTCCTCACCGCGACCCGCGACCACCGCGCCCAGGTCATCTCCATGGGCCACTCGGCGGGGCTGCGTACTTTCACGCTGAAGGAGTTCACCCGGCTGGTGCGGGCCATAGACCCCGCGACCCTGCCCGACCCGGAGCAGGTGGGCGGCGTCGTCGAGCGCGCCCGCTCACTGGTCCGGGCGGCCGCCGCGCTGCGCGGCTGGCTGCTGGCGCCCAATGAGGAAGCCGACGAGGTGCACGACCCGTACGGCGCGCCGATCACCTTCTTCCGCAGCATCGGCGACGAGATCAACCAGGCGCTCGACCCGGTGGTCACGGCGCTGACGGGGGTCCCGACCCGGGCATGAGCCCGGCCAGGCCCGTGGCGGGCCCGCAGGGGACTCGCAGAGGTGCTCGTCCGCCGGGCGACGTGCCCGGGCGCCCTGACCGTCCCGATCGGCGCTCCAGCGGCCCGTCCGGCGTCCCAGCGACCTCCGGGCGCCCCAGCGGCGCCGTACACCGGGCGCTGCGGGCCCGCCGGTCCTACATTGGGCATACGCCCCCGAGCGGTCTCCCGTCTCCTCTAGGCCCGGAGTCAGCGCCATGTCGGTCATCGCCACACCACAGCCCCACACGCACTGGGGTACGGACTTCGACGCGCTGCGCCGAGCCGACCCCGAACTCGCCGGAATCCTGCTCGGTGAACTGGAGCGCCAGTCAGGCGGCCTCCAGCTGATCGCCGCCGAGAACTTCACCTCCCGCGCCGTCCTCGCCGCGCTCGGCTCCCCGCTCGCCAACAAGTACGCCGAGGGCTACCCGGGCGCCCGCTACCACGGCGGCTGCGAACTGGTCGACCTCGCCGAGCGCGTCGCCATCGACCGTGCCAAGGCCCTGTTCGGCGCCGAGCACGCCAACGTCCAGCCGCACTCCGGCTCCTCCGCCGTCCTCGCCGCGTACGCCGCGCTGCTGCGCCCCGGCGACACGGTGCTGGCGATGGCCCTGCCGCACGGCGGGCACCTCACCCATGGCTCCCCGGCGAACTTCTCCGGCCGCTGGTTCGACTTCGTGGGCTACGGCATCGACCGCGTCACCGGCCTCATCGACTACGAGCAGGTCCGCGCGCTGGCGCTGGCGCACCGCCCGAAAGCCATCGTGTGCGGCTCCATCTCCTACCCCCGCCATCCGGACTACGCGGCGTTCCGGGAGATCGCCGATGAGACGGGTGCCTACCTCATCGCCGACGCGGCTCACCCGATCGGGCTGATCGCCGGGGGAGCGGCGCCCAGTCCCGTGCCGTACGCGGATGTGGTGTGCGCCACCACGCACAAGGTGCTGCGCGGCCCGCGCGGTGGCTTGATCTTGTGCGGCGCGGGTCTCGCCGAGCGCATCGACAGGGCGGTGTTCCCCTTCAGCCAGGGCGGCGCGCAGATGCACACGGTGGCGGCGAAGGCCGTCGCGTTCGCCGAGGCGGCGACGCCCGCCTTCACCGCCTACGCCCATCAGGTGGTGGCCAACGCGCGCGTGCTCGCCGACGCGCTGACAGCGGAGGGGCTCGACATCACCACCGGAGGCACCGACACCCACCTGATCAGCGCCGATGTCACCGGCCTCGGCCTCGACGGGCGCTCGGCGCGGGGCCGCCTGGCGGCCGCGGGGATCGTCGTGGACACCTGCGCCCTGCCCCTGTCCAGTCAGCCCGCCGGGTACCTCAAGGGCATCCGCCTCGGTACCGCGGCGCTGACCACCCAGGGCATGGGGGAGGCGGAGATGAGGCGGGTCGGGGCGCTGATCGGTACGGGGCTGCGGGAGGACGGCGTGGCCCGTGCCGAGGTCGCCGAACTGGCCGGGAACTTTCCCCCCTACCCGGTGTGAGGACCGTTCAGGGCGGCGATCGGGGCCGGTGGGAACCGTAAGGAGGACGGGGACGTCTTCAGGAGAGTTCACAGATCCAGGGCGGACGCGCATAAGGTGTGGGGCTGTGATGGCCAGCGAAACCTCTGGGGCAGCCCGTGCGTGAATACCTGCTGACGCTGTGCGTCACGGCCGCGGTCACTTATCTGCTGACCGGGCCGGTGCGGAAGTTCGCGATCGCGGCAGGTGCCATGCCGGAGATCCGGGCCCGCGACGTGCACCGCGAGCCGACGCCGAGGCTCGGCGGGATCGCGATGTTCGGCGGGCTCTGCGCGGGACTGCTGGTCGCCGCTCACCTCACCAATCTCAAGGACGTCTTCGAGGTGTCCAACGAGCCGCGCGCGCTCCTCTCCGGCGCGGGACTGATCTGGCTGCTCGGCGTGCTGGACGACAAGTGGGGCGTGGACGCGCTGATCAAGCTGGGCGGCCAGATGATCGCCGCCGGTGTGATGGTGCTTCAAGGGCTCACGATCCTGTGGATTCCGGTGCCCGGTGTCGGCACCGTCTCGCTCACTCCCATGCAGGGCACGCTGCTGACGGTGGCCCTGGTCGTCATCACCATCAACGCCGTCAACTTCGTTGACGGGCTGGACGGTTTGGCCTCCGGCATGGTGTGCATCGCCGCCACCGCGTTCTTCATGTACGCGTACCGGATGTGGTTCGGATACGGGGTGGAGGCGGCGGCCCCGGCGACGCTGTTCGCCGTGATCCTGATGGGCATGTGCCTGGGCTTCCTGCCGCACAACATGCACCCGGCGCGGATCTTCATGGGCGACTCGGGGTCGATGCTCATCGGCCTGGTGATGGCGGCGGGCGCGATCTCGATCACCGGCCAGGTCGACCCCGACCTGCTCGCCAACTTCGCCGGTTCCGAGCGGGCCGCCGTGCACGCGACGGTCCCGGTCTACATCCCGCTGCTGCTGCCGCTGACCGTCATCGCGGTGCCGGTCGCCGACCTGGTGCTGGCGATCGTGCGGCGCACCTGGAACGGCCAGTCGCCGTTCGCCGCCGACCGGGGCCATCTCCACCACCGGCTGCTGGAGATCGGCCACTCGCACAGCCGGGCCGTTCTGATCATGTACTTCTGGTCCGGTCTGATCGCCTTCGGCGCCGTGGCGTACTCGGTGAACTCCGCCAGCGTCTGGATCGTGCTCGCGATCGTCGCGCTGAGCGCGGTCGGCCTGGTCCTGCTCCTGCTGCCGCGCTTCACCCCGCACGCGCCGAGCTGGGCGGAGAGCCTGGTCCCGCCGCGCTACCGCAGGGACCGGCGCCGGGGCGCACACGCCCTGGGCACCACGTCGCTGGACACACCGGAGGCCCAGGAACTGGCGGAGGCGGCCGAGAGCGGTATCGAGGGCGCCGAGCGGCAGCCGGTGCCCGCCGGCATCCAGGGGGCCACGGCCATCGGCGACCGTTCCCGGCTGCCGAGCCACCGGAAGATCTCCACACACCGCTGACGTCCGTTCGGGCGGTACGAACGGGCGTGATTCCGGGCAGACGCTCCTATATCAGTCGAGTGGCCGGTGGGGTAGCTATACCGGAGGCGTGTAACTCTTCCGTGTGACGGGCGGCACACTTTGTAGGTAAAGACCTCATCAAATAGTTTGTGATACCGTTCACTAAACCCGGTGCACAGAACCCAAAGGCCCCGCAGTGCGGGTCCCTTGGTCTCAGATCATCCTTCGCCCGGGTCTACGCTCGTCCATGACGACACCCCGCCCCCTCGCCTGACGGAGCTGCCGCCATGCCCTCGAATGACGCCCGCATCCTTCTCCATACCGCTGGACCCACCGCTGCCGCAGGCGTGCTCGCCATCGCGGCGAGCACGGCGTTCGCGGGTGGCAAAGGAGCGATCGGCGCCGCGTTCGGCACGGTACTGGTGATTCTCTTCATGGGTATCGGCCTCGGCGTCCTTCAGTGGACCGCCAAGTCGCTCCCGCAGCTTTTCCAGGCCATGGGGCTCATGCTCTATGTCGCTCAGCTTCTGCTGCTGGTGATCTTCGTCGGGGTGTTCAAGGACACGACGCTCTTCCATCCGAAAGCGTTCGCTGCCACCTTGATCGCCACGACCGTCGTATGGATCGCCGCGCAGGCACGCGCGCACATGAAAGCCAAGATCTTCTACGTCGACCCCGCAGCTCCCGAGGGCTCGAAGGCTGAGACCGCCGGGTCCGCGACGTGACACGTAGGGGCGGGATAAATGTGCGCGTGAGCGCCTGCTATCGTCCGGTGCCAACTGCGGCACAGCTGGCGCAGGCGGCTGAACTCCCGCATTCGACGGGACGGAACCGGCAGCCATTGCGGCTGATGCCAGTGACCCGCCGCCTCGGCCTCGTGCCGACCAGCCGCCCCCTAATCCGCAAGACCAGTCCAGTGCCGTTCCGCGGCCGTGTGCCGCGCCGACACAACGAGGTTGCCGTACCCATGCGCCACGCTGAAGGAGCTCGCGGTGAGTTCTGACAAGACGCTCGCCTTCGAGACCGATTGCCACATCTTCGATGGGTGCGGCTTCCCGAGCCCGGGCCTCCACTCCTTTGTTTTCAAGCCCCTCTTCACTGTCGGTGGCCTTGAGGTCAACAAGGCGATGCTGCTCGCCGTGCTGAGCACGGTCATCGTCGTCGGCTTCTTCTGGCTCGCTTTCGGCAAGGCCAAGGTCGTGCCGGGCAAGCTGCAGATGGTGGGCGAGGCGGGCTACGACTTCGTCCGCAAGGGCATCGTCTATGAGGCTCTCGGCAAGAAGGAGGGCGAGAAGTACGTCCCCTTCATGGTCGCGCTGTTCTTCTTCGTCTGGCTGATGAACCTCTGGTCCATTGTCCCGGTGGCCCAGTTCCCGGTGACGTCGATCATCGCCTTCCCGGCCGCCCTGGCCCTGATCGTCTACGTCCTGTGGATGTACCTGACGTTCAGCAAGCACGGTTTCGTCGGCGGAATGAAGAACATCACGGGCTACGACAAGTCACTCGGCGCGATCCTGCCGCTGATCGTCGTGCTGGAATTCTTCTCGAACGTGCTCGTGCGGCCGTTCACGCACGCGGTCCGGCTCTTCGCGAACATGTTCGCGGGCCACCTGCTGATCGTGATGTTCACGATCGCCAGCTGGTACCTGCTCAACGGCATCGGCATCGCTTACGCCGGCGTCTCGTTCGTGATGACGATCCTGATGACCGCATTCGAGCTCTTCATCCAGGCCGTCCAGGCGTATGTCTTCGTCCTCCTGGCCTGCACCTACGTGCAGGGTGCGCTCGCCGAGCACCACTGAGCACCCCGCCTCCCCCGAGTCCACTAGACGTCCGGTGGCCAACCCCCACCGGTCCGTGAAAGAGAAGGAAGAACCGGCATGTCCGCTCTCGAAATGGTCAACATCGCCGCTGACAAGGGCGTTACCGGCTCGCTCGGCTCCATCGGCTACGGCCTTGCGGCCATCGGCCCCGGCGTCGGCGTCGGCATCATCTTCGGTAACGGCACCCAGGCCCTCGCCCGGCAGCCCGAGGCCGCCGGCCTGATCCGCGCCAACCAGATCATGGGCTTCGCCTTCTGTGAGGCGCTCGCCCTGATCGGCATCGTCATGCCGTTCGTGTTCGGTAAGTGATCTCCACTTACTGACACCTTTTATCGACGAAAGGCACTGATGTGATCGCCCTGGCACAGCTGGCTGCCGAGGAGCAGAACCCCCTCGTACCGCCGATTCCAGAGCTCGTCATCGGCCTGATCGCCTTCGCGATCGTCTTCCTCTTCCTCGCCAAGAAGCTCCTCCCGAACATCAACAAGGTTCTGGACGAGCGCCGTGCGGCGATCGAAGGCGGCATGGAGAAGGCCGAGGCCACCCAGGCCGAGGCGCAGCAGGTCCTTGAGGACTACCGTGCTCAGCTCGCGGACGCTCGCCACGAGGCCGCGCGGCTGCGCCAGGAGGCGCAGGAGCAGGGCGCCACGCTCATCGCTGAGATGCGCGCGGAGGGTCAGCGGCAGCGCGAAGAGATCATCGCCGCTGGTCACGCCCAGATCGAGGCCGACCGCAAGCAGGCCGCGCTCGCGCTGCGCCAGGACGTGGGCAAGCTCGCCACCGACCTGGCCGGCAAGCTCGTCGGCGAGTCCCTTGAGGACAGCGCCCGGCAGAGCCGCACCATCGACCGCTTCCTCGACGGCCTTGAGGACGGCGCGGCGAAGACCGAGGCGGCCCGATGAATGGGGCGAGCCGCGACGCGCTGGCCTCCGCACGGGAGCGGCTCGACGCGCTGACGGACAGCACGTCCGTCGACGCGGCGGCGCTCGCCGAGGAGCTGGCCGCTGTCACCTCGCTGCTCGACCGCGAGGTGTCGCTGCGCAGGGCCCTGACCGACCCGGCGCAGTCCGGTGAGGCCAAGGCCGAGCTGGCCCGCCGGCTGCTCGGCGGACAGCTGGGCGGCGAAGCCCTCGACCTGGTCGCGGGCATGGTCCGCTCCCGCTGGTCGCGCTCGCGTGACCTCGCTGACGCGGTCGAGGAGCTGGCGTCCGGCGCCGACCTCATCGCCGCTCAGCGCGGCGGGGCGCTGGACGACGTGGAAGACGAGGTGTTCCGGTTCGGCCGGATCGTCTCCTCCTCCACGGAGCTGCGGTCCGCTCTCACCGCGAAGGGCGCGCACGCGGGCGCCGGACCGGCCAAGGCGGAACTGCTCCGTACGCTGCTCGGGGGCCGGGTCAACCCCGTCACCGAGCGGCTGCTGACCCGCCTTGTCACCCAGCCGCGGGGACGTAGCCTGGAAGCAGGGCTCGACGCCCTCTCCAAGCTGGCTGCGGACCGTCGCAGCCGGGTGGTCGCCGTGGTGACCTCCGCGGTTCCGCTCACCGACCAGCAGAAGCAGCGCCTGGGCGCCGCGCTGGGCAGGGTGTACGGACGTGCGGTGCACCTGAACCTCGATGTGGACCCCAGCGTCCTCGGCGGGGTCACGGTGCGCATCGGCGACGAGGTCATCAACGGGAGCATCGCCGACCGTCTCGATGAGGCGACCCGGCGCATGGCCGGCTGACCAGCCACCAACTCAACAAGCATTGCTAGCGGCCCGAGTTGGGCCGACTGAGTCCTCTGGGGGGTAGCCCCCAGACCCCCAGAAACACTTCGGGCCCAACAAGGAGAGCAGGGAACCCAGATGGCGGAGCTCACGATCCGGCCGGAGGAGATCCGGGACGCACTGGAGAACTTTGTCCAGGCGTACACGCCGGACGCGGCCTCGCGCGAGGAGGTCGGGACGGTCAGCGTTGCCGGCGACGGCATCGCGAAGGTCGAGGGTCTGCCCTCGGCCATGGCGAACGAGCTGCTGAAGTTCGAAGACGGCACCCTTGGCCTCGCCCTCAACCTTGAGGAGCGCGAGATCGGTGCGGTCGTCCTCGGCGAGTTCAGCGGCATCGAGGAGGGCCAGCCGGTGACGCGCACCGGTGAGGTGCTCTCCGTCGCTGTTGGCGAGGGCTACCTGGGTCGCGTTGTCGACCCGCTCGGCGCCCCGATCGACGGCCTCGGCGAGATCGAGACCGATGGCCGGCGCGCGCTGGAGCTGCAGGCCCCGGGCGTCATGGTCCGTAAGTCGGTGCACGAGCCGATGCAGACCGGCCTCAAGGCCGTCGACGCGATGACCCCGATCGGCCGTGGCCAGCGTCAGCTGATCATCGGCGACCGCCAGACGGGCAAGACCGCCCTGGCCGTCGACACGATCATCAACCAGCGCGACAACTGGCGTTCCGGCGACCCGAAGAAGCAGGTCCGCTGCATCTACGTCGCGATCGGCCAGAAGGGCTCCACCATCGCCGGCGTGCGCGGCGCGCTGGAGGAGGCGGGCGCGCTGGAGTACACGACGATCGTCGCGGCTCCGGCTTCCGACCCGGCCGGCTTCAAGTACCTCGCCCCGTACACCGGCTCGGCCATCGGCCAGCACTGGATGTACCAGGGCAAGCACGTCCTCATCGTCTTCGATGACCTCTCGAAGCAGGCCGACGCCTACCGCGCCGTGTCCCTGCTGCTGCGCCGCCCGCCGGGCCGTGAGGCCTACCCGGGTGACGTCTTCTACCTGCACTCGCGGCTGCTGGAGCGTTGCGCCAAGCTCTCCGACGACCTCGGTGCCGGTTCGATGACCGGTCTGCCGATCGTCGAGACCAAGGCGAACGACGTGTCGGCGTTCATTCCGACCAACGTCATCTCCATCACCGACGGCCAGTGCTTCCTGGAGTCCGACCTGTTCAACGCGGGCCAGCGCCCGGCGCTGAACGTCGGTATCTCGGTCTCCCGTGTCGGTGGCTCCGCCCAGCACAAGGCCATGCGGCAGGTCTCCGGCCGACTCCGCGTGGACCTCGCCCAGTACCGCGAGCTGGAGGCGTTCGCCGCCTTCGGTTCCGACCTGGACGCGGCCTCCAAGGCGTCGCTGGAGCGCGGTAAGCGCATGGTCGAGCTGCTGAAGCAGGGCCAGTACGCCCCGTACTCCACCGAGGACCAGGTCGTCTCCATCTGGGCCGGTACGTCCGGCAAGATGGACGAGGTGCCGGTCGAGGACATCCGCCGGTTCGAGCGCGAGCTGCTCGACTACCTGCACCGTGAGCGCAAGGAGCTGATGACGTCGATCCGCGAGGGCGGCAAGATGTCGGACGACACCCTGCAGGCGATCGCCGAGGCCATCGCCACCTTCAAGCAGCAGTTCGAGACCTCGGACGGCAAGCTGCTGGGTGAGGGCTGAGCATGGGCGCGCAGGTACGGGTATATAAGCGCCGCATCAAGTCCGTCACGGCCACCAAGAAGATCACCAAGGCGATGGAGATGATCTCCGCGTCGCGCATCGTCAAGGCGCAGCGGCAGGTCGACGCCTCATCGCCGTACGCGAATGAGCTCACTCGCGCGGTGACAGCGGTGGCCACGGGCTCCAACACCAAGCATCCGCTGACCACCGAGGTGGACCGGCCGACCCGGGCCGCGGTACTGCTCATCACGAGCGACCGCGGACTGGCCGGCGGCTACTCCTCCAACGCCATCAAGGCGGCCGGGCAGCTCACTGAGCGGCTCACCGCGGAGGGCAAGGAGGTCCGGCCGTACATCGTCGGGCGTAAGGGTGTGGCCTACTACGGATTCCGCGAGCGCGAGGTCGTCGAGTCCTGGACAGGCTTCACCGACAACCCGACGTACGCCGACGCCAAGAAGGTCGCGGCCCCGCTGATCGAAGCCGTCGTCAAGGACACGGCTGAGGGTGGCGTGGATGAGCTGCACATCATCTTCACCGAGTTCGTGTCGATGATGACGCAGACGCCGGTCGACAAGCGGCTGCTTCCGCTGAGCCTCGAAGAGGCGAACGAGCACGCGGAGAAGTCGGGCGCGGCCAAGGACGAGATCCTTCCGCTCTTCGACTTCGAACCGTCGGCGGAGGACGTCCTTGACGCTTTGCTGCCGCGGTACGTCGAAAGCCGCATTTTCAACGCGCTGCTGCAGTCGGCTGCTTCCAAGCACGCCGCCACCCGCCGCGCGATGAAGTCGGCGACCGACAACGCGGAAGATCTGATCAAGTCGCTCACGCGGCTTGCGAACGCGGCCCGCCAGGCCGACATCACCCAGGAAATCAGCGAGATCGTCGGTGGCGCGAGTGCTCTGGCCGACGCGACCGCGGGGAGTGACTGACATATGACCACCACTGTTGAGCCGACCGCTCCTGCCGGCGTGGCCACGGGCCGCGTCTCGCGGGTCATCGGCCCGGTCGTCGACGTGGAGTTCCCCGTCGACGCGATGCCGGAGATCTACAACGCGCTGACCGTCGAGGTCGCCGATCCGGCGGAGGACGGGAAGCTCAAGAAGCTGACCCTTGAGGTCGCGCAGCACCTGGGCGAGGGCCTGGTCCGCGCCATCTCGATGCAGCCGACCGACGGTCTGGTCCGCCAGGCCGCCGTCACCAACACCGGCAACGGCATCACGGTGCCCGTCGGGGACATCACCAAGGGCAAGGTGTTCAACACCCTTGGCGAGATCCTCAACGACTCGGAGGCCAATGCCCAGGTCACCGAGCGCTGGCCGATCCACCGCAAGGCCCCGGCCTTCGACCAGCTTGAGTCGAAGACCGAGATGTTCGAGACCGGCCTGAAGGTCGTCGACCTGCTGACCCCGTACGTCAAGGGCGGCAAGATCGGTCTGTTCGGTGGTGCGGGCGTCGGCAAGACCGTCCTCATCCAGGAAATGATCATGCGTGTGGCGAAGCTGCACGAGGGCGTTTCCGTGTTCGCCGGTGTCGGCGAGCGCACCCGTGAGGGCAACGACCTCATCGACGAGATGACCGAGTCGGGCGTCCTGGAGAAGACCGCGCTGGTCTTCGGCCAGATGGACGAGCCGCCGGGCACCCGTCTGCGGGTCGCGCTGGCCGGTCTGACCATGGCGGAGTACTTCCGCGATGTGCAGAAGCAGGACGTGCTGTTCTTCATCGACAACATCTTCCGCTTCACCCAGGCCGGTTCCGAGGTCTCCACGCTGCTCGGCCGCATGCCGTCCGCGGTGGGTTACCAGCCGAACCTCGCGGACGAGATGGGCCTCCTCCAGGAGCGCATCACCTCGACCCGTGGTCACTCGATCACCTCGATGCAGGCGATCTACGTCCCCGCGGACGACCTGACCGACCCCGCCCCGGCGACCACCTTCGCGCACCTCGACGCGACGACGGTGCTCTCCCGGCCGATCTCGGAGAAGGGCATCTACCCGGCGGTCGACCCGCTGGACTCGACGTCCCGCATCCTGGACCCGCGGTACATCACGCAGGAGCACTACGACTGCGCCTCCCGCGTCCGGCGGATTCTGCAGAAGTACAAGGACCTGCAGGACATCATCGCGATCCTCGGTATCGACGAGCTGGGCGAGGAGGACAAGCTCACCGTCCACCGCGCCCGTCGTATCGAGCGCTTCCTGTCGCAGAACACCCACGCGGCGAAGCAGTTCACCGGTCTCGACGGCTCGGACGTCTCGCTGGACGAGTCCATCTCGGCGTTCAACTCGATCGCCGACGGTGAGTTCGACCACTTCCCCGAGCAGGCGTTCTTCATGTGTGGTGGCCTGGACGACCTCAAGGCCAAGGCCAAGGAGCTGGGTGTCGCCTGACGGCGCCGCTCAGCTGAGAGGGGCGGGTGTGTCCCGCCCCTCTCGTTACGCCCACTAGAATTTGACCCAACACCCGGCATAACGGCCGGGTGACGACCCGAGGAGCCACGTTGGCTGCTGAGCTGCACGTCGAGCTGGTCGCGGCGGACCGGAGTGTCTGGTCCGGCGAGGCCTCCTTGGTCATCGCGCGCACCACATCGGGTGACATCGGCGTCATGCCCGGCCACCAGCCGCTTCTCGGCGTGCTGGAGTCCGGTCCGGTGACCATCCGTACGAAGGACGGCGGGACGGTGATCGCCGCGGTGCACGGCGGTTTCATCTCGTTCGCCGATGACAAGCTCTCCCTTCTCGCTGAGATCGTTGAGCTGTCTGATGAGATCGATGTTCAGCGCGCGGAGCGGGCGCTGGAGCGGGCCAAGGCGGAGGCGGACGACGCCGCCGAGCGGCGCGCCGATGTCCGGCTGCGTGCGGTGACGGGCGCGCACTGAGCCGGTCACTGATACGTACGATCCTCAGCCGCGGACCCCGCTGGAGCCTGCTCCAGCGGTCCGCGGCTGAGGCGATGCAGGTGCGGGGTATCCGGATGACGCGAGGAGGTCGGTGAAGATGGTCCTCGCTCTGCTTGTGAGCGGCGCGGTCGTCGTGCTCGTGCTGCTGGGGCTCTTCGTGTTCGGGCTGCGGAGACGGTTGATCCAGCGGTCTGGAGGGACCTTCGACTGCAGCCTGCGGTGGGATGTGCCCGTGCCGGTGGACGCCGAAGCCGAAGCCGTGGCAGGCGGCGGTGCGGCCGAGCCGAGCGGCAAGGGCTGGGTGTACGGGGTCGCCCGCTACAACGGTGACCGGGTGGAGTGGTTCCGCGTCTTCTCTTACGCGCCGCGCCCGCGCCGGCTCCTTGAGCGCGCGGCGATCGAGGTGATCGCGCGCCGCACTCCCCAGGGCGAGGAGGAGCTGGCGCTGCTGTCGGACGCGGTGGTTCTGACGTGTACCCATCAGGGCGTCCGCCACGAGCTGGCCATGAGCGAGGACGCCCTGACGGGCTTCCTGGCCTGGCTGGAAGCCGCGCCCCCGGGCCAACGAGTCAATGTGGCTTAAGTAGGGGCGCTCGTTGGTTGGGGGCACCTTCCAGACGGAGTCTGGGGGAGGGGGAATGTGGCCTAGGCGGAGGGCTTTCTTGGACTGAGGGTGTCCTGCGGCTGCGGACGGGTGAGCGGTGTCCTCAATCGCCGGACGGGCTGGTAAATCCAGCCCGTCCGGCGATTGAGGACGATTCGGGAACGGGCGGCAGGAAGCCGGCCCGCACAGGCACTCCGGCCCCGCCCGGTGAGGGCACAGGCGAGAGGACCGGGCAGTCGGCGGGCGGTGCCGACTGTCCGGTCCTCGGGTTTCGGTTCCCGGTCCTCGTCCTCGTGGGGAGAAAGAGGACCGGCGGCGGGCCGGGCCGGTGGAGACGTGGGGCCCGCCGCCCAGGCGCTAGCGCAGGCCGCTGTCGATGGCCGTCATCAGTTCGCCGTTGCTGGTGTCGCCGCTGAATTCCCAGAAGAACGAGCCGCCGAGGCTCTGGTCCTTCACGTACGACATCTTCCCGGCGATGGTGGCCGGGGTGTCGTAGCTCCACCACTGGGTGCCGCAGTGGGCGTACGCGGTTCCGGCGACCGTGCCGTTGGCCGGGCAGCGGTCCTTGAGGTCCTTGTAGTCCTCGATGCCCGCCTCGTACTTGCCCGGTGCCGCGCCCGTCGCGGTGCCACCCGGCTCCTTCTGGGTCACGCCCGTCCAGCCCCGGCCGTAGAAGCCGATGCCGAGCAGCAGCTTGCTTGCCGGTACGCCCTTGCCCTTGAGTTTCTGGATGGCGGCGTCGGAGTTGAAGCCCTGGATGGGAATGCCGTTGTAGCCGTACAGCGGGGAGTGCGGGGCGGTCGGGCCCTTGGCCTCCCAGGCGCCGAAGAAGTCGTACGTCATGACGTTGTACCAGTCGCTGTACTGGGCGGCGCCGCCGTAGTCGGCGAGGTCCAGCTTGCCGCCCTTCGAGCCGTCAGCGGTGATCGCCGCGGTGACCAGGTTGTCGGAGCCGAAGCGGGCGCGCATCGCCTTCATCATCTCCGTGAACGCCCCGGGACCGCTGCTGTCGCAGGTCAGGCCGCAGGCGTTGGGGTATTCCCAGTCCAGGTCGATGCCGTCGAAGACATCGGCCCAGCGCGGGTCCTCGACCAGCTTGTGGCAGGAGTCGGCGAAGGCGGCGGGGTTCTTGACCGCGTCGGTGAAGCCGCCGGACCAGGTCCAGCCGCCGAACGACCAGATGATCTTGATGTTCGGGTACTGCTGCTTGAGCTTGCGGAGCTGGTTGAAGTTGCCGCGCAGCGGCTGGTCCCAGGTGTCGGCCTTGCCGTCGACGCTCTGGTCGGCGGTGTACGCCTTGTCGTAGTCGGCGTACGCGTCGCCGATGGTGCACTTGCCGCCCTGGACGTTGCCGAAGGCGTAGTTGATGTGGGTGAGCTTGGCGGCGGAGCCGGAGGTCACCAGGTTCTTGACGTGGTAGTTGCGCTGGTAGACGCCCCAGTTGGTGAAGTAGCCGAGCTTCTTCTTGTCACCGACGGGCGGCTCGCCGCCGCCGCCGGTGGTGCGTACCGTGCGCGGGCCGCTGGCCGGACCGACCTGGTCGGCGGTGTCGCGGGCCACGACGGTGTACGCGTAGTCGGTGCCGGCCTTCAGGCCGGTGTCGGTGTAGCTGGTGCCGGTGACCGTGCCGACCTTGGTGCCGCCGCGCAGGACGTCGTAGTTCTTGACGCCCTTGTCGTCGGTGGCGGCCGTCCAGCTGAGCTTCACGGAGGTGTCGGTGATGTCGCTCGCGGTCGGGGTGCCGGGGGCGCTCGGCGGGGTGTCGCCGGGCTGCGAACCGCCGTCACACGCTCCGCCGTTGAGCTTGCAGCCGGTGGGAGCGCCGCCGCCGGTCCCGTTGAAGCCGAAGGTGACGCTCGCGCCGGGCGCGAGGCTGCCGTTCCAGCTGAGGTTCTTGGCGGTGTAGTGGCCGCTCGCGCTGGTGACGGACGCGTCCCAGTGGGAGGTGACGGTCGTACCGGAGGGGAAGTCCCACTCGACGGTCCAGCTGCTGAGGGTGGTGGTGCCGGTGTTCTTGACGGTCCACTTGCCTTCGAAGCCGTTGCCCCAGTCGGAGGTCTTGGCGTACGTGGCGGTGGCGGACTCGGCGGCCTGGGCGGGAGTGGCCAGGCCGACGAGCGCGGCGAGCGGGAGGAGCAGTGCGACGAGAGCCGCGGTTGTTCTGTGCCGGGTCAGTCTGATGCGTCTGACGATCCTTCTTCTCACAGGGGCTCCTGGAACTCGGTCCGGACAGCGGGTCCGGAGTTCGGGGGGTTGAGTTCTTCGCGAAACGTGCGCCGCCCAGTAAGCGTCATTGTCATGACTCGCTCACTAAAGATGTGAAGGGAGCGTAAGAAGGTCTGGACCATTGAGTCAAGAGGTCTGGACCAAAGTGAAACAACGATCAACCACCGGGGAGGCCGGCCGCCCGCCCCTCACCGTGGAGGTCCGTGCCGGTAAGGGCGCCCCTTACCGCGGTGGGGCCGTGGCGTCCAACTCCTGCGCCAGCACCGCCGCCTGCACCCGGCTGCGCAGCTCCAGCTTCCCCAGCAACCGGCTGACATGTGTCTTCACCGTGGCCTCCGCCATCGCGAGGCGGTCGGCGATCTCCGCGTTGGACAGGCCCTCCCCGAGGCAGCCGAACACCTCGCGTTCGCGGCGGGTCATCACATCGAGCACCGACTGGTCGGGGGCGTGCGCGCCCCTGGCGGGCCTGCCCCGGCCGAACTCCTCGATCAGCCGCCGGGTCACCGCGGGCGCGATCAGCCCCTCACCGCGCGCCACCGTCCTGACGGCCGCCAGCAGTTCACCCGCGTCACTGTCCTTGAGCAGGAAACCGGCGGCCCCGGCGCGCAGCGCGCCGAAGACGTAGTCATCGAGGTCGAACGTGGTGAGCACGAGGACGTCGGCCAGCCCCTCGGCCACGACCTGGGCGGTCGCCGACACCCCGTCGAGGCGGGGCATCTGCACATCCATCAGAACGAGATCGGGGCGCAGCTCGCGCGCCATCGCCACCGCCTGCTCACCGTCGGCGGCCTCGCCGACCACCTCGATGTCGGGGGCGGAGCGCAGGATGAGCACCAGTCCGGCGCGTACGGAGGACTGGTCCTCGGCGACCAGGACCCTGACCGTGGTGGCGGGCGCGGCATCGGGCCCGGGAGCCTCCGGCGCCGGGCTGGTGGGACGTCGGCCTGCTGCGTGAGTCATCGTGCTGTCTCCTCCTCGACGGGCAATACGGCCCGTACCTGCCAGACCTTCTCCTGTCCCACGGCCTCCGGGCCCGCGGTGAACTCCCCGCCGAGCAGGGCCACCCGCTCCCGCATGCCGATGAGCCCGGCGCCGGAGCCGGGTGCCCGCGGGCCGCCCCGCTCGCCGAGCGGGCTGGTCACCCGGACACACAGCGGCCCCGGAGCCTCCCGCGTCAGCCGCACCCTGACCTCGCCGGGTCCGGCGTGCTTCAGGGCGTTCGTCAGCGCCTCCTGGACGATGCGGTACGCGGCCAGCCCGACGGGCGCGGGCATGGGAGCGTCGGTCTCGGCGCGCTCATCGCTCAGTACGAAGCTCAGCCCGTTCTGCCGGCCGGTGCGTCCGGCCCGGCTGACGAGGGCGTCCAGGCCGTCGAGCGTGGGCGCCGCCGTGGGTTCGGATTCGCCGCTCGCGTCCCTCAGCAGCCCGATGAGGCGGCGCATTTCGGCCAGCCCCTGCACGCTGTTCTCCCGTATCACCCCGAGCGCCTTCTCCGTCGCCTCCGGGTCGGCCAGTGACTGCGCCGCCGTCGAGTGGATGGCGATGGCGGACAGATGCCCGGCGACCATGTCGTGCAGCTCGCGCGCCATCCGGGCGCGTTCGCCCGCGATGGCTTCCCTGCGGTCGAGCTCGGCGAGCAGCGCGGTGCGTTCGGCCTCCAGGCGCGCGGCCGCGGCGGCTTCCCTGTGGTTGCGGATGATCGCGGCTGTCCACGCCGGGACGATGGTGATCATCGCCGTGGCGAACCCGAGCAGCAGGGCCTCCGGGTCGCGGAAGCCGACCAGGGTGCCGACGGTGACGAGCGCCGTGATCAGGTAGCAGTCGCGGGGGATGCGGCGGGCCGCGGCGGGGGAGCCGTACAGCACCGCCGCGTAGATCAGGTCCGTGAACATCAGCACGGTCGCGACGAGCGTGCCGGTGCACAGGTCCAGGCCCAGGGCGAGGGTGCCGATCGCCAGGCCGGTCTGCGGTGCCGTACGGCGCAGCAGCTCCGCCCCGGACATGACGGCCAGCGCGACCAGCGACAGCCAGGACGGCAGGCCGAACGCGGGCGGGCTGTTGTGCAGGCCGAGCAGCCACAGGACCACCCCGCCGACCAGCCCGGAGACGCTGATCAGCACATCGTCCTGATGCGGGCGGACCAGGGGAAGGCGTGGCATGGGTCCATCACAGCATGCGGTGGGGGAGCGGGGCGTCCGCTCCCGGTCGGGCGTGGGCGGTGGCGCGGTACACCGAAGGATGCAGTTCCGGTTCGTCACCTGCGACGACGCGCGCGGGCGGCGCCTGGCTGAGGCTGGAGTGACCAAGGCGCCGACGGGGGCAGGGCGCCGGCTCACGGCCGGTGGCGAAGACCGGCGCGGCAAGACCGATGGACCGCGGCAAGACCAGCGGACCGCGGCAAGACCGACGGACTGGGAAGCGGGAAGAGATGCCGTGATCGTGACCATGATCGTGATCGCCGAGGTGGGCTTCTGGGTCCTGCTCGCCGGCGGCCTGGCCCTCCGCTACCCGCTGAAACGGCCGCGCGCGGGAGCCGCCGTGCTGCTGTGCGAGCCGGTGCTTGAGCTGGTCCTGCTGATCGTGACCGCCATCGACCTGCGGCAGGGCGCGACCGCCGACACCAAGCACGGGCTCGCCGCCGTCTATATCGGCTTCTCCGTCGGCTTCGGCCACTACACGGTCCAGTGGGCGGACAGGCACTTCGCGTACCGCTTCGCCGGTGGCCCGCGCCCCGCCAAGCCGCCCCGGTACGGGAAGGCGCGCGTCATCCACGAGTGGCGGCTGGCCGGACGTACGGTCCTGGCCGCTGCCGTCGCCGCGGCGCTGCTCCAGGGCGCCATCTGGTACGTCGGCGACGCGGACCGGACAGCGGCGCTGCGGGACTGGTTCTCGTCGCTGGGCTTGGTCACCGGCATCTCGCTGGCCATCGCCGTCGCGGCCACGATCTGGCCGAAAAAGGCCCCTGCGGGAGCGGAAAGCGCGCGGGAGCGGGACGAGGTCGTGGCGCATGAGCGGCACGACGTGGAGGCGCCGCCGCGTTAGGCCGGGACCGGCGGGTCGCGCCGGGGGAGTCCCTGTCCGTGCGTCGCGGGCTGCGGGTGTGTCGTGGCTGGTCGCGCGGTTCCCCGCGCCCCTGCCGGGGCACCTCCGCCGGAAACCCCTGGCGGACCAGGGGGCCGGGGTGTCACCCCCTGGCTCCCCGGCCTGGCGCCGTGGCGCCCGGTTCTCGGTCTCTCCCGACCGCGTCCCCCGTCAGACCCTGTCAGACCCGCGCCGTGAACGTGGTGGTGACCGTGGGGCTGCTGGTCAGCGTTCGCCGCCCGGCACCCAGAGCACGTCGCCGGTCTCCTTGTTGGCCACCCTGGCGAGGATGAACAGCAGGTCGGAGAGCCGGTTGAGATACGTCGCCGTGAGGGCGTTCATGGAGCCGTCCGCCTCGCTGGAGCCGTGTGCCTCCAGCGCGGCCCAGGTGGAGCGCTCGGCGCGGCGGACGATGGTGCACGCCTGGTGCAGCAGCGCCGCGCCCGGCGTGCCGCCCGGCAGGATGAAGCTCCGGAGCTTGTCCAGCTGCTCCAGATAGTGGTCGCAGTCCGCCTCCAGCTTGTCGATGTAGGACTGCTCGACGCGCAGCGGCGGGTACTTGGGGTCGGGGATCACCGGAGTCGACAGGTCGGCGCCCACATCGAAGAGGTCGTTCTGGACGCGTACGAGCACGCCGACGACCTCCTCCGGTAGCGAGCCGAGGGCGATGGCCACCCCGATCGCGGCGTTCGCCTCGTTCGCGTCGGCGTACGCCGCGATGCGGACGTCGGTCTTGGCGGTACGGCTCATGTCACCGAGCGCGGTGGTGCCCTTGTCGCCGGTGCGGGTGTAGATGCGCGTCAGATTGACCATGTCCCGAGCGTAGCCACGGCTAGGCCCCGGCGGACTTGAAGACGCGTGTGCCGACCATCACGGACAGCGCGCTCAGGGCGGCACCGGCCAGCACGCCGTACAGCATGGCGGTACCGGCGTAGTCGCCGACGAAGGCCGCCCGTACCGCGTCCACGAGGTAGCGGAACGGTATGAGGTGGGAGAGGACGTCCAGCCAGCCCGGGGCGAGCGCCATCGGCAGCATCAAGCCGGACAGCAGCATCGAGGGCATGGTGAGAGCGTTGATGGTCGGCCCGAACTCCTGCGGTGTGGTGACCTTCAGGGCCAGCGCGTACGAGAGCGAGGCCAGGGCGATGGTCAGCACGGCCACGAACCCCAGGCCGATCAGGATGCCGCCGACCGGCGCGCGCAGCCCCATCGCCAGCGAGGCGAGCACCAGCAGCACGGCCTGGCAGACGAACAGCGCCGCGTCCCGCAGCACCCGCCCCAGCAGCAGCGCCAGTCGGCTGACGGGCGTCACCCGCATCCGCTCCACGACGCCGTACTGCTTCTCGATGAGGACCGAGAACCCGCAGAACGAGGCGCCGAACAGGGCGAGTTGAAGCAGCAGGCCGGGCACGAGCACCTGCCAGGAGCTGGCGCCGGAACCGAGCGGCAGACCGGTGAGCAGCGGCCCGAAGAAGAGCAGATACAGCAGCGGCATCAGGGTGCCGAACAGCATCTGGAACTTCGAGCGCAGGGTCTGGCGGGCGTAGCGCCCGAAGACCAGCGCCGTGTCGGAGAGGAAAGCGGACAGCGGAGACATGCGGGGACTCCTCGTGCGGTGCTGACGGGTGCTGGGCAGCGCTGATGGGCGCGGTGCGGGGCGGCGTCACGGGGTGGTGCGGTGCGGCGTCGCGCGGGGCGTGTGGCGTCGCGCGGGCGCGGGCGCGTGGCGTCGTCCGGAGCCGGGGGCCAGGCGGGCGCGTGGCGTCAGACCGCGACCGGTGCGGCGTCCTGCGGGGTGGCGGGCCCGCGGCCCGTGATGGCGAGGAACGCCTCCTGGAGTGGGGCGCCGGGGGAGCCCGCGTACCGGGTCTTGAGATCGCTCGGGGTGCCCTCGGCCACGACGACCCCGTGGTCCACGATCACCAGCCGGTCGGCCAGCGCGTCGGCCTCGTCCAGGTAGTGGGTGGTGAGGAAGACCGTGGTGCCCTGCTCCGCGCGGATGCGGCGGACCAGGTCCCACAGGTCGGCGCGGCTGCGGGGGTCGAGCCCCGTGGTCGGCTCGTCGAGGAAGAGGACGGCGGGCCGGTGGGTGAGGCCCATGGCGATGTCGAGCCGCCGCCGCTGACCGCCGGAGAGGGCCGCCGCCTTGCGGTCGAGGAGGTCGGTCAGGCCGAGGTCGGCCGCCAGCTCGACGGCGCGCGCGGCGGCCTCTGCTTTGGGGAGGCGGTACAGCCGTGCCTGGGTGACGAGTTCCTCCCTGACCGTGAGCTGCGGGTCGACGCCGCCTGACTGGGCGACGTAGCCGCTGCTGCGCCGTACGCCCGCCGGGTCGCGAAAGAGGTCACAGCCCGCGACGGTGGCGGCGCCGCCGGTGGGCGGAAGCAGGGTGGTGAGCATCCGCAAGGTGGTCGTCTTGCCCGCGCCGTTCGGCCCGAGGAAGCCGAGGATCTCACCCGTCTCGACCCGCAGGTCGATGCCGCGCACGGCTTCGACGGGGCCCTGCTTGGTGGTGAAGGTCCGGGTCAGCCCGATCGTGCTGATGATTGCCATGGCCCCAGAAAAACAGAGTCCCTTAATTTTTGCAATCGCCCCAAGTTTGGGCATCCACCACTGACAGCTACGATGAGCTCATGGCAGACGGGCTCAGGGAACGGAAGAAGCGGCAGACGAGGCAGCACATCTCGGACATGGCCACCGGGCTGTTCCTTGAGCGCGGCTTCGACGCGGTGACGATCGCGGAGATCGCCGAGGCGGCGAACGTCTCCGTCAACACCGTCTACAACTACTTTCCCGCCAAGGAGGACCTGTTCTTCGACCGCAGCAAGGGCGTCATCGACCGGCTGCCCCGGTACGTGCGCGGCCGTGAGCCGGGGGAGTCGGCCGCCGCCGCCGCGCTGCGCGAACTGCGGAACGAGGTGGAGTGCGTCTCGCCCACCATCGGGCTGTTCGACGGATATGAGCGCTTCATACGGGTCATCCAGGGCTCGCACACCCTCAAGGCCCGCCTCTGGTACCTCCAGCAGGAGATCGTCGAGGCCGTCGAGCGGATACTGCGCGAGGAGACGGGGGCCGACGCGGCCGACCCGCTGCCGTTGCTGATCGGCGGCCAGCTCGCCTGGATGCAGAGCACCGTCATGGGCTACGTCGGCCGCGAGATGGTCGCGGGCCGCAAGGCCGTCGAGGTCTCCCGCGACGCGCTCGTCCTGATGGATGAGATGGAGGAGCTCGTGAGCGACGCTGTCCTCAACTACGCGGTGCGGCCCGCCCGGTGACCGCTGCCGGTGTGATGTCCGTCATGTGAGACGTGACGCGCATCTCTTCCCCTGCCACAGGGGCCCTGACGAACGCTAAGGTCCGCCTCAGAGTCGATTTTTCAGTGTTCTCTGGGGACGTGCCGGTCCTCAGCAGGTGAGGGAGAAGCAGTGGCCAAGAAGCTCGCCGTCGTCGGGGCCGGACTCATGGGGTCCGGAATCGCCCAGGTCTCCGCCCAGGCGGGCTGGGACGTCGTGCTGCGCGATGTGACGGACGCGGCGTTGCGGCGCGGCAAGGACGGCATCGAGGCGTCGTACGCGAAGTTCGTCGCCAAGGGCAAGCTCGACGCCCAGGACGCCGAGCAGGCCCTGGCCCGCATCACCACCACCACCGACCTCGACGCCGCCGCCGACGCGGACATCGTGGTCGAGGCGATCTTCGAGAAGATCGAGGTCAAGCAGGAGATCTTCCGCACGCTCGACGGCCTGGTGAAGGACGAGACGATCCTCGCCTCCAACACCTCGGCCATCCCGATCACCAAGATCGCCGCGGCGACCGGGCGGCCGGAGCGGGTCGTCGGCACGCACTTCTTCTCGCCGGTGCCGATGATGAAGCTCTGTGAGCTCGTACGCGGCTACAAGACAAGCGACGAGACCCTCGCCGCGGCCCGCGCGTTCGCCGAGGGCATCGGCAAGACCTGCATCGTCGTCAACCGCGACGTCGCAGGCTTCGTGACCACCCGCCTCATCTCGGCGCTGGTGGTCGAGGCGGCCAAGCTGCACGAGTCCGGGGTCGCCACAGCCGAGGACATCGACACCGCCTGCAAGCTGGGCTTCGGTCACGCCATGGGCCCGCTGGCCACCGCCGACCTCACCGGCGTGGACATCCTGCTGCACGCCACCGACAACATCTACACGGAGTCCCAGGACGAGAAGTTCGCCCCGCCGGAGAGCATGCGCCGCATGGTCGACGCGGGCGACATCGGCCGCAAGAGCGGCCAGGGCTTCTACAAGCACGACTGAACAGACAGTACGACTGAGACGACCTGACGGGTACTCACCCCATGGGCTCACTCCATGGGGTGAATTCGGTATCGGTTCGCTCACGGGCGGCAACTTTGCCGTGTGAGGGGCAGTCAGTTCTGTAGACCTGCGAACGCGACGATCACACCTCGGGGAGCGTATATGCACATCAAGGGCGACCACGCTGAGCTGGTCGTCGGGGGCCGACTCGACATCCGTAGCGCGGCGGACGCCCGTACGGCCTTGCACACAGCCGTCGACTCCGGAGGCGGAGACCTCGTGCTCGACCTGTCCGCGCTCGACTCCTGGGATGCCACCGGACTCGGCGTCATCATGGGCGTGCACCGCAGGGCGGGCCGGGTGGGCAGGCGGCTCGTACTGCGCGGGGTGCCGCCGCAGATGCAGCGCCTGCTGGTGGCGACCAGGCTGCACCGCATCCTCGCCATCGAGGGCGGTCTGGAGATCGAGTCCCTGCCGCGTGTGTGAGCCCGTAGCGGTGGGGCACTCGCGCCCGGGCCCCCGCCGCGCGGCGCGGTGATCCTCACCATCCTGTGACGTCCGGGGCGGCGCGACGCACCCCCGGCTTCGTAGATACTGGGCGAAGGTTTAAGGTTCCAAACCGCCGCTCACGACGTCAGGCGGAGCCCGGACCGGAAGCGGCGGCTGAGGCGCCTCGCGGAGACCGGGGAGTCGCTGACCGGCCGCAAGAACACACGGCATGCAGCTGGGGGGCATTCACCATGGACCCGACACACCGGGGACCTGAAGAGCACGGCAGGGACGCACCAGGCGGTGCCGCGCCGAGCGGCCCGCAGCGCCCGGGCCGCGACCCGCAGCCGCCGGCTCTCGGGCACCACGACGTGGAGCAGGGCGCGGCCCCCTCGCCCGGCATCGCCCGCACCGTCCAGCTGACCTCCGGCGACTACGTGCTGACCGTCAACCCCATCGACGGCAGCGAGATCGAACTGCACCCGCCAGGCGGCCCCGGGCCCGCCGTGCCCGAGCGCCACACGCCGGAAGAGCGCGAGGAGCTGCGCCGCGCCCAGGCCGCGCCGCGCTCCGCCACGACCGGCGGCGCCAGTGGCCCGGCCGCGGGCGCGCCCGCGGACCTCCCTCTCCTTGAGCGCGACGAGGAGCGCGAGCGGCTGGTCCGGCTGCTCGCCCGGGGCCGTTCCGTACGGCTCACCGGGCCGTCCGGCGCCGGGCGCAGCGCGCTGCTCGACGCCGTCGCCGCCGAGTGCGGCGACTTCGCGCCCGACGGCGTCATCCGGCTGTCCGGGTGCCGCCGCACCCCCACCGACCTGCTGCACGCACTGTGCGCGACCGTCTACCGGATGCCGTCGCACCGCCCTGACCGGGCGGAGCTGCTGGCGCTGACGCACGACATCGGGGCGGTCGTCGTCGTCGACGACATCGAGTTCGGCGGCGCCGCGCTGGACGAGCTCCTCGATGCCACACCCGAGTGCGCCTTCCTGATATCGGCGACGCTCGACGTCGACGTCCCGTCGCCCGGCGTGTACCTCGAAGAAGTCCTCCTCAGCGGCCTCAGCCGCCCCGCGTGCATGGAGCTGCTGGGGCGCGCGGTGCGCAGGCCGCCCACCGACGAAGAGGCGCAGTGGGCCGCTGACCTGTGGTTCGAGTCCGAGGGGCTGCCGCTGCGGTTCCTTCAGGCGGCCGCGCTGCTGCGGCAGCGGGACGGGCTGCTCGACCGGGAGCCGCACAGTGTTCCGGCGCCCACCCTCAGCGAGGGCGTGGCGCCCGCCGCCCTGCTCGCCTCCCGGCTGAGCGAGCCGGCGCGCGAGGCGCTGCGCTTCGCGCTCGCGCTCGGCGGCGTATGCCCGCACCCGACGCATCTGCCCGCTCTCGTGGGAGACCCGCAGGCGGACGCCGCCGTGACCGAGCTCCTGGGCTGCGGCCTCATCACGCCCGCCGGTACGCAACTGCGGCTGGTGGCGGGCGTCGCCGCCCAGCTGGAGGCCGCCGGGTTCGCCGAGGACGGGGCGGACCGCGCGCACACCGTCGCCCAGCACTACGCCTGGTGGGCGGGCCACCCCTCGGTCGCCCCCGGGCGGGTCGCCGACGAGGCCCACGCGATCCTCGGCGCGCTGTCGGCCCTGGTGGCGGCCAGGAGCGGCGCGGGGACGGGCGCGGCGACCAAGCCCAGGGAGGGCACCCAGCGCGTCCAGCAGCTCGGGGCCGCCGTACTGCTGGCCAGGACGGCGGCCCCCGCCTTCGCCGCCGGGCTGAACTGGAACGCCTGGGAACGCTGTCTGCGGCACGGGCAGGAGGCCGCCAGGCTGACCGGTGAGGTCGCCGAGGAGGCGTACTTCCACCACGAGCTCGGTGTGCTCGCCCTGTGCACCGGCAACCTCGACCGGGCCCGCGCCGAACTGGAGGCGTCCATCGGGCTGCGCGGTGTGCTCGCCGACCGGCGCGGCGCGGTCGCCGGACGGCGCGCGCTGGCCCTGGTCGTCGACAAGACCGGGATCTCCGCGCCGGGAGGGCTCGACATGGTCGGCCTCACCCCGGCGGGCGAGGAGGTGCCGGATGCCACCAGCGAGCAGTCCGCCGCGCCGCCGGACAGCACGGCCAGCCCGTACGTCCCGCCGTGGGAGGACCCGAACGAGACGACGCTGGTCACCCGCCAGCACGCCGCGAAGTCCGCACGGGGCGGCGCCGGGCTCGCCGCCGCGGGCGGTGCGGCCGCCCGGGGCATCAGGGGTGTGGGCAGGTCGCTGCGGCGCCGTGTGCCGCTGCTGAACGGCGCCCGCAGGAACCTGGTCGCCGCGGGCGCGGGCGCGCTGCTCGTGGCCGTGCTCGGCACCGTCGTCACGCTCGGCGCGACCTCCGGCAACGACGACGCCCCCGACGACCGGGTCAAGCCGGACCAGACCGCGTCCCGGCAGGACGAGGACCTGACGGCCGACGAGCCGTCGCGTGACGCGACCGGCCGCCCCGGCCCCGGTGAGACCCTGGCGCCCGGTGCCTCGGGGGCTCCCAGCGCCCCCGGCACCGGCAAGGGCAGCGGTGGCCCGGACGACCAGGGAGGCAGCCCGAGCGGCACGCCGAGCTCCGGCGGACCGTCAGGGCCGAGCGACCCCACCGGCTCGCCCACGAAGCCGACGGATCGGCCGACCAAGCCGCCCACCAACCGGCCGACGAAGCCGCCCACCACGCCGCCGACGAAGCCGCCCACCACGCCCCCGACCACCCCGCCGACCACGCCACCCACGACGCCGCCGACGGACCCGTCGACCACCCCGACCACGGCCGTCCCGCCGCAGAGCCCGACCACCACGGTCGGCGGCGGGGGCACCGCCACCTCGGACCCGTCCGGTACGGGCCCCAGCGCGTAAGGGCAGGCGCGGTCCGCACCTCCCCGCTCAGCCATCGTCGTACAGGGCGGCCCCGCAGGTGCGGGAGAGGCCCCGGGACATACGTCGGCGGCGCGCTGTCGCGATGCGCGACCCGCGTGCGCCCGCGCGTCGTGCCGCCTACGCCGGTGGCATGGGCCGCGCCGGACAGCTCGGAATGCGTCAAGCATGCCGGCCGTCCAGGCCCTGGTCTCCGACGCCTGGACACGAGGACGACCCGCGCCCCGGCACACGTCCGCCCCGGGCCTGGCGCGGAGCGGATCTCGCGCTGGGCCCGGGGCGGTAGCGGGCGGTGCGGCGCCGTGCCGACCGGTGCCGAGGGCGGCGGCCGGGCGGACCGGGTCGGACAGGCCGGGTCAGAACAGGCGCAGTTTGTCGTCCTCGATGCCACGCAGTCCGTTGTAGTCGAGGACGACGCAGCCGATGCCCCGGTCGGTGGCGAGCACGCGGGCCTGCGGCTTGATCTCCTGAGCGGCGTAAAGGCCCTTCACCGGGGCGAGATGGGGGTCGCGGTTGAGGAGTTCGAGATAGCGGGTGAGCTGCTCGACACCGTCGATGTCGCCCCGTCGCTTGATCTCCACGGCGACCGTCGCACCGTCGGAGTCCCGGCAGAGAATGTCCACGGGGCCAATGGCAGTGGGGTATTCACGCCGAATCAGGGTCCAGCCGTCACCCAGCGTCTCGATCCGGTCCGCGAGGAGTTCCTGGAGGTGGGCCTCCACCCCGTCCTTGATCAGTCCGGGGTCGATGCCGAGCTCGTGGGAGGAGTCGTGCAGCACTTCCTCCATGGTGATGATGAGCTTCTCGCCCGCCTTGTTCACCACCGTCCACACCCGGTCGTCACCCTCTTTGAGGGTGCACGGGGGAGACATCCAGTTGAGGGGTTTGTAAGCCCGGTCGTCCGCGTGGATGGACACACTTCCATCGGCCTTCACCAGGATGAGGCGAGGCGCGGAAGGGAGGTGGGCGGTGAGCCGGCCCGCGTAGTCCACGGAGCAGCGGGCAATGACGAGACGCATGGTCGGCAACGCTACTCGACGCTGGGCCGTCCACGCGATTCGTCCATCGATGAGCCGTTCGCCTATGGCCGGTTGTGAGTGCAACGTCCTGGTGCGGCCGCTGTGGCCGAATTACCGTTGAAGCGGGGCGTCGTCGTACGGGCACGCTGCGTCGCGACTTCCCGGCCCATCCGTGAGACCCCGCCGTGCGGGGTCGCGAGAGGAGAACCCATGTCGCTCGACGTCTCACCGGCCCTCCTTGAACAGGCCGAGCGAGGCGAGGTCGACGAAGCTCAATTCGTCGACTGCGTCCGGACCTCCCTGCCTTACGCGTGGGAGATGGTCAGTTCGTTGGTGTCTCAGCTCAACGTCGACGGTGGCGAGTTCGCCGACAACCAGGTCCCGCCGCCGGACGAGCAGGCGCGCGGTCAGCTCTTGCGCGCGCTGGCGAGTGACGCGATACGTGGATCACTGGAGCGGCACTTCGGAGTGCGGCTGGCATTCCAGAACTGCCACCGGGTAGCGGTCTTCCCGCTCGACGCTTCCGCCGACGACCGCCTCGCCCGGTTCACATCCATCCGTGGCCAACTGCTGAACCAGTCTCCACTCCTGCGCGACTGCTGACGTGTCGCGCTGCCGCTCCGCACGCGGGAGGTGGTTGAAGTGCCGGAGCGGCAGTTGTGCGACGTCTGAGGACGGCTGAGTGGAGCGGGTGCCGCACTGGCTCACCCCAGCAGGGGCAGCACCTCTTCACCCAGCCGTCGCACGTTCTCTTCCGTGGCGGCCAGCTCGCCCGACCCCTCGGCCAGCAAGGCGAACCGGTCGATGCCGGTGCGCTCGGAACTCGCCGCGAGCCGGTCGGCGCACAGCCGGGGCGGTCCGACCGGGTGCAAGGAGCACAGCAACTCCGTGTACGCCAGCGGATCGCGCATCCGGCGCTGCCGACCGTCCACGGTCACATGGGCGTCCAGGCCCTGACGCAGCCAGCCCGGCATCGCCTTCACCAGTGCCTCAGCGGCGTCCTCCTGGGTGCTGGCGATCTGCACCACCCCGGCCGACACATGCCCGGCGCTGGCGACCTCGTCGGGCGCGTGCCCCGCGTCGAGCGCCGCCTTGCGCCACAGCGCGACCATTTCTGCCTTCTCCTCGTCGTTGCTGTGCATGCCGAGCAGCATCGGCAGCCCGCGCTCGGCGGCGAGCCGCACACTGCCCGGCGAGGTGCAGGCCACGATGACCGGCGGACCGGCCGCCGCCACGCCGTCGACGAGTTCGTCCGCGCGCGGCACGACGGGCACCTCGCGGAAGGCGAACCGCTCCCCGTACGCGCCGACCCTGGGCTCCCGCAGCCAGCGCAGCAGCAGATCAAGCGACTCCGGGAACCCCTCCTCGTACGCCTGGAGGCCGGAGCCGAAGACCTCCAGATCCACCCACGGCCCCCCGCGCCCCACACCCAGCGTGAACCGGCCACCGGAGGTGAGATGCAGCAGCGCCGCCTGCTCACCGAGGGCGACCGGATGGGCGGACGGCAGTACGCTCACCGCCGTACCGACGCCGATTCTCCGGGTGCGGCCGAGCAGCAGCGCGGCGAGGGTGGTCGCTGACGGGCACACCCCGTACGGCACGAAATGGTGTTCAGCGAGCCAGACCGAGTCGAGCCCCGCCTCCTCGGCGACCTCGGCCGAACGGATCGCTCTGTGCAGTGCTTCCCCTGGTCCCTGGCCCGGAAATTGTGCGGCCAGCACGAATGCTCCAACGCGCATCGCTCTCTGCCTCCTCTTGCAGCCTCGCGACCGACGCGGCCCCCCTTATGGCATTAACGCCTGTCACGTGCCAAAGGCACGGCTTGGCAAGAAGTTTTCATGATGATCGGGAGATGGGCCGGTGGGGGGCGAGTGGGCGGCTGCCCACGGTGGTGCCGGGAGCCTTTAGGCTGGTGACAGCCCGTAGCCCCGCTGAAGACACGAGGTGCCCCGTGTCCCCTCGCCGAAACCGCCCCCGAGGCGTTGACAGTTCCGCCAGCCGTCCGGAGGGCGGCTCCTTCGGGCTGGAGCGCACGGAGAGCTGGGAGGGGGAGGAGTGGCTGGTGAGGCCGGTCGCCGGGTCGGCGGGCAAGCACTACCGCTGCCCCGGATGCGACCAGGAGATCCCGCCGGGCATGGGACATCTCGTCGCCTGGCAGAGCTACTCGGGCGTGGACGACCGGCGGCACTGGCACCGGGCGTGCTGGAACGCGAAAGACCGCCGGAGCGCACGGCTCCAGCGGTCTCGTAACGCGCCGAGGTACTAGCTCAGACGTCCCGCTTCTCCAGCACGGAGAAGGCGCCGATCAGTGCCATGACGGCGACGCCACCGGTGATCAGCAGCGGCTCCCAGCCCGAAGGCCCGGAATCGGTGACGGTGTTGCTGTACATCACGCCGAGCTGGCTGGGCACCGAGTACTCCAGCAGTGCCTGCTGGAGGTCGGCCAGCGCCTCTCCCCGCATGAACATCGCCAGCACCAGCGGCAGCAGCACGACACCGAGCATGATGGTGATCGCGCCCGCCGAGTGGCGCAGCAGCGAGCCGACGGCGAGGGCGAGGACGCCCAGCGCGGCCACGTACAGGCTCACGCCGACGGTCGCCTTGAACCAGTCGGCGCCGCTGGACTCCCCGGCGCCCACGTGGTCGCTGAGCATGCTGTCGTTGATGAAGGCGACCAGCGCCGTGCACGCGAGCGTGACGGTGAAGGACAGCAGGAAGAACACGATCACCTTGGCCGCGAGCACCCGCCCGCGGCTCGGGCAGGCGGTCAGCGTGGTGCGGATCATGCCCGTGCCGTACTCGGAGGAGACGGCCAGCACGCCGAGCGTGAGCACGCACAGCATGCCGAGCAGGACGCCGAAGAAGCCGAAGCCGACCGGCGCCTCGCCGTCGAAGTCGGTGTCGCTGTTGGACAGGGCCGCGGCGACCGCGAAGCCGATGCCGACCACCAGCACGACCATGACGCTCAGCGTCCACACCGTGGAGCGGACCGACTTTATCTTCGTCCACTCGGAGGCGAGGGCGTGCCCGAGGTGGGTGGTCTGGATCGGGATCGGCGACGTGTAGTGACTGAGCACGGCGCCGCCCTGGCCCTGGGCGGGCGCCTGCGGATGGCCCTGCTGCTGCGCCGGGTGCGGAGGCTGCCCCGGGTGCTGCGGCTGCGCCATGGCGGGCGCGGGTGCCTGCGGGGGCAGGGGAGCCTGCGGCTGCTGGGGGGTGGTCATCGAACGTCCTCGCTGTCGCTCTTGTTCAGGTCGGCGGGGGCGGCGGACGGCTGCGCCGCGGGGGCGGTCTGGGGGGCGGGCGCGGCGTTACCCGGCACGGCCCGCAACTGCTGGGTCGGCATGGGCGCGCCGTGGCCCGGCTGCGGCGGCCGGCCGGGCATCAGTGGCGCGCCAGGTCCTGGCTGCTGCGGCGCGTACGGCTGCGGCTGGCCGGGCGCGTACGGGTTCGGCTGTCCCGGGACCATGCCGGGGCCCTGCTGCGGCACGGGCCGGCCCCAGCCCTGCGGGGCGCCGGGCTGCGGCTGGCCGGGCGCGGGCTGCTGGAGACCGGCGCGCATGTCCTGCGTCGAGCGGTAGTCCACCGCTCCCTGCGTCATGCGCATGTACGCCTCTTCCAGCGAGGCCTGGTGCGGCGACAGCTCCCACAGCCGGATGTCGGCACTGTGGGCCAGGTCGCTGATCCGGGGGAGCGGCAGCCCGGTCACGCGCAGCGCGCCGTCCTGCTCGGGCTGTACGAGCGCGCCCGCCTCGGCCAGCGCGGCCATCAGCTTCTCGCGCTGCTGCGGCTCGGTCTCGGGGGTGCGGACCCGGGCGAAGTCGGCGGAGTTCGCCGAGATGAAGTCCCTGACGCTCATGTCGGCGAGCAGCTGGCCGCGTCCGATGACGATCAGGTGCTCGGCGGTGACGGCCATCTCGCTCATGAGGTGGCTGGAGACGAAGACCGTACGGCCCTCGCTCGCCAGCTGCTTCATGAGGTTGCGGACCCACAGGATGCCCTCGGGGTCGAGGCCGTTGACCGGCTCGTCGAACAGCAGGACCTGCGGGTCGCCGAGCAGCGCCGCGGCTATGCCCAGGCGCTGGCCCATGCCGAGCGAGAAGTTCTTGGAGCGCTTCCTGGCGACGTCCTGGAGGCCGACGACGCCGAGGACCTCGTCCACCCGGCGGGCCGGGATGCCCGACAGCTGGGCGAGGCACAGCAGGTGTTGGCGTGCGCTGCGGCCGCCGTGCACGGCTTTGGCGTCAAGGAGCGCGCCCACCTGGCGCGGGGCGTTGGGCAGCCGGCGGAAGGGATATCCGCCCACCGTGACCTGACCCGCGGTCGGCTCGTCGAGTCCAAGGATCATGCGCATCGTCGTCGACTTGCCTGAGCCGTTGGGGCCCAGGAATCCGGTGACGGCGCCTGGCCGCACCTGGAAGGTCAGGTTGTGCACGGCCGTCTTGGCGCCGTAGCGCTTCGTCAGGCCGACTGCCTCGATCATTCTCCGCCCCTCGCGAGATGGTCGGGGTTTCGGCCAGCAGCCGGGTCACCCCCGTGAGGGTTAGGAGGATAGTCGGGAGTTCTCGGTTCCACTTACGCCGTAGTCCGCTGTAGTCCGCTGTAGTCCGCCGCGGTCAGGCGTCCCGCTTCTTCAGGAGCAGGTATCCGAGGAGGAGCGCGCCCGCCACCCACACGGCCATGATGGTGATCCCGCCCCAGGGTCCGTACGGGGCGTCGTCGGCGGGCTGCACGACCTGCATGACCTTCTGGCCCGCCTGGTCGGGGAGATACTCGCCGAACTTCTCGGTGGCGGGAACGTTGCCGAGGATGTTGGAGATGAGGAAGAAGAACGGCATCAGGATGCCGAGCGAGAGCATCGGGCTGCGCAGCATGGCGGTGACGCCCATCGAGAATATGGTGATGAGGGTCATATAGAGCGCCCCGCCGAGCACCGCGCGCAGGACGCCGTCGTCGCTGAGCGAGGCGTGGTGATCACCGAGCATCGACTGTCCGGCGAAGAAGGTCGCGAAGCTGGTGATCAGGCCCACGACGAAGGCGAGCACCGTCGCCACCACGACCTTGCTGAACAGGAAGGTCCCGCGCTGCGGTACCGCGGCCAGCGAGGTCCGGATCATGCCGGTGCTGTATTCGTTGGAGACCACGAGCACGCCGAAGACGATCATCGCCAGCTGCCCGAGCCCCATCCCGGCGAAGCTGATCAGCGTGGGGTCGAATTCGAGCTGGTCCTGACGGGACATGCTGTCGAAGTCGTTGTTGCTGAGCGCGCTGATGAGGATGCCGAGGGCCACGGTCACCACGAAGGCGAGGCCCAGCGTCCAGACGGTGGAGCGCACTGATTTGATCTTGGTCCACTCGGACCTGAGGACCTGCGTCGCGAGTGCCATCGTCAGGAGCCCTTCTTCCGCTGCCAGTCGGCTCCCCAGCCGCCCTGCTGCCCCGGCGCCGCCGGTCCGGGCGGCGGCTGCCCCGGCTGCTGTGGCGGCGGCTGTGGCGGATAGCCGCCCTGTGGCGGATAACCGCCGCCCGGTGGCACGGGGGGCGCGGCCCCGGGCGGCCCGCCGACCGGGAGTCCGCTCGCGGTGGCCCCCGGCGGGACGCCCACCGGCTCGTCGGTGTGCGCGTGGTATTCCACGGACTCGGCCGTGAGCTGCATGAACGCCTCTTCCAGGGACGCCTGCTGAGGGCTCAGCTCATGCAGGACGACCTGGTGCCGCGCGGCCAGTTCGCCGATCCTGGCGGCCTCGGTCCGGTCCACCTCCAGCGCGCCGTCCGGCGCGATCCGCGTCGCGTGCCCGGCCTCGGCCAGCGCCTCGCGCATCCGCTCGTGGTCGGGCGTACGCACCCGCACGTACGAGCGCGAGTTGCGCGCGATGAAGTCGGCCATGGACATATCGGCCATCAGCTTGCCCTGCCCGATGACGACCAAGTGGTCCGCGGTGAGCGCCATCTCGCTCATGAGGTGGCTGGAGACGAAGACCGTACGGCCCTGCGCGGCGAGACTCTTCATCAGGTTGCGAATCCAGTGGATGCCCTCGGGGTCGAGGCCGTTGACCGGCTCGTCGAACATCAGGATCTCGGGGTCGCCCAGCAGCGCCCCCGCGATGCCGAGCCGCTGGCCCATGCCGAGGGAGAAGCCCTTGGAGCGCTTGTTCGCGACCGAGGTGAGACCGACCGTGTCGAGAACCTGGTTCACCCGGCCGGCGGGGATGCCGTTGCTCTGCGCCAGGCACAGCAGGTGGTTGTAGGCGCTGCGGCCGCCGTGCATCGCCTTCGCGTCGAGCAGCGCCCCGATGTGCTTGAGCGGGTCGCGCAGCTGGCGGTAGTGCTTGCCGTCGATCTGGACGGAACCCGCCGTCGGATTGTCGAGATCGAGCATCATGCGCATGGTCGTGGACTTCCCCGCGCCGTTCGGGCCCAGGAAGCCGGTGACGATCCCAGGCCGTACGGTGAAGGTCAGCTGATCTACGGCGAGCTTCTCGCCGTAGCGTTTGGTCAACCCCGCGAGCTCGATCATGCAGCCACGCTAAGGGCCCCATGGGCCGTACGCCACCCCGCAGCAAGAAGCGCCCCCGGCCGCCTTTCGGAGGCCGGGGGCGCTGCGTGCGTTGGGAATATGGCGCGTTTCCTGCGTTTCCGTACGGCGATCGACCGGTTGCTCACCGGCCATCGACCGATTATCGGCCGATTACCCACCCATGCCGATCGCCTTTGAACGGCATCGATCCATATCGGCCTGAGCCGACCGTCACCCACCGGGCTCCGACCACTGCTGGTCAGGCGGCCTGGCGGCGGGCCCTGGCGGGGGCCCGCCCACAGAGTGTCAGCGGCTCTGCTGCGCCGGGACGCCGCGCGAGGCCGACTCCTCCTCCGGGGACCCGGCGGCGGCGACGGCCGCACCGGTCAGCGTGGCCAGCATCTCGCGGACGTTGGTCAGCTGCGCGTTGATGCTGTCGCGGCGGTTGGTGAGCGCCGCCAGCTCGCGCTCGGACTCGCTGCGGATGCGGTCGGCCTTGGCGTTCGCGTCGGCCACGATGTCCTCGGCCTGGCGCTGCGCGGTCTCCACCGTCTGGCGGGCGCGGCGCTCCGCGTCCGTACGCAGCTTCTCCGCCTCAAGGCGCAGCTGCTCCGCACGGTGCTCGATCTCGGCGAGGCGCTTCTCCGCCTTGGCCTGACGCGACGCCAGGTCACGCTCGGACTGCTCGCGGCGCTTGGCGAGGTTGGTCTCGAAGTCCGCGGCGGCCTGGGCGGCCTTGGCGCGGGTCTCCTCGAAGAGGGAGTCCGCCTCCTCACGCTTGGACTGCGCGTCCTTCTGCGCCTCGGCACGCAGGGTGCCGGCCTCGGACTTCGCCTTCTCGACGATCCGGGCGCCCTCGTCCTCGGCCTTCGTCTTCCGGTCGGAGGCAAACGATTCCGCGTCGTTGCGCACCTGCTGGGCGGCGGCCTCGGCGAGCTCCCGGTGCTGCTCGGAGGCGCGACGGGCCTCTTCCCGCAGGTCCTTGGCCTCTTCCTCGGCGAGCCGGAGGATCTTCTCGACGCGTGCTCCGAGGCCGGCGTAGGACGGCTCGGAGTCGTTGACCTGGGCCTGGGCGTTCTGCGTTTCGAGGTGCAGCTCCTCGATGCGCTTTTCCAGCGCGGTGATACGTGCCAGAGCACTGTCTCGGTCGGCGACCAGCTTGGTGATGCGGTCGTCCACCTGACCGCGGTCGTAACCACGCCGCACCAACTCGAAGCCGAAGGGGGAGGAAGTGTCGCTCATGAGGTTCCTGTCGAAAGAGACCGGTGAGGTGATACAGGGAATCCTAGGGGTGCGGACGGCGTGTCATCGAGTCAATGCCCGTTTGATCTGGAGAATGACCCCTCATTTGAGTGGCTAGCCGTCAGACTGCTTGCCACCTGAACGGTTCGCGCCCGCCCCGGCTGCTGTTTTCGCTCCCCCGTTGTCCTTGCCACTCCCGCTGCCCGCTGTCGGCGCCTCGAATGATTCCAGCGCTTCCAACACGTCCTGGACGCGGGAAATCTCCGCGTTGATGTCCTTTCGGCGCCGCACCAGCATCTCCAGCTCGTGCTTGCCCTCGTCCACCATCCGCTTCGCCTCTTCGGCGGCTTCGGTACGCAGGTTGTCGGCGTCGCGTACCGCTTCCGTCTTCTTCAGCTGCGCCTCCCGGATCAGCCCCTCGGCCTTCTTCACCGCGGCGATCCGGACCTTGCTCGCCTCACTGTTCGCGTTCGACAGCAGCTCCTTGGCCTTCTGCTCGGCCTCGGTGAGCTGTTCCGTCGCCGCCTTCACCAGCTTGTCGACCCGCTCGCCCGCCGACTTCAGCGCCTCGGCGGACTCCCGGCGCGCCCGGTCGTGCAGCTCTTCGACCTCGCCCTCGATCCGTGTCCGCAGGTTCTCCGCGCGCTCCCTTATGGCCGTGGCGTCCCTGCGGGCCTCGCCCAGCATGGTGTTGGAGTCCGTACGGGCCTTCTCGACCAGCTGGTTGCCGTCCGCCGTGGCCTCGGCGAGGATGCGCTCCGCCTCCTTGCGGGCCACGCCCACCATGGTGTCGGCCTGCTCCTCGGCGGCGGTCGCCGAACGCAGCGCCTCTTCCTGGGCCTTGGCGACGAGCTGGTCGGCCTGCTCAGCGGCCTCGTTCCGGCGCTGGGCGGCGGCGGTCCTGGCCTCGTCGACGGTGCGCTCCGCCTCCGACTGGGCGTTCGCCCGCAGTTCCTCGGCTTCCTCCTGCGCCCGCGTCTTGATCTTCTCGGCCTCGGCGCGGGTGCGCGTCGCGTGCTCCTGCGCAGAGGTGATCGTCGCGGTCGCCTCGGCGCGCAGCCGGTCGGCCTCCTTCGTCGCACCGGCCACCAGCCGGTCCGCCTGCTCGGCCGCCTCCGTACGGCGCTGGTTCGCGGCCTCGCGCGCCTCGTCCAGCGTGCGCTCGGCCTCAAGACGGGCGGCGGCCAGGGTCTCGGCCGCCTCGGCACGCAGCCGCTCGCCTTCGGCCCGCGCCTCGGCGACCAGCTTCTCGGTCTCCTTGGTCGCCTCCGTGACGAGCGTGTCGGCCTGCTGCGCCGCGTCTCCCCGCAGCCGGTTGGCGTCGGTCCTGGCCTCGGCGCGCGCCTTGGCCGCGTCCTGCTCGGCGGACGCGAGCGCGTCGGCCGCCTCCGTCCGCAGGCGCTGGCCCTTGGCGGTGGCCTCGGACACCAGCCGCTCGGCCTCGGCCGTCGCCTCCGACACCAGCGTGTCGGCCTGCTGGGCGGCGGTGGTCCGCAGCCGCCCGGCCTCCTCGCGGGCGTCGGCGCGCAGCCGCTCCGACTCCTCGATGGCCTCCGAAACCGTCCGCTCCGCCAGCGACTTGGCGGCGTCGGACTCCTCCCGCGCCTCACGGCGCACCCGCGCCGCGTCACCGGAAGCCCGCTCCCGCTCGGCGTACGCGTCGGCGCGGACCCGGTCCGCCTCCGCCTGCGCCTCGCTGGTGGTGCGCTCCGCCGCGTGCTCGGCGGCCGACCGCAGCCCCGCGACGTCCTCCTCGGCCTGCTCGTGCAGCCCGGCCACCGCGTCCCGCACCTGCTGCGCGGTCTGCTCGGCGGCGCTGACGAGCTCGGTCGCGCGCCGCTCGGCCTCCTCGGCCAGCCGCTGCGCCTCGGCCTGCGCCTCCGTGACCCGCTTACGGGCCGACGCCAGCAACTCCTCGCTCTGCTCCCGGGCGCGCTCGCGCTCCCGCTGGGCCTCGCCGCGGGCGTCGCCCAGCAGCTCCTCGGCCTCCCTGCGCCGACGGGCCGCCTCCTCCTGGGCGGCGGTCAGCGCCTCGCCGGCCTCGGCGGCCAGCCGCTCCGCGGCGGCCTTCGCCTCCGCGCGCACCCGGTCGGCGCTCTCCTTGGCCTCCGCGCGCAGCCGTTCGGCCTCGGCGGCGGCCTCGCCGCGCAGTTGGACAGCGGCCGACTCGCCCTCGGCCCGCGCGGCCGACGCCTCGGCGGCCGCCTCATCGCGCAGCCGCTCGGCCTCCGCCTCGGCCTGCTCCTGGAGCGCGCGCAGCCGCTCCGCCGACTCGGCGCGCAGCCGTTCGGTCTCCTCGGCGGCCTCCCGGCGCAGCCGCTCGGCCTCCGTACGGGCCTCGCGCAGCGCCTCCTCGGCGGCGGTGACCCGCTGCTCGGCCTCGTTGTGCAGCCGGGTCAGCTCGGCGTCGGCCTCGGCGCGGCGGTCGGCGGCGGCCCGCTCCGCCTCCTCGCGCATCCGCTGGGCGGCCTCGGCGGCCTCCGACTTGATCTTGCCGGCGCCCTCCTCGGCGGCGGCCACGAGGTCTTCGGCCTCGTCCCGGGCGCGCTCCAGCGCCTCCTCGGACTGCTTGCGCAGCGAGGCGGCACGCTCAGCGGCCTCGCTGCGCATCCGCTCGCTGTCGGCGGTGGCACTCGAACGCGACTCGGCCGCGTCCGCCTTCGCCTTCGTCAGCAGCTCCTCGGCGGTCTTCGCCGCCTCCTCGATCTGCTGCACCGCCTCGCGGCGGGCCTCGCCGCGGATCTTCTCGCCCTCGGCGACCGCCTCGGCGCGCAGCTGCTCGGCCTCGCCGCGCAGCCGCCTTGCCTCCTCCTGGAGTTCGACGGTCTTGGCGCGGTACTCCTTGGTGTCGTCCTTCGCCGCGCCCTTCAGCTCCTCGGCGGTGTCGTGCGCGGCCTCCCGCAGCCGGTCCGCCTCGCGCTCGGCCTCGGTGCGGATGCGCTCCGCCTCGGCCGCGGCCGCCTTGGTGGTGGCCTTCGCGTCGTCGGCGGCCTTGGTGAGGACTTCCTCGGCGGTACGGGCCGCCTTCGCCAGCTGCGCCGCCGAGTCCTCGGCGGCCTTGGCGCGGGCCTTCTCCTGGGCCTCGGCGACCAGGCGCTCCGCCTCGGCGCGCGCGTCGTCCCGCAGCTGCTCGGTCTCGGCCTTGAGCGCCTCGGACTCCTTGGTGGCCTCGCCGACCAGTCGCGCGATCTCCGCCTTCGCGGTCCGCATGCGCTGTTCGTTGTCGGACTCGGCGGCCGACAACCGGGCGCCGGCCGCCTCCCTGGCCTCCGTGATCAGCTTCTCGGCCTCGGCGCGGGCCTCACGCAGGGCCGTGTCGGCCTCCTGCATGCGCTGCTCGGCGCCGCGTGTCAGCTCGGTGGCCTGCTGGCGGGCCTGCTCGGACTCGGTGGCGGTGGACGTGCGCAGCGTCTCCGCGTGGTCGGTGGCCTCCTGGGCCTGCGTGGACGCCGCGTTCAGCAGCCGCTCGGCGTCGGTGCGGGCGCGCCGCAGGATCGCTTCCGCTTCGGTACGCGCCGTCTCGGCCGACGAGTGCAGCCGCTCGCGCGCCTGCTCGGTCAGCCGCTGGGCCTCCGCGCGGGCGGTGGCCATCGCCTGCTCGGCCTCGGTGCGTGACTCGTCCAGCAGCCGCCGCGCCTGCGCCTCGGTGCGGGCGCGGAGTTGCTCGGCCCAGGCCACGTTCTCGTTGACGTGGGACTCGACGGTGGAGCGGCGCTCGGCCAGCTCCTCATCCAGCCGCTGGCGGCGTGCGACGGCCTCGGCGTGCAGCTCGGCCTCAAGACGGGACTGCCGCTCGGCGTGTTCCTGGAGCAGCCGCTGCGTCTGCGCGCGGACCTCGCGCAGTTCGCGCTCGGCGTCCGCGCGCAGCTGGTCCGCCTGGATCTGGGCGTTACGGAGCAGCTGCTCGGCCTGGTAGCCGATGTCAGCGCTGTCGTAGGCGGGACGGGACGCGATGGTGCGGCGCGCCTCGTGCAGCTTGGCGCGCAGCACCTCGACCTGGTAGCCGAGGTCGTCGGCGTGCTGGACGGCCTTCTCCCGCTCGGTCTTCAGCCGTTCCATCTCGGCTTCGAACTGCGAAAGGTGGTCGTCAGGCTCGTAGCGGTCGTAGCCCCGCACTGCGCGGTCCCATCCGTCCCCTGGTCGCGTTGGCGGCCTGCCCCGTCCTGCGTGGTGGGTCGTGCCCGGAGCTGGCCCTTCCGAAGAAATGGTGTCAGATCATCGGCATAGCCTGGGCCGAGCCCCCAACCCGCTCCCCGGCCAAGCCTGCACTCTACCGGCCGGGGAAGGGGTGAGTCAGTGCTCAGTCTGGCTGGGGAGGGCTGAAGTGACCAGTTCGGTCAGCACACCATGGCAGTCCTTGGGGTGCAGGAAGGTGATCCGCGAATCCATCGAACCACGGCGCGGCTCGTCGTAGAGCACCCGAACGCCCTTGTCGCGGATGTCCGCGGCGTCGGCGTCGACGTCGGCGGTGCCGAACGCGATGTGGTGCACGCCCTCGCCGTTCTTGGCGAGCCACTTGCCGACAGCCGAGTCCTCGCGGGTGGGTTCGAGAAGCTGGAGGTAGGAGGCGCCGCCGTCGGACGTCTCGTTGATCTTGAGCATGGCCTCGCGTACGCCCTGCTCCTCGTTGACCTCGGAATGGAAGACCTCGAAGCCGTACGTGGCACGGTAGAAGTCAACAGTCTTGTCGAGGTCGAAGCAGGCGATCCCGATGTGGTCGATTCTCGTCAGCATGCCCCCAGTGCACCGCTGGCACGCCCGGTTACGCAACGTGCGCGCGATCACACCTTTGTGCCGGTGACCTGATGCGTACCGCTCAGTACATTGACGGAAACCCTCGTTAACATCCCTGACGTCCGAAGGGGCCGCACCATGGCTGGAACGACAGGCACCACCTCTGTGATCGTCGCGGGCGCTCGCACGCCCATGGGCCGGCTCCTCGGCTCCCTGCGGACCTTCTCCGGAGCCGACCTCGGCGGCGTGGCCATCAAGGCCGCGATCGACCGGGCGGGCATCGGCGGTGACCAGGTGCAATACGTCATCATGGGCCAGGTGCTCCAGGCCGGGACCGGCCAGATTCCGGCCCGGCAGGCGGCCATCGCCGCCGGGATTCCGATGAACGTCCCGGCGCTGACCGTCAACAAGGTCTGCCTCTCCGGGCTCGACGCCATCGCGCTCGCCGACCAACTCATCCGCGCCGGTGAGTTCGACATCATCGTCGCCGGCGGCCAGGAGTCGATGACGAACGCCCCGCACGTGCTGCCGAAGTCCCGTGAGGGATTCAAGTACGGCGCTGTTCAGATGCTGGACTCCATGGCGCACGACGGGCTCGTCGACGCGCACGAGAACATCCCCATGGGCGAGTCCACCGAGAAGCACAACACCCGGCTCGGCATCGACCGCGCCGTGCAGGACGAGATCGCCGCCCGCTCCCACCAGCGGGCCGCCGCCGCGCAGAAGAACGGCCTGTTCGAGGCGGAGATCACCCCCGTGGAGATCCCGCAGCGCAAGGGCGAGCCGGTCATCTTCAGCAAGGACGAGGGCATCCGCGCCGACACCACCGCCGAAGCCCTCGGCAAGCTGCGCCCCGCGTTCACCAAGGACGGCACGATCACGGCGGGCACCGCCTCGCAGATCTCCGACGGCGCGGCCGCTGTCGTCGTGATGAGCAAGGCCAAGGCCGAGGAGCTCGGCCTGGAGTGGATCGCCGAGATCGGCGCGCACGGCAACGTGGCGGGCCCGGACAACTCCCTCCAGTCGCAGCCCTCCAACGCCATCAACCACGCCGTCGGCAAGGAGGGCATCGCCGTCGCCGACCTCGACCTGATCGAGATCAACGAGGCGTTCGCCGCCGTCTCCTACCAGTCAATGAAGGACCTCGGAGTTTCAGCGGAAAAGGTGAACGTCAATGGTGGGGCCATCGCGCTGGGGCACCCCATCGGCATGTCGGGCGCCCGGGTCGTGCTGCACCTCGCGCTGGAGCTGAAGCGTCGCGGCGGCGGTGTCGGCGCGGCCGCGCTGTGCGGTGGCGGCGGCCAGGGCGACGCGCTGATCATCCGGGTGCCCAAGAAGTAGCGCCCCGGTGCGCGAATCCGCCACTCCGGACCGGCTGGTGCGCACGGCGCACTGGCCGGTCCGGCGACCACGATGACAAGGAGCGCAGCACGATGGTGGACGTCCCCGGCCTGGTGGAGCAGGCGAGGCAGGGCAAGCCGCGCGCGGTGGCCCGGCTGATCTCGCTGGTGGAGGGGGCGTCGCCGCAGCTGCGCGAGGTGATGGCGGCGCTCGCGCCGCTCACCGGCGGCGCGTACGTCGTCGGCCTCACCGGCTCGCCCGGCGTCGGCAAGTCCACCTCCACGTCCGCGCTGGTCACCGCGTACCGCAAGACCGGCAAGCGGGTCGGCGTGCTGGCCGTCGACCCGTCCTCGCCGTTCTCGGGCGGCGCGCTGCTCGGCGACCGCGTGCGGATGAGCGACCACGCCTCGGACCCCGGCGTCTACATCCGCTCGATGGCCACCCGCGGCCACCTCGGCGGTCTCGCGTGGTCGGCACCCCAGGCGATCCGGGTGCTCGACGCGGCGGGTTGCGACGTGATCCTGGTGGAGACGGTCGGCGTCGGCCAGTCGGAGGTGGAGATCGCCTCGCAGGCCGACACGAGCGTGGTCCTCCTCGCCCCCGGCATGGGCGACGGCATCCAGGCGGCGAAGGCCGGAATCCTGGAGATCGGCGACGTGTACGTGGTCAACAAGGCCGACCGCGACGGCGCCGACGCCACCGCCAGGGAGCTGAACCACATGCTGGGCCTCGGCGAGGCGAGGGCCGCCGGGGACTGGCGGCCGCCGATCGTGAAGACCGTCGCCGCGCGGTCCCAGGGCATCGACGAGGTCGTCGAGGCGCTGGAGAAGCACCGGGCGTGGATGGATGAGCACGGGGTGCTGGCTGCCCGCCGCAAGGAGCGGGCGGCGCGCGAGGTCGAGACGATCGCGGTCACGGCGCTGCGTGAGCGGATCGGTGACCTGCACGGAGACAAGCGGCTCGGGGCGCTCGCGGAGCGGATCGTCGGCGGGACCCTTGATCCGTACGCGGCTGCGGATTCGCTTGTCGCGAGCATCACGGAGGCCGCTTCCGAATAGCGGCTCCGCCGCGGAGTGGCTGGTGCCTGCCTGGTCCGCTGAGGGGCGCACTGTCGGGTCGTCCTCAATCGCCGGACGGGCTTTGAGGGGCTGGACGGGCCCATAACAGCCCGTCCGGCGTTTGAGGACAGGACGTGCGCGTAAGCGCTGGGCGAGCTTGTAAACCCGGGTGCCGGACTGGCTCATAACAGCCCGTCCGGCGTTTGAGGACAAGACATGCACGTAAACGCCGCACGAGCTGAAAGCACAAGCGCCGGACGGGCTGAACAAAGCCCGTCCGGCGTTTGAGGACAACGGGGCCCCAGCGGTAGCTGGGGAGCTGCTGCCCCGGTCAGTCGTCGGTGTCGGCGCTGTCGTCGTCACCGTCGTGGTCGTCGTGGTCGCCGGCGTCAGCGTCCTTGCTGACCTTGCCCGTCTTGGAGTCCACGACCAGCTCGTGCTCCTTGTGGTCCTTGCCCGTGACGTCGACCTCCCAGTTGTACGCCTTGCCCTCGTTGTCGAAGTCCACGGAGGTCACGGTGCCAGGCGTGGCGCGCTGCGCCGCGGCCGCCGCTTCGGTGGCGGAGACCTTCGCCTTCGCCAGCGCCGCCTTGACCCTGGCCGTGTCGTCCTCGTGGTCGATGTGCTGGTTCAGCACCTTCGCGGTGTTCGCGTCGAGGGTCAGGTCGTGCCAGCGGCCGTCCTTGCCGAGGACGTCGACGTCCCAGGTGACGCGGCCGTCGTCGGCTTCCAGCTCGGCGGAGACGACGGTGCCGGGGGTGGCCTTCTGGGCGGCGGCGACCGCCTCGCTCAGGCTGGTGCGCGCGTCCCGCTGCGCTTTGGCCTCGGCGGCGTCCTCGGCCTTGTCGCCGGCGTCCTCCGCCTCGTCCTTGGCGTCCGCGCGGTCGTCCGCACGGTCTTCGCGGTCGTCCGCCCTGTCGTCGGCCGCGTCCCGGCTGTCGTCGTCCCGGTCGTCCGCGCTGTCACCGGCGTGGTCAGCGTCATCGTGGCCGCCGCTCTGCGCCGTGGCCGTCTGGCTCGCGGGCTTCGCGTCGCCACCACCGTCACCGGGAAGGGCGAATGCCGTGGCCGTGCCGCCGCTGATCAGTGCCGCGGCAGCGACGGTGGCGATGACGATGTTGCGCTTCATGAGGTTCTCCTCGGTCGCTGCGGTTGCTTGATGTGTCCCACCGTGGCTGAACGACGCTGAAGGGAACCTGAAGCATGCTGAAGAGATCTTCAGGTGGGGTTTGCGACCCTGTGCGTATGCGTTTGTTGATCGTGGAGGACGAGAAGCGGCTCGCTCTGTCGCTGGCCAAGGGGCTGACCGCGGAGGGCTTCGCCGTGGACGTGGTCCACGACGGGACCACGGGGCTCCATCAAGCGAGTGAGGGGTCCTACGACCTGATCGTCCTCGACATCATGCTGCCCGGCATGAACGGCTACCGCGTCTGCGGCGCGCTGCGGGCGGCGGGCGATGACGTGCCGATCCTGATGCTCACAGCGAAGGACGGCGAGTACGACGAGGCGGAAGGGCTCGACACCGGCGCCGACGACTACCTGACCAAGCCCTTCTCGTACGTGGTGCTCGTCGCGCGCGTACGGGCCCTGCTGCGGCGCCGGGGCTCCGGTGCCTCGCCCGTGCTGCGCGTGGGCGAGCTGACCATCGACCGGGCGGCGCGGCGGGTGGAGCGCGCCGGAAAGGAAATCACCCTGACGACCAAGGAGTTCGCGGTGCTTGAGCACCTGGCCACCAGGGCGGACGAGGTGATCTCCAAGGCGGAGATCCTGGAGCACGTGTGGGACTTCGCGTACGAGGGTGATCCGAACATCGTCGAGGTCTACATCAGCACGCTGCGCCGCAAGCTCGGCGCTGAGACGATCGGCACGGTGCGCGGCGCCGGATACCGGCTGGTGAACCGTGCGTAGACCCTTTGGTTCCGTGCGTGCCCGGGCCGCGCTCGGGGCGACCGTCGTGGTCGCCGTCGCGCTGGTCGCCGCGGGACTCGCGGTGCTGTCCGTGCTCAGTGGCAACCTCCGCGACCAGGCCGATCTCCAGTCGAAGTCCGCGGCGCGGGAGGTCGCCACGCAGCTGGCCACCGGCGCCGACCTGGACCTGGACAGCGACCGGCCGGTGCAGGTGGTGGACGAGGAGGGCCGGGTACGTAAGGTCAGCGAGGACCTGGAGAAGATCACCGGCACCGGCAGCGACCAGGTCAAGCCCCCGCCCCGCGCACCGGCCGCCAGCCCTACCGGCACCGTCGAGGACGGTGACGACGCCGACGACGCGGCCGAGGACCAGGCGGACGGCGACGCGCCGGACCAGGGTGAGGTGTCCGACGACACCAAATTCAACGACGGGACCGCCACCATCGACGGCGAGCGGGAGCACTACCGCTTCGCCGCCGTCGAGGTGACCACCCCGCAGGACGAGACCCTGACCGTCTACGCGGGCGTTCCGCTGTCCACCGAGCGGGAGGCGGTCGGCACGGTCCGGGAGGCCATGCTCATCGGGCTGCCGGTGCTGCTGGCCGTGGTCGCCGCCGTCACCTGGCTGGTCACGCGGCGCGCGCTGCGGCCCGTGGAGGGCATCCGTCGCGAGATGGCGGCCATCACCGCCAGCGCCGACCTGACGCGGCGGGTGCCCGAGCCGCAGGCGCGGGATGAGGTGGCGCGGCTGGCGGTGACCACCAACGAGACCCTTGCCGCGCTGGAGAGCTCCGTGGAGCGGCAGCGGCGGTTCGTCGCCGACGCCTCGCACGAGTTGCGCAGCCCCATCGCCAGCCTCCGGACGCAGCTTGAGGTGGGTGTGGCCCATCCTGGCCTGCTGGACACCGAGGGCGCCGTGGCGGACGTGGTGCGGTTGCAGCGCCTCGCGGCCGACCTGCTGCTGCTGGCCCGGCTCGACGCGGGGGAGCGCCCCGTGGACGGCCGGGTCTCGCTGGCCGTGCTGGTGCGTGAGGAGCTGTCGCAGCGGGTCGGGGACCGGATTGCGGTCCGCACCGGCGAGCTGGCCGAGATGGAGGTCGCCGGGTCGCGCGGGCAGCTGGCGCGGGTGCTCGGCAACCTCGTCGACAACGCGCAGCGGCACGCGGAGAGCGAGATCGTGGTCTCCGTACGGGGGACGGACGGCTGGGGCGTGCTGGAGGTCGCCGATGACGGCGCTGGCGTACCCGAGTCGGAGCGGGAGCGGATCTTCGAACGGTTCGTACGGCTCGACGACGCGCGCAGCCGCGACGACGGCGGCGCCGGGCTCGGCCTCGCCATCGGGCGCGATGTGGTGTCGCGGCACGGCGGCACTCTGACCGTACGGTCGGCCCCCGGCGGCGGTGCGCTGTTCGAGGTACGGCTGCCGCTGCCGTAGGGTCGGCAGCCCTGGTGCAAGGCAGTGGTGTGCCCCGTCAGGGGCGCGGGGAACGACGCGACCGGCCACAACGCGCCCGCACTTCGCGACGCACGGGCAGGGACTCCCCCGCTCGCCCCTCCGCACGATCCGCCGGACACGGCCCGGGCGTGGGCCGCCCCCGGAGCCGGACCGGCCCCGGGGCAGAGCCGGGGCCGGACCGGAGAGCCGTCACCGGACCCAGACGGTCGTCCGGTGGCGGGCAGTGCGGGGGATCAGCCGTTACCGCGACGGGTGCGCAGGTGATCGGCGACCGGGGCGAGCGAGCCGTAGAGCGCGTCGATGCCCTCGGTGCCCAGCAGATCGATGAAGTGCTGCCGCACGGAGGCGACATGATGCGGGGCGACCTCGCGCATGGTCTCCCAGCCGCGGTCGGTGAGGACCGCGTAGAGCCCGCGCCGGTCCGACTCGCAGTTCTCGCGGCGGACCAGGCCCGCGTTCTCCATGCGGGTGATCTGGTGCGAGAGGCGGCTCTTGGACTGCAGGGTGGCGGCGGCGAGATCGCTCATCCGCATCCTGTGGTCCTCGGATTCCGAGAGGTTCACCAGAATCTCGTAGTCGTTGTTCGTCAGGCCGAACGGCTGCAGGTCCCGTTCCAGCTGATGCATCAGCAGTCGACTGACGTCCAGGTGGGCGCGCCAGGCGCGCTGTTCCTCTGCGTTGAGCCAGTTGGTGCCGTTTTCGGTCTCCATGTGATTGATTCTACCTAAAGAAGTTGAATTCCGAACCAATGGATGTACGCGGCTTGAGGTCACGCGTTCGACGTTACACTCCGCACGCTACCGCTCACGAACCGGTACCCCTGCCTGGTGGGGGGTGGCTCCCGTGGCGATCTCCGCCCGCAGCATCTCGGTGGACTGGAGCAGAACGGTCCCCGCGCCCACGAACTCGAACTGGTGCTCCTCGCCCGACACGCCCCCGATGCCCGTGTGCGCGCGGAGTCCGCCGATGAAGCCCTTCAGGTACTGGTGGTCGTAGTGATGGCAGGGTGAGGGGCAGTCCGCCCAGCCCACGAGGGCTTGCGGGTCCACCCGGACCGGCGGCTCCATGAAGACCACGGGGCCGTTGGAAGCGGCCACGAACTTGCCCGTGCCGATCAGCGTGAGGAACCCGGGCACGATGGACTGCTTCAGCGCCAGCGAGGGCTGGAAGGCCAGCAGATTGCCTGACCTGATCGTCAGATTTCCCTGATCGAGATCGTACGAATTGACGTCGAAGGCCCGGTCGGCGAGAACCATCTTCCCTCGCCCCTCGGCCACCACCCAGTCCGCCGCGTGCAGGGGTGAGTGGAAGCTGCCCGCGATCAGCCGGTCGAGGTGGCCGAGCCCCACGCCGTGGAAGTCGATGTCGCCGTAGTAGGCGATCATCTTGCCCTTCTGCAGGAACCACTGGCCGTTGAGATCGACGCTGAAGGCGTACGGATTGACGTTGTCATCGATGGGCAGGGTGTGCGCGTCGTGGACGACAGGGCCGGTCACAGCTTCTCCTCCGATGCCTGCACGTACACCGTGCCGGTGCCTGACAGGGCGAGCTGGAAGCCCTCGCCCGATCCTCTGCCGACCATTTCGCGCCACCCGAGCGCGGTGGACAGCTTGTTGCGTACGTCGCCCCGGTGCGCGACGTACGCCTGGGGGTCGACGTGTATGTCGCGGCCTGGCGTGATCGGCAGCTCGATCACGCCGCCGTGTGCCATCACCGCCACCGAGCCGTGGCCCTCCAGCGTCGTCGTGAACAGGCCCTGCCCGGAGATCTGGCCGCGCACCATGCCCATCACGCCGCCCTGCGAGCCCATGAACATCGTGCCCTGCCGCAGCGTGCCGTCGAAGGCGAGCAGCCGGTCGGCCTCGACATAGAGCGTGTCGCCGGTCAGGTCCACCACGTGCACGTGGTGCCCGCCGTGGCCGAACATCACCGTGCCGCCCGGCGCCCCGGCGGGGACCTCCACGGTCATCAGCGGCGTCGCCTCGCCCGCGACCCGGCGGCCGATCATGCCCATGACCCCGCCCTGGCCACCGGTGATGCTGGGCGTGAAGCTGACCTCGCCGGTGTAGGCGAGCATCGCGCCGCGCTGGCTGAACAGCGTCTGCCCTGGCGCCACGTGGGCCTGCACCATCCGCGAGTTGAGCAGTGTGAACGGCATCAGGTCTCGCCCCCGATCGTGTTGCGCTCGCTCGGCTGTACGTAGACCAGGCCGTCGCCCTCGAAGCGGATCTGGAACGCCTCGCCCGAGCCCTCGCCTATCAGGCTGCGGAAGTTGACCCCCGACTGGAAGTGCTGCTGGAGGCTGCCGGTGTGCGCGATGTACGCGCCCGGGTCCACCCGCAGCGGCAGGTCGGGCGTCACGCGCAGCACGACCGCCTGGCCGTCCGACATGATCGCCGCCTGCCCGGTGCCCTCGACGGTCGTGGTGAACAGGCCGTTGCCCTGCGAGGCGCCGCGCAGCCCGGTGAACGTCGTCCCCGTGCGCAGCGCGTCGTCCGTGCAGAGCAGATTGCTGGACTCCACGTACAGCTTGTCGCCGTGCAGCGTGACCAGGTTGATCTCACTGGCCCGGTCGGCGAAATAGCAGGTGCCGTGTCCCTTGACCTCCATGACCTCCATCTGTTCGCCCGTGAGCCGCCGGGTGACCATCCCCCGCAGACCCTCTCCGCCACCGGTCTTCTTCTTGAAGGTCATCTCCCCGTCGTACGCGACCATCGAGCCGTTCTTGGCCTTGATGGAGTCGCCGGTCATGTCGACAGCGAGGACCTTGCTCCCATGGAGCCGAAACTGAGCCACGTATGTGACGCTATCGGTCGCAACCGGCCCCGCACAGGCATCGGTGGCACGCGCCCGACCCGGCGGTGGAGATCGTCGGCGGAACTGCCACAATGGGAAAGCTTGTGAAGGCAGGCACAAGGTGTGCCCGCCCCCGCCCTCCCAGCCGAAGGTGCCCCCGTGGACATCAAGACCGCCTCCGCCCTGCGCCGGCTCCGCCTGGTCTCCGCTCCGGAGGCCGTTTCCTTCCTGATCCTGATCACCTGCTCGGTCCTCAAGCGCACCACCGACTTCAACGCGGTGCCCGTCATGGGCATGGTGCACGGCCTGCTGTTCGTGGTGTACGTGCTCTTCTGGGCCGACGCCTGGAACCGCACCAAGTGGTCGCTGGGCACCGCCGGGTTCTACCTCGCGATGTCGGTCGTGCCCACCGGGGGCTTCATCGCCGATCGCAAGCTCAAGCGGGAGGCCGAGGCCAGTGTGATCGCCGCCCGTGCCCGCAAGGAAAAGGTTGTCGGCGCGTGATCGTCGCCTTCTCCGTCACCCCGCTCGGCGTCGGCGAGGACGTCGGTGAGTACGTCGCCGACGCCGTGCGGATTGTGCGCGAGTCCGGACTGCCGAACCGTACGGACGCCATGTTCACGTCCATCGAGGGCGAGTGGGACGAGATCATGGACGTCGTCAAGCGCGCCGTCGCGGTGGTGGAGGCGCGTGCGCCCCGGGTGAGCGTCGTGCTGAAGGCGGACATCCGCCCCGGCGTCGAGGACGGCCTCACGACGAAGGTGGACACGGTCGAACGCCACCTGTCGCCGTCGAGCCCGTCGGCGTCGAGCCCGTCCAGCGCCTGAGGACGGGGCAAGGCGGTGGCCGCTGGCTGTGGTCGCCGGCTGTGGCCGCCGGCCGTGGTCTGGAACCAGGGGCGGGGTCTCAGGTCGGGGGCTGGGGTCCTCCGGGGCAGGGTCCTGGACCGTATATTTACGGCGCCTTAGCCCCTTTTGTATGGTTGGCCTCTTGTTGCGCCACAAATACACGTAAGCGTCCAGAACCCTACCCCTGCGGCCCCCGCTGCGGCGGCGCTCTGTCCGCCCACCCCGGCCGGGGGTGCGGGACGGAAGCAGGGGCCCGAAGTCTGAGACGGGGCTGACCAGCATATGACTGGCCGGTAGGGTCGATGGCGTGGCCAAACCGCTCAGTCTTCCCTTCGATCCCATCGCCCGGGCCGACGAACTCTGGCAGCAGCGCTGGGGCTCCGTGCCGTCGATGGCAGCCATCACCTCGATCATGCGCGCCCAGCAGATCCTGCTCGGGCAGGTCGACGCGGTGGTCAAGCCGTACGGGCTGACCTTCGCCCGCTACGAGGCACTGGTCCTGCTCACCTTCAGCAAGGCCGGTGAGCTGCCGATGTCGAAGATAGGCGAGCGGCTGATGGTGCACCCGACCTCCGTCACCAACACCGTGGACCGGCTCGTCAAGTCCGGCCTGGTCGACAAGCGCCCCAACCCCAACGACGGCCGGGGCACGCTCGCCTCGATCACCGGAAAGGGGCGCGAGGTCGTGGAAGCCGCCACGAAGGACCTGATGGAGATGGATTTCGGGCTCGGCGTATACGACGCGGAGGAGTGCGCGGAGATCTTCACCCTGCTGCGGCCCCTGCGGGTGGCGGCCGCCGACTTCGACGGCACGGCGGGCGCGCCGCAGGAGCCGGCCGACCGGTAAGCACGGGCCGACCGGCGATGACTGGTGATCCGCGAGGGCCGGCGACCCGCGAGGGCCAGTGACCGGCGAGGCTGGTCTGTCTTGGCCGGTTTTGTCCTACGGGCGGGGGAGCGAAGGGGCGGGGAAGATCGCCCCGGATGGGGCGGATACGCTCGTGGTATGAAGCGAAGCGTGTTGACCCGCTACCGGGTAATGGCCTACATCACCGCCGTGATGCTGCTCGTGCTGTGCACCTCCATGATCTTCAAGTACGGCTTCGACAAGGGCGCCGACCTCACCCTGGTGATCTCGCAGGTCCACGGCGTGCTGTTCATGATCTACCTGGTCTTCGCCTTCGACCTGGGCCAGAAGGCCAGGTGGCCGTTCGGCAAGCTGCTGTGGGTGCTGGTCTCCGGGACCATCCCGACCGCCGCCTTCTTCGTGGAGCGCAAGGTCGTCCAGGAGATCGAGCCGCTGATCGCCGCCACCGAGGCGGAGCCCGCCCAGGCGTAGTACGCCAGTCCGGTCCGCCACGGCGAGCGCCACACGCCCCGCTCTGTCCCGCTCCGCTCCCCTCGCCCCGTGCCCTGTCAGGGCCGGGGCGAAAGTCTTTCCGTACGCCGGTAACCGCCCGGAAATCGGCCTAGTGAGCGACGCGACTCGGCCAGCCATCGACAATTAGTAGGACGTCCAAGTAAATTTGCCCCATGGACGCCGAAGGCATTGAGGAAGGCCGCCGTCGCTGGCAGGCCCGTTTCGACGCGGCACGCAAGCGTGACGCTGACTTCACCACGCTCTCCGGAGATCCCGTCGAGCCGGTCTACGGCCCAGCTCCGGGCGACACCGTCGAGGGCTTCGAGCGGATCGGCTGGCCCGGTGAGTACCCCTACACCCGTGGCCTGCACGCGACCGGCTACCGGGGCCGGACCTGGACCATCCGCCAGTTCGCCGGGTTCGGCAACGCCCAGCAGACCAACGAGCGCTACAAGATGATCCTCGCGGCGGGCGGCGGCGGCCTCTCCGTCGCCTTCGACATGCCGACCCTGATGGGCCGCGACTCCGACGAGGAGCGCTCACTCGGCGAGGTCGGCCACTGCGGCGTGGCCATCGACTCGGCGGCCGACATGGAGATCCTGTTCCAGGACATCCCCCTCGCCGACGTCACCACCTCCATGACGATCAGCGGCCCCGCCGTGCCCGTCTTCTGCATGTACCTCGTCGCCGCCGAACGCCAGGGCGTCGACCCCGCCGTCCTCAACGGCACCCTCCAGACGGACATCTTCAAGGAGTACATCGCGCAGAAGGAATGGCTCTTCCAGCCGGAGCCGCACCTGCGCCTGATCGGCGACCTGATGGAGCACTGCGCGAGCGGCATCCCCGCGTACAAGCCGCTCTCCGTCTCCGGCTACCACATCCGCGAGGCCGGAGCCACGGCCGCGCAGGAGCTGGCGTACACCCTCGCCGACGGCTTCGGCTACGTCGAGCTGGGCCTCTCGCGCGGCCTCGACGTGGACACCTTCGCGCCCGGCCTCTCCTTCTTCTTCGACGCCCACCTCGACTTCTTCGAGGAGATCGCCAAGTTCCGCGCGGCCCGCCGCATCTGGGCCCGCTGGATGCGCGACGTCTACGGAGCGCAGTCCGACAAGGCCCAGTGGCTGCGGTTCCACACCCAGACGGCAGGCGTCTCGCTCACCGCCCAGCAGCCCTACAACAACGTCGTACGCACCGCGGTCGAGGCCCTGTCCGCCGTCCTCGGCGGGACCAACTCCCTGCACACCAACGCCCTCGACGAGACCCTCGCCCTCCCCAGCGAGCAGGCCGCCGAGATCGCGCTGCGCACACAGCAGGTGCTCATGGAGGAGACCGGCGTCGCCAACGTCGCCGACCCGCTCGGCGGCTCCTGGTACGTCGAAGCGCTCACCGACCGCATCGAGGCCGAGGCCGAGAAGATCTTCGACCAGATCAAGGAGCGCGGCCGCCGGGCGGTCCCCGACGGCCAGCACCCGATCGGCCCGATCACCTCCGGCATCCTGCGCGGCATCGAGGACGGCTGGTTCACCGGCGAGATCGCCGAGTCCGCCTTCCAGTACCAGCAGGCGCTGGAGAAGGGGGAGAAGAAGGTCGTCGGCGTCAACTGCGCCCACGGCTCAGTCACCGGCGACCTGGAGATCCTGCGCGTCAGCCACGAGGTCGAGCGCGAGCAGGTCCGGGTCCTGGCCGCCCGCAAGGCCGCCCGCGACGACGCGGCCGTCCGCGCCTCCCTGGACGCGATGCTCGCCGCCGCCCGCGACGGCTCCAACATGATCGAGCCCATGCTCACGGCCGTACGGGCGGAGGCGACGCTCGGCGAGATCTGCGGCATCCTGCGCGACGAGTGGGGCGGCTGGACCGAGCCCCCCGGCTTCTAACCCGTCTCGTACTCGGCCCAGACCGTTTTCCCCGGCCCTGGCGCACGCGAGGTGACACTCCACCGCGTGGCCAGCTCCGAGACCAGCAAGAGCCCGCGCCCGGATTCCGATCCGGACGCGGGCTCTTCGGGCCGTACGGGCTCGGGACCCGTCTCCGTACGGGTATCGCTCACCTCGATCCGCAGCGGCACGGGCGGCGCGTACGCCGTCAGCCGCAGATGGAAGTCCTTGCCGGGCACATGGCCATGCCGCACCGCGTTGGCGACCAGCTCCGCCGCGATGAGCGTGAACTCCTCGTTGACGGACGAGTGGTAGGCAAACCCCCACTCGTGGAGGCGATTTGAGACGAGACGCCTGGCAAGTCGTGCGCCGCGTGGGGTCGATGTGAAGCGCATGACGAACTCGTGGGTGGGGGTTTCGGCTGTCATGGGTATGAGATTCGCTGGCGCTGTCTAGCCTGACCAGAGACGTTGTCTGTACAGAGAGTGTCCAGTACGGCACTTGGTGTGGCTGTACGGACCTGTACGGCGGAGGGCGGATTAATGGCGGGCGACGACGTTGACGGCGGTCCCCTCAAGTGCTTCGGAAAGCAGCTCAAACTGTTCCGCGAACGCGCCGGTCTGAGCCAGGCCGACCTCGGCGCGCGGATCGGCTACGGCAAGGACCTGGTGGAGTCCGTCGAGCTGGGGCGGCGCATCCCGCAGCCCAAGTTCATCGACGTGGTGGACGAAGTCCTGGGCGCGGGCGGGGTCTTGCGGGCGGCTAAGGAGGAGGTCGGGCGCGCGCGGTACCCGGCGTTCTTCCGCGATTTCGCCAAGCTGGAGGGCGAAGCGGTCGAACTTCACATGTACGCCACCCGAGCTGCGCCAGGTCTGACGCAGACGGAGGAGTATGCCCGGGCGGTCTTCAGCATGCGGCGACCCCTGCTGGACGAGGAGACGATTAAGCAGCGCATCGCGGCGAGGCTTGCACGCCAGGAGATCTACGAACAGAAGCCCACACCTCTGGTGAGCTTCGTCATTGAGGAGGCGGTACTGCGTCGTGCTCTTGGCGGAAGAGCGGTGCTGCGAGGTCAGTTGGAGCAGATTCTCCTGATCGGTCAGAAGCGGACGGTGGAAATTCAGGTCATGCCTATGGACGTAGAGGACCACGCCGGTCTGGACGGGCCGTTCAGCTTGGTGGAATCACGGGCAGGGCAGAGGATGGCGTACGTGGAAGTACAAGGCGAAAGCCACGTCCACACTAAGCGGAGCAAAGTCCGGGAGCTTGAGGCGGCGTACGGAATTATGCGAGCGCAGGCTCTCACGCCGCGCGAGTCATCGGCCTTCATCGAGAAGTTGCTGGGAGAGACATGAGCGTCGGTTCTGAACTGGTCTGGTTTAAGAGCAGCTACAGCACGGGAAACGGCGGCGAGTGCGTAGAGGTCGCCATCGACTGGCGCAAGAGCAGCTACAGCGCGGGCAATGGCGGCCAGTGCGTAGAGGTCAGCGCCGACTGGCGTAAGAGCAGCCACAGCGCGGGCGACGGCGGCGATTGCGTCGAGGTGTCCGCCGCCCCCACCACCATCCACGTCCGGGACTCCAAGGACCCGGAAGGCGGCACACTCACCTTCGCTTCCGGTGAGTGGGCCGCCTTCCTCGCATTCGCGGCGCACCAGCCGGTCGGGGGCAGCTGACAGGCGCTCTGTCGGGATTGGGCTCCTTCGCCCACACTGGTCCGGGAGAGCACGTATGCCGCGAGACCGAGGGGGACTGGATGGCGCGTCACGGTGACAAGCCCAGCCCGAATCCGACACCGCAAGAGCCTTCGCCCCGGGACAAGGACGGCCAGCACCCGGATGTCTCCAAACCTGGTGGCGGGGATCACCGGAAGCCCAAGTGACCGACCGGGCCGTGGATTTTGACGTGCTGCGTGACCAGGCCGCCGACACGCTCGGCGGTCTTGGTGCGTTCGGACGGCCGTGGATGCGCGGTGCCTTTCTGGCTTTGCCCCGGCATCTGTTCGTGCCCGAGGTGGTCTGGGCCGAGGACGACGGCGGCTACCGGACTTTCGCGCGGGACGAGGACCCGTCGCGGTGGGCGGCGCTGGTGTATGACCCACGCGAGGCATTGGTCACGCAGGTCGATGACGGCCGTGCCCCCGCCGACGGCATCGGTTCTCTGCCCACCAGCTCGATCAGCGCCCTCAATGCCGTGTTCACGATGCTTACCGAGACTGACCCGCAGCCCGGTGAGGACGTGCTGGAGATCGGCACGGGCACCGGTTACAACGCCGCTCTCGTCGCCGAACGCGTCGGGGTGGACCGTGTGACCACGGTGGAGCTCGACCCGGTGGTGTGCGGGCAAGCCCGTAGCGCCTTGGCGGCCGCCGGGTACGGAGACCTCACCGTCGTGTGCGGGGACGGTGAGTACGGGCATGCTCCTCGCGCGCCGTATGACCGGGTGTTGTCCACCGCTGCGGTGCTCGCCGTCCCCTACGCCTGGGTTGAGCAGACCAGGCCGGGTGGGGTGATCGTCACCCCGTACCGGACCGCGTTCTGCAACCACGGCCTGGCTCGCCTTACGGTCAACGACGGTCAGGCGTCCGGCCACTTCGCCGGTGCGATGACGTTCATGACCGTGCGCGGACAGCGTCCCCGATCCCCGATCGGCGACCTGTTCACCGACCAGACGTGGGAGGCGGCCCGCGAGACCAGTCGGGAACTCACGGAACTGGTCTCGATGCTGGCCGACCCACATGCGGCGTTCGCCATCGGCCTGCGCCTGCCCGGCGTGGCCCACTGGCCGCAAGGCGACGGCCACTGGTGGTGCGGCCCTGACTCGTGGGCGTACGCGGATGGCGACGGCAGTGTCTACCAGTGGGGGCCGCGCGATCTCTTCGATGAGACGGCCGCCGCGGCCGACTGGTGGCGGGAGGCGGGCCGTCCCTCGTTGTTCGACTTCGGCCTGACGGTGACCAAGGAAGGCCAGAGCACCTGGCTCGGCGACCCGGGCCACCCCGTGCCCGGCAGCCTGGCGGGCTGAAACCAGCCCGCCAGGCGGGGCCGCTACCGCAGCGCGGGCTGCCCAAGCGCTACCGGCGGCTGAGGTCCGCGAACCAGCGGGCGTTGTCGGAGACGGCCTTGCGGTAGCCGCCCAGGTGGTCGACGTCGCCGTGGTTGATCACCCTTGGGTGGACGCCGCGCTTGGCCAGCGACTTGACGCATGAGGTGGTGTTGCCGATCGGCACGTCACGGTCGCCTGTGGCGGTGTGCAGCAGGAGCGGGACCCTGGGCTTCCACTCGCAGACGCGGTCGTTGCGTGCGATGACCTCGGCGAGGGTCCCGGTCGGGTGCTGGAGGTGCTTGTACCACTTGGCCGTCAGCAGTTCCTTGAGGCTGGGCGCCAGGCCCTGCATGACCTCTTCCTCCGTGTGCTCGCTGTCAAAGAGCCGCTCCACACGGTCCGCGTACGGCTGGCGGAAGACGTCGCGGGGGTCCTTGTAGAGCGGGTGCAGCTTGTTCTGGGCGGTGAGGAAGTACGTCATGTACAGGGCCGCCGAAGCCTCGTTGACGCGGCCGTCGTACATCCCGGGCGTCTCCTCGCCCGCGATGTCGTACGGGCCGCTGACGGGCGCGAGTGCCCGCAGCCGGAAGTGGGGGTCGGCTCCCCGGCTCAGTGCGTGGGCCAGTGCCATGGCGACCTGGCCGCCCTGGGAGAAGCCGGTGACGTAGAGGTCGCCGGTCAGCTTCCGGCCCTGCCGGGCGGTGGCCGTACGGGCGGCGCGCAGCGCGTCCAGGGAGGCGGAGACCGAGGACGCGTTGTCGATGAAGGGGTGGGTGCCGGGGCCTGTGCCGAGTCCCAGGTAGTCGGGGGCGACGACGGCCCGGCCGCCGGAGGCGTACAGGAATGTGCCCAGGAGGGCGAGGGAGTGCCCGGTGGAGGGGGCGTCGCCCCGGTAGACGGTGGTGCCGTGGAGTTCGGTGACGGTGGTGAGTCGCTTCCTGCCGTTGCCGGGCAGGGCGAGGAGCGTGGACGCGGTGGTGGGCTTTCCGGTCGGGGTGATGGTGGCGTAGGTCAGCCGGTGGAGGCTGATTCCGTACCGCGCGGCCGAGGCGTCCACCTCGTTCTCGGCGAGGAACGCGGCCAGCTCGTCGCGGGTCAGGCGCTTCAGCGGGGTGACCGACAGCAGGGTGCCCCGGGCGTCGCTGGTGCGGGTGACGGTGGGGGCTGGTGCCTCCTGCCGCGTCGCGGTGTCGGGTAAGGCGGGGCCGGCGAGTGCGGGGGTCGCGCACAGGGCGGTGGCGAGTACGGCGATGGCGGTGGCGGTGGCGCCCTTGCGGCCGTGGCTGAGTGCTGCCGCGCGGGCGGGCCGTATGTCGTGTCGGTTCATGAAGGGATCTTCGCCCGAGAGCCCTCCTGACGGAATGGGGCAATCCCCCGGAGGCGCGGGCGGACCCCGCGCCTCCGGAGCCCTGTCGCAGCGCGGGCGCCAGCGCTGGCGGCTGGGCGGCGAGGAGCGACGGCGGTGGTGGCCCGGCGCGCCCGGAGGGCGGGCGCTGGGGAGGTGACGGGCCGTACGGGATCTGGAGGAGTGGTCATGAGTTGATCTTCGTGGGGCCGCTCCGCGCCGCGACATAGTGCTACCCCCTGGATCAGGGTGTATTTACGTACACCATGGCCACTACACGGATGTGACCCTGCGTATCCCCCGTGGACCCGTACGCCCCGGGGACGGTCTGTACGCTCAGTGACCCCCAGCGCGCCCGGGCGTACCCGCTGCGGCTGCCGTACGTCACCGTGCGCACCGCCGTGTACGCGCAACCACCGGGCTCGTCACGCCGGTTGGTCACGTCGGCTCGTCACGCCGGTTCGCTCGCCGGGTCGTCCGCCGGGTCGTCCGCCGGGCCGGCGAGCGGGGTCTGCCGGTTGCCGAGGGTGGCCTGAATGCCCGTCACCACCAGCGTGCTGAACGTCGCCGCCCACTCGGCGTCCACGGGTTCGCCGCTGACCAGAGCGCGGTGCACGACCGTGCCCGCGATCAGGTCGAAGATCAGGTCGACCTGGCCCGCCGCCGTCGCCGGGTCGTCGTCGTGCGGCAGTTCGCCCCGCTCCTGCGCGCGTGCCCTGCCGAGGAGCACCAGCCGCTTCTGCCGGTCGACGATCGCGGAGCGAATGCGGTCGCGCAGGGCGTCGTCGCGGGTGGACTCGGCGACCACGGCCATCAGCGCCGTCTTGGTCTCCGGACGCTCAAGCAACGCGGCGAACTGAAGCACCACGCCCTCCACGTCGGCGTAGAGGCTGCCCAGGTCCGGCAGTTCGAGATGCTCGTCGAAGAGGTCGGCCACGGCGTCCACGACCAGCTCGTTCTTGCCCGCCCAGCGGCGGTAGAGGGTGGTCTTTGCGACCCCGGCGCGGGCCGCCACATCGCTCATCGTCAGCTTTCCCCAGCCGAGCTGGACCAGCGCGGCGCGGGTGGCGTCGAGGATGGCGCGGTCGGCCTCCGCACTGCGCGGGCGGCCGGTGCGTCCGGTGCGGAGATGATGCGAGGGGCACGGCATGCGGGCGACCATACCCCCGAGTAACCTCCCCGGCGCGGACGCTCGTGAGCGAGATCACGAACGGTATCGGGAGATCGGCTTGTCGGGGGAGGGGTGGATGCAGTTACGCTACGACTCGTAGCGAAAGAGCGGCAGCCACAGCCACGGACTTTGGCGCCCGGGTGGGGACCCGGCGCCTGCTTCACGGTCTTACGCCAGGACCGTCTACCGGGTTCGCGCCCGCGCTCCGCAGTCCAGCGGAGAGCGTAGGGCGGGCTCGGTTCACGCATGACGTCAGGTGTTTTTCCGATCACCGCGTGGAAGGGGGAGGATGTACTCATGCAGCCACGCAATGTGCCCATGGGAGTAGTCGACCTCGCCGCGGTGAAGGCGGCCGGAGAAGCGAAGCAGAAGGCGGAGCAGGCCAGGGCCCAGCGGGCCGAAGGGGGCGCCGCCCCCAGCTCCGTACGACTGGTGACCGATGTCAGTGAGGCGGACTTCCAGCAGGAGGTCCTGCAGCGATCCGCCGAGGTCCCGGTCGTCATCGACTTCTGGGCCGCCGGCTTCGAGCCGTGTGAGCAGCTCAGCCCGGTGCTGGAGCGGTTGACGCGGGAGTACGCGGGCCGGTTCGTGCTCGCCAGGATCGATGTCCAGGCGAACCAGGCGATCTTCCAGCAGTTCGGTGTCCAGGGACTCCCCGCCGTTTTCGCGGTGGTGGCCGGGCAGCCCGTCCCCCTCTTCCAGGGCGCGGCGCCCGAGGCCCAGATCCGGCAGGTCCTCGACCAGCTGATTCAGGCCGCCGAGCAGCAGTTCGGGATCGTCGGCACGCCGGTCGACCCGGAGGACCTGGCGGACGTCCCGGAGGGCGAGGCGGAGCAGCCTCCCGGCCCGTACGACAGCGCCCTCTCGGTCGCCCACCAGGCGCTGGACGCCGGTGACCTGGGCGGCGCGGCGCAGGCGTACAAGAACGTGCTGGCCGACGACCCCGCCAACGCCGAGGCGAAGCTCGGCCTGGCGCAGGCGGAGCTGCTGGGGCGGGTGCAGGGCGCCGACGCGCAGCAGGTGCGCGAGGCGGCCGCCGACCGTCCCAGCGACGTCGCCGCGCAGCTGGCAGCGGCCGACCTCGACCTGGTCGGGGGGCACGCGGAGGACGCCTTCGGGCGGCTTGTCGACGTGGTGAAGCGGACGGCGGGCGAGGACCGGGAAGCCGCCAGGGTCCGCCTGCTGGAGCTCTTCGAGGTGATCGGCACTGACGATCCCCGAGTGGTCACCGCACGTACCGCGCTCGCTCGCGTGCTGTTCTGATCCTTTTCCTTCACACACCCGCCACACCTGCTTTCAAACGACACAGCGGCCGCGCTTTGCCAAAACTTGGCAATCGCGGCCGCTGTTACGCGTAGTAAGCAAACGCTGGGCTTATGTCCAAGTTTTAACGAATTATCCGTTACTTTCCGACGCCTCCTCGGCGACCCTCCGTGCGCGCCCGATATCGACCGGCGTTGCTTCGGTTATCTGGGCGTTACTCGCAAGTAATGAACCCCTTGTGCCCCGGCCGAGGATGGACCACGATCGGCCAAGCTCGGTCCATTCCACCAGCGCGGCAAACCAGTCGGAGCTGGCGGGTCTTGGGTCCCCACCGGGCAGGTCGGCGGCAGTCAGCCGGCCTCAGGACAGGGGGGTCTTCGCCTTCGCGGTGGAGCCTGTCCGACAAGGCCGCGCGCCCAGCGCGGCAGTGGTTGTCGCTCGGGGGTGATCGCCGGTGTTTCGGGCACGTTCCACGCCCAGCGACGCGGGCGCTCTCCTTCCCGAGGACGTAGCGCTTCTCCCATCCCAGGTCTGGGCTGGCCCGGTCAAGGCGGGCGGCCCCGGTCCGGAGATGTACGTCCGAGAAGGAGGAAAGTCATGGAGTCCCTGGCTCGTGGCGGTACCAGATGGAAGCGGTTCGCCGTCGTCATGGTGCCCAGCGTTGCTGCTACGGCCGCGATAGGAGTGGCCCTCTCGCAGGGTGCGCTCGCGGCTTCGTTCAGCGTGTCCGGCCAGCAGTTCAAGGTCACGGCCGAACAGCTTGACGGCAAGGGGTTCGTTCAGTACGGCGCGATCGACGCACAGCACGGGGGCAAGAAGATCCCCGTCGCCGTGTCGGCGTTCGACACCGCGACGATCAAGAACCTCTGCCAGTCCGTCGTCATCCCGGTCCCGCTCTTCGGTGATGTGTCGCTGAAGCTGTCGGCCGGTAAGAAGGCGGGCCACCCGGTCGAGGCGAAGAACCTCTACATCGATCTTGATCAGCTGAACGCCGATGCGACGTTCAAGAACATCAACATCGGTGTGGCGGCGGGCGACACGAAGCACGGCCCCGGCATCAAGAAGGGTGACAAGGCCGACCCTGGTTCGTTCGCGCAGGAGGCCGAAGAGGCCATGCTGGAGGACGTCAAGCAGACCGCCTGGGCGACCAGCGCGGGCACCTTCAAGCTCTCTGGTCTGTCGATGAACGTCAAAAAGGGCAAGCACGAGTGCTACTGACGCACTGAGGTGGGTGAGGGGTCCCGCCCCTCACCCCCCGTGCTCACGCAGTGAACATCTTGCGATCGTTTTCTCCGATCGCCAGCCCCAGGGAGCTGTTTTCGATGAGTGCCGAGTCGCCGGGGGTTTCGATGAGTGCCGAGTCGCCGGGGACGCTTGACCGGCTTCGTCAGTGGCGTGTGTCCTTCCGCGTATGGCGCTGGCAACGCCCCTTCTGGGCGGGCCTGCTGACGCTGCTGGGCGGAGTGCCCATCGCGTACTTCCCGTACGCGAACCTCACCGTGGGTCAGTTGACCGTCCGGATGGCCACCACCGCCGGGTCCGGCTCGCTGATCATCGGCGTCCTGCTGGCCGTGCTGGGCCTGACCATGTGGTTCCAGTCGGCGACGCGGGTCTTCGCGGGTGTGGCCGCGATCCTCCTCGGCCTGGTCTCGCTGGTCGTCTCCAACTTCGGAGGCTTCCTGGTCGGTTTCCTGCTGGCGCTGTTCGGCGGTGCCATGGGCGTCTCGTGGGCGCCGGGCGGTGCCGCCTCCGGGCGGTCGGCGAAGACCTCGGAACCCGCGGCTTCCGGGCCGCGGGACGACACCGAGGACGAGCCGGAAGCGGCTGGCTTGGGGACCGCGATGGACCAGGAATCCAGGAATGGGAGGCACCGTGCGGGGTGAACAGGGGCCGCTGGAGGGCGAGACCCGCCGCCGGGCTAAAGCGGGGCCGCGGCACGCCGCCCCGAGGAAATCGATGCTCACGCGGCTTCAGGTGCCCGCGGGCAAGGCCATCGCTCTGGCCGCCATGCCGACCGCCGTACTGATGGGCATGGGGCTCACGCCGCAGCTGGCTCAGGCCGACGAGCAGGCGAAGGACCGGTTCAAGCCCGGTCCGTGTGTGACCCAGCCGGATGAGGCCGGGAAGCAGGACGACAAGTCCAAGACGGACGGCAAGGACAAGGCCGAGGACGCGAAGGGCAAGGACAAGAAGGGCGGCGACGGGTCCAAGGAACCGTCCACGCCCGGCACGTCCCCGTCCCCGAATCCGTCGTCGTCCTCGTCGGCTCCGTCGTCCTCGTCGTCCAGCGAGGACAAGGCCGCGGACACCTCGCGGCCCGCCCCGTCCCCGACGGAGACCAGCGACAAGCCGGACGCTCCGCCGCGGACCCCCGACGACAAGCCCGCTGAGCCCACTGACTCACCGAGCCCGTCGGAGAGCGAGAAGCGGAACCCGCTCGACCCGCTGGGCATCGGCGACAAGCTCAAGGACCTCTTGGATGGCGGCAAGAGTGCGGAGCCGACGTCACCGGCCCCGGCTCCCAGCTCGCCCGACCCGTCCACGACGCCCGCGCCCGGCGCGGACGGCGGCACCGCGGACGATCCCGCGAAGGACGGCACGGACAAGTCCACGGACAAGTCCACCGACGAGGCGTCGGACAAGGCCGAGGCCGCGGAGAAGAAGGCTCGCGAAGCAAGGGCGAAGGCCGCCGAGGCGACGCGTAAGGCCAAGGCGGAAGCGGAGCGCCTCCAGAAGGAGGCGGCCGACAAGGCCAAGGACAAGGCGGACGCCAAGGACAAGGACGGCGCCGACCCGTCGACGTCCCCGGCCCTTCCGTCCGCCGACGACCCGCAGCGCTACCCGTGCCCGACCACCGATGAGGAGGCGCTGAAGAACGCCGAGCTGGAGGAGACTCCGCTGCTGCCCGACGACCCGTGGATTCTGGAGACCAGCAAGCTCTCCCTGCACGGGCTCGGCTACGACGGCATCGTCAAGGTCAAGACCCACAACGGCACGGTCAAGGAGGTCATGAAGTTCACCGCCACCGGCGTGGACATCGGTGACCTGCACCAGAAGGTCGTGGGTCCGGGCGGGACGACCACCCACGTGGAAGCGCGGAAGGGCAGCACCTCCACCATTCGCGACGGCAAGGTGACCATGTACACGGAGGAGCTGAAGGGCAAGCTCCTCGGGATCATCCCGATCACCTTCAGCCCGGAGTTTCCGCCACCGCTGACGCTGCCGGAGCTGTTCTTCACTGACGCGAAGGTGACTCAGGCCGGGCAGTTCGGCGGCACGTTGACCGTGCCCGGCATGCACCTGTACAAGACCGGGGGCTGAGCCTCTCCGGTCGACCTGGACCCATCCGGGAGCCGCACAAGTCCGTGGGCCGTTCTCCTTGCGGAGGGCGGCCCACGGTCTTTGTCTGTGCCGTTGTCCGTGTCCGCCCGGCCGAGGTGTCCTCAAGCGCCTGGTTTTTGGCCCCCCGCATGGGCTCGGGTTGTCCTCAAGCGCCGGACGGGCTGGTTTATAGCCCCCGGACGGGCTCGGGATGTCCTCAACCGCCGGACGGGCTTGGTTGTGGGCCCGGATGGGCTTGGTTGGCCCTGGATGGGGTTGGGTTTCAGGCCCCGGGCCCGCTTCCCGTCAGCTGCTATGCCGGGGTGCGGGCCCGCACCAGCAGGGTGCCGACGTCGTCGGGGTTCGGTGCGGTGAGGATCTGGGCGTCGATGTCGGTGAAGCCGTGGCGCTTGAGGAGGTCGGCCCACCACTGGGGGGAGTACGACCAGCGCAGCAGTGTGAGTTTGCGGCCGGCGAGTCCGTTGCCGTACATGGGCTGGGGGCCGTAGTAGCCCTCGATCGGCTCGGCCTGGGAGAAGGCGAGAGTCCCGCCGCGGTTGAGGCGTTTGGCGGTGAGCGAGATGAGGTCGTCGGGGTCGGTGAACCAGACGGCGCCCCAGATGGAGTAGATCACGTCGTACGTACTCTCGGCGGAGGCGAGGTAGCCGCATGCCTCGGCCTGGACGAAGGTGAGGTTCGGGGTGCCGTCCCACCAGCGGCGGGCGCGGGCTACCTGGGCGGCCGAGAAGTCCAGCGCGGTCACCTCGACGCCCGTGCGCGCGAGGCAGACGGCCTCCTTCCCCTCGGCGGAGCCCAACTCCAGCGCGGTGCGGGGGGTGCCGAGGAACTCGGCGCCTGGCCCGTGCCCGTCGTACTGGGTCCAGGCGAACACGTCCGCCCGCGGCGCCGGTTGCTCGCCCTCGTCCCGGTGCGGCTTGTAGGTGTCCCAGTACTCGGGCAGGCTGGTCGACTCGCGGGGCATGTGTCCTCCGGGGCGGGGTCCGACAGGCTGGACACCGTATCCATCGGGCCCCGGCCGCCATGGCGAAATCGCACCTTTTCATCCGGGCGCCGACCGCGAGGCGCCGGGCCGGGCAGCGTGCGCGCTGCCCGGCCCGGCCGGGCGGACGCCCGTCCGTCAGTGACAGTTTTCTCCGGGACGGCACGGCCCGCACTTGGCGTAGTCCCGCTCCCACAGCTTCCAGTCGACTTCGAAGCCGTTGTCGGCGATGATCCGCGCAGTGCGCTCCACCGAGCCGTCGTACTTGAACTCGATCTCGGGGACGTGCTCCAGGAAGCGCCCGTCGAAGTGCTCGTGGCACCACTCACGGTAGTTCTTCGTGTCCAGGATGAAGACGTGCACCGCGGTGTCGACCAGGCGGCCGCGGCACATCTCCAGGCCCTTCCCCCACTTCTCGACGGCGGTGATCAGGTATGAGACGGCCGCGCTGAAGAGCCGACCGGCCATCACCTCGTCGAACGGGTGGTCGCGCACAAGGAGTTGGATTTCGCGATCCCAGACCTCGGGCTTTACGTAGTCCCGCGGGTCGCGGACCTTGGTCTCGGCTGCTGTCACCATGCTGCCCTCCGTCGTCGGGGCCCCATCGCCCAAGAATGGGGCCGCACCCTCAGAAGTCCGCTTTCCCGCGACTGCTGGTGATCGGTTGCCGCCTCTCGCATGCCGCGTGCAGATCCTGCACATGCGATATACGGCGGGTCGTATCCCACCTACCGTGGGTAGGCAGCCCGCTGGCCGTGTGTCGGAGGCCCGATGAGCGTCGATCTTTTGTGGAACACCCGGCAGGTCCGGATGTGCATCGATCACCAAGACCCCGGCGGACTCATCCGAATCGGCCGGCAGACCCGTGGCTGGCGACAGGCGGACCTGGGCGCGCGCATCGACTGTTCCGCTTCAACAGTCTCCCGGCTGGATAAACGCGGGCGGCAGGCTGACCTGAAGCTCATTCAGAACGCCGCTCGGGAGGTGGGTGTACCGACACACGTCCTAGCGGCGTCTCTCGGGTTGATTACCCCTCCAACCACTACAGTTGCGCCGGAGCGACCATGCCGTGCCGAGGAGGAACCGATGCGCCGCCGCACACTGCTCGCTGCCGCCGGGCTCGCGGCACCCACCACGCTCCTGCTAGGTATCGAAGACGCTCTCGCCAGCATGCCCGAACCCACTGGCTCTCCCATCCCGCTGGGTACCCGGCTCGCCACCGCCCGGCGCCACTTCGACGCTGGCCACAACGCCAAGCTGCTCCAGTTGCTGCCTGGGCTGCTCGCCGATGCCCGTCACGCAGCCGACGGTCACCAGGAGATGCCACTGGCCCGGCTCTCGGCTGCCTACAGCCTTGCTTCCCAGGTCCTCACGAAGATCGGACGGTACGACCAGTCGCGTCTGACCGCCGACCGGGCGACTGTCTACGCGGACCTGTCCGGCTCCCCGCTCGCCGCCGCGTCAGCCGCGCGTGAGCTGAGCATCGCACTGCGCCATCAAAACCAGCCCACCGCCGCCCGGCGGCACATCCTCGACGCCATCGCCAAGGTAGAGGCGACCGGACTGCGCACCGACGCGCAGGCATCCGCCTATGCGCAGATGCTGTGCACCACTTCCTACACCGCGGCGGTGGCCGGCGACCGCGACCAGGCTCTGACCATGATCAGGGAGGCCACCCGGGCCGCCCGCGGCCTCCCCCACGAGACGCTGGACGGCCGACTGTTCTCGCTGACCCCGGCCGCTGTCGACCTTTACGCCGTCGGCGTGCACTGGGCGCTCGGTGACGCCGGTGCCGCGCTGGAAGCCGGCCGGAGGCTCCACGAGGGCCAGTTCAAGACGGCCGAGCGCAAGGGCCGGATGCACACTGACCTGGGCCGCGCCTGGTGGCAGCGCGGGAACCCGGAACAGACCGCGGTCGAGCTGCTTGCCGCCGTCCGCATCGCCCCCGGCGAGGTCCGCGATCGCCCTGCCATCCGGCGGATCGTCACGGATCTGCGCTCCCGTCATCCCCGTGCAGCGGGCGTACGTGAGCTGGTCGCGGCCACCCGTGGCACGGTCTGACCATAGGCCGCTGCTTCTGGTCGGCGGTCGGCCAGATCCTGGGCCAGGACAACGCGCTCGTCCCCGCCCCGGCTCAGGTTGTCCTCAAGCGCCGGACGGGCTTGGTGGTGCTCGGGCAGGCTTGGTTGTGCCCCGGATGGGCTGGGGCTGTCCTCAAACGCCGGACGGGCTTGGTTGTGGGCCCGAACGAGCTCAATGGCGGGCCCGCATGGGCTCGATCGTGAAGCCCGGACGGGCTGGTGAGATCAGCCCGTCCGGCGATTGAGGACACGGGGTCCGGGGGCGGAGCCCCCGGAGACAAGGGCTAGCTTTCGCCGCCCAAGTGGTGGACTCGGACCATGTTGGTGGTGCCGGGGACCCCGGGAGGCGACCCGGCGGTGATGATCATCGTGTCCCCGCTGCTGTAGCGGTTGAGCTTCAGCAGCTCCGCGTCGACCAGGTCGACCATCGCGTCCGTGTTGTCCACGTGCGGCACGACGTACGTCTCCACGCCCCAGCTCAGCGCCAGCACGTTGCGGGTCGACGCGTCGGTGGTGAAGGCGAGGATCGGCTGCTGGGCGCGGTAGCGCGACAGGCGGCGGGCGGTGTCGCCGGACTTGGTGAAGGCGACCAGCGACTTGGCGTCCAGGAAGTCGGCGATCTCGGCGGCGGCGCGGGCCACCGAACCGCCCTGGGTGCGCGGCTTCTTGCCCGGCACGAGCGGCTGGAGGCCACGTGAGAGCAGTTCCTCCTCGGCGGCCTCCACAATGCGGGACATCGTCTTGACGGTCTCCAGCGGGTACGCGCCGACGGAGGACTCGGCGGACAGCATGACCGCGTCGGCGCCGTCCAGAATCGCGTTGGCCACGTCGGAGGCCTCGGCGCGCGTCGGGCGCGAGTTGGTGATCATCGACTCCATCATCTGGGTCGCGACGATCACCGGCTTGGCGTTGCGGCGGCACATCTCGATGAGCCGCTTCTGCACCATCGGGACCTTCTCCAGCGGGTACTCCACCGCCAGGTCGCCACGGGCCACCATCACGCCGTCGAAGGCCGCCACGACGTCCGCCATGTTGGCGACGGCCTGCGGCTTCTCGACCTTGGCGATGACCGGGACCCGGCGGCCCACCTCGTCCATGACACGGTGCACGTCGCGGACGTCGGAGGCGTCCCGTACGAAGGACAGCGCGACCATGTCGCAGCCGAGCTCCAGCGCGAACTTCAGGTCATCGACGTCCTTCTCTGACAGCGCCGGGACGTTGACGGAGACGCCGGGCAGGTTGATGCCCTTGTGGTCGGAGATCACACCGCCCTCGATGACGATCGAGCGGACGCGGGGGCCGTCCACCTCGATGACCTGGAGGGCGACGTTGCCGTCGTTGATCAGGATCGCCTCGCCCTTGGACACATCGCCCGGCAGACCCTTGTACGTGGTGCCGCAGATGGTCTTGTCGCCCGCGACGTCCTCGGTGGTGATGGTGAACTCGTCACCGCGCACCAGTTCCACGGGGCCGTCGGCGAAGGTCTCCAGGCGGATCTTGGGACCCTGGAGGTCGGCGAGCACGCCGACCGCGCGGCCGGTCTCCTCCGCGGCCTTGCGGACGCGGTGGTACCGCTCCTCGTGCTCCGGGTGGGTCCCGTGGCTCATGTTGAAGCGGGCCACGTTCATACCCGACTCGATCAGCGCTTTGAGCTGGTCATAGGAGTCGACGGCTGGGCCCAGGGTGCAGACGATTTTGGAACGGCGCATGGGCGAATCCTATCCGTTTGTTTCGGGGCGGAATATTAGAGCTGTGGGAAAAGCCGAAGCTACGCGTTGACCAGCCGGTATGTCTGGGTCGCGATCTCCAGTTCCTCATCGGTCGGGACCACGGCGACCGCCACCCGGCTCGACGCCGTCGAGATCAGCCGGGCCGACGAGCCGCGCACCGCGTTGCGTACGGTGTCCACCTCGATGCCGAGCGGGCCCAGACCGCGCAGCGCCGCCTCGCGTACGGCGGCCGAGTTCTCGCCGACTCCCGCGGTGAAGGCGATGGCGTCCACCCGCCCGAGTACGGCGGTGTACGCGCCCACATACTTGCGCAGCCGGTGGATGTACACGTCGAAGGCGAGCTGTGCGTCCTGGTCGCCCTCGCCCATCCGGCGGCCGATCTCCCGCATGTCGTTGTCGCCGCACAGGCCGACCAGCCCGCTGCGCTTGTTCAGCAGGGTGTCGATCTCATCGATGGACATCTCGCCCACCCGCGCCAGGTGGAACAGCGCCGCCGGGTCCAGGTCGCCCGAGCGGGTGCCCATCACCAGGCCCTCCAGCGGGGTCAGCCCCATGGAGGTGTCCACGCACACGCCGCCCTCGATGGCGGACGCGCTGGCGCCGTTGCCCAGGTGCAGCACGATCGAGTTGACCTCGGACGGGTCCTTGCCGAGCAGCTTGGCCGTGGCCTGGGAGACGAACGCGTGCGAGGTGCCGTGGAAGCCGTAGCGCCGTACGCCGTACCGGTCGGCGGTGTCCACGTCGATCGCGTAGCGCGCGGCGGCCTCCGGCATCGTGGAGTGGAAGGCGGTGTCGAAGACGGCGACCTGCGGCAGGTCGGGGCGCAGCTGCTGGGCCACCTTGATGCCGGTCACGTTGGCCGGGTTGTGCAGCGGCGCCAGCGGCACCAGCTTCTCGATCTCGGCCAGCACCTCGTCGGTGATCAGGGTCGGCTCGGTGAACCGGGTGCCGCCGTGCACCACCCGGTGCCCGACCGCGGCCAGCGCGGGCGAGTCCAGGCCGAGGCCCTGGCCGGATAGCTCGTCGGCGACCTGCTTCAGGGCCGCCGTGTGGTCGGCCACCGGGCCCTCGCCGATCCGCTCCACCAGGCCCGAGGCGAGCCGGGCGCCGTCGGCCATGTCGAGCAGCTGGTACTTGACCGACGACGAGCCGGAGTTGAGAACGAGGACCCGGGTGGCCGAGTCGTCGGAGGAGTGGTTCACGCGGTGGGTGCTTTCTCTGCGGATGCGGGGCCCGCCGACGCGGGGCCCGCGGGGTCTGCGGCTACGGGCTGCTCGCCCTGCGCCTGGATGGCGGTGATGGCGACGGTATTGACGATGTCCTGCACCAACGCGCCGCGCGAGAGGTCGTTGACCGGCTTGCGCAGCCCCTGGAGGACCGGCCCGACGGCGACGGCGCCCGCCGAGCGCTGCACCGCCTTGTAGGTGTTGTTGCCGGTGTTGAGGTCGGGGAAGATCAGCACGCTGGCATGGCCGGCGACCTTCGACTGCGGCAGCTTCGTGGCGGCGACGGCGGCGTCCACCGCGGCGTCGTACTGGATCGGCCCCTCGACCAGCAGGTCGGGCCGCCGCTCGCGGACCAGCTCGGTCGCCTTGCGGACCTTGTCGACGTCCGCGCCCGAGCCGGACGTGCCGGTCGAGTACGAGAGCATCGCGATCCTCGGCTCCACGCCGAACTTGGCGGCCGTCGCCGCCGACTGGATGGCGATGTCGGCGAGCTGCTCGGCGTTCGGGTCGGGGTTGACCGCGCAGTCGCCGTAGACGAGCACCCGGTCGGCGAGGCACATGAAGAAGACGGAGGAGACGATCTCGGCGCCAGGCGCGGTCTTGATGATCTCGAAGGCGGGCCGGATGGTGGCGGCCGTGGAGTGCACGGCGCCGGAGACCATGCCGTCGGCCAGTCCCTCCTGCACCATCAGCGTCCCGAAGTAGGAGACGTCGGCCACGATGTCGTACGCCAGCTCGTAGGAGACGCCGCGGTGCGCGCGCAGCCGCGCGTACAGCTCGGCGAAGCGCTCCCGCAGCGGGGACGTCTGCGGGTCGGTGACCTGCGCGCCGTTCAGGTCGATGCCGAGGTCGGTGGCGCGCTTGCGGACCGTGTCCTCGTCGCCGAGCAGCGTCAGGTCGCACACGTCGCGGCGCAGCAGCACATCGGCGGCGCGCAGCACGCGTTCCTCGGTGCCCTCGGGGAGGACGACGCGGCGCCGCCGGGTACGCGAGCGCTCCAGGAGCTCGTGCTCGAACATCATCGGCGTGACGCGGCTGGAGCGGGCCACGGAGATGCGGTTCGTCAGCTCCACGGTGTCCACATGCCGCTCGAACAGGCCGAGCGCCGTCTCCGCCTTGCGGGGCGCCCCGGCGCTGAGCTTGCCCTCCAGCGCGAACAGTTCGGCGGCCGTCGGGAAGCTGCCGCCCGGCACCGACACCACGGGTGTGCCGGGCGCGAGCCGCGAGGCGAGCGCCAGGATGTCGGGCCCGGGCCGCTCGTCGAGGGTGAGGAGGACACCGGCGATGGGTGGGGACCCGGCGGTGTGCGCGGCGAGCGCGCCGATGATCAGGTCGGCGCGGTCCCCGGGGGTGACCACGAGGGCGCCTTCCGTCAGCGCGGGCAGGAAGGTCGGCAGCATGGCGCCGCCGAAGACGAAGTCCCGCACGTCTCTGGCCAGCCCCGAGTCGTCACCGAGCAGTACCTCGGCGCCCAGGGTGTGCACCACCTGCCGCACGGTGGGCGCGGACAGCGAGGCGTCCTCGGGCAGTGTGTAGCAGGGCACGGACAACTGCTCGCTCAGCGGCCCGGCCACCGCCTGGCGGTCGGCCGCCGCGACCCGGTTCACGACGAGGGCGACGATGTCGCAGTCGTACGCCTGGTAGGCACGGAACGCGTTGCGTGCCTCGGCGCGCACCGACTCGGCGGTCTGGTCCTGCCCGCCGACGACGGGGATGACGGCCGCGCCGAACTCGTTGGCCAGCCGCGCGTTGAGGTTCAGCTCGTCGGGGAGGCTGGTCGCCGCGTAGTCGCTGCCGAGGACGAGCACGTACTCGTACTCACGCGCCACCGTGTGGAAGCGGCTGACCAGCTCGGAGACCAGTTCGTCGGTGCCCCGCTCGGCCTGAAGGGTGGCGGCCTCGTCGTAGCTGATGCCGTACACCGTCTCGGCGGGCTGGGTCAGCCGGTACCGGGCGCGCAGCAGGTCGAAGAGCCTGTCGGGCCCGTCGTGGACCAGCGGGCGGAAGACGCCCACCCGGTCCACGTGGCGGGTCAGGAGCTCCATGACTCCCAGCTCAACGACCTGCCGGCCGTCACCACGGTCGATCCCGGTCACGTACACGCTGCGCGTCACGCGTGCTCTCCGATCCTTCGGCTGCGTTGTCGGCTCTGCTGCTCTGCTGCTGTACGGGTCATGCTGCGGCTCGCGCCTCGGCTTCCGCGCTTCCCGCGCGTCTCCTCCGCGCTTCCTCCGCGCTTCGGTGTGTGCTCTCCGCTCATGCTGACGGTTTCCGCCGGCGCCCGGCGCCGGTGACCGGGGTCGGCGGGCTGCCCGGCCGGGTGGCCGGGGCGGCGGCCCCGTGGCGGGACACACCGCGACGGCGGCACCGGGCGGGGTGGCCAGGGCCACATGAGCCAGTGTCGCCGTGCGAACGCCTGAGCGCCGCTCCACGGCGTGTTCCCCGCTCGGCGACGTATCCCCGCCATGCCTGAACGAAAAAACACCCATCCTGCAGGGCATTCTCTCTTGACAATACCTGGACGCAAAGCTAAAGCGCGCGGCCTGGGGGGTGCGCGGGACCCATGCGCCCGTGAAAGAATTGAACAAGCTCACCCGTACCTCCCGTGGCTTCTGGTCACGGGATCTCCAAGAGCGACCCCAGAGCAGGAGACACAGCAGGATGCGCATCGGAGTGCTCACCGCGGGCGGCGACTGCCCCGGCCTCAACGCCGTGATCCGGTCGGTCGTGCACCGCGCCGTAGCCGGCCACGACGACGAGGTCATCGGCTTCGAGGACGGCTTCAAGGGCCTCCTCGACGGCCGGTTCCGCCCCCTCGATCTCGACGCCGTCAGCGGCATCCTCGCGCGTGGCGGGACCATCCTCGGCTCCGCCCGGCTTGAGCGCGACCGGCTGCGCGAGGCCGCCGAGAACTGCGAAGAGCTGACCCGCTCGTACGGTATCGACGTGCTCATCCCGATCGGTGGCGAGGGCACCCTCACCGCCGCCCGCATGCTCTCCGACGCGGGCATGCCGGTCGTCGGCGTCCCGAAGACCATCGACAACGACATCTCCTCGACCGACCGCACCTTCGGCTTCGACACCGCCGTCGGCGTCGCCACCGAGGCCATCGACCGGCTGAAGACCACGGCCGAATCCCACCAGCGCGTCATGGTCGTCGAGGTCATGGGGCGGCACGCGGGCTGGATCGCCCTGGAGTCCGGCATGGCGGGCGGCGCGCACGGCATCTGCCTGCCCGAGCGCCCCTTCGACGTGGCCGACCTGGTGAAGATGGTCGAGGAGCGGTTCGCGCGCGGCAAGAAGTTCGCCGTCGTCTGTGTCGCGGAAGGCGCCCACCCCGCCGAGGGGTCGATGGACTACAAGAAGGGCGCCATCGACCAGTACGGTCACGAGCGCTTCGCCGGGATCGGCAGCAGGCTCGCCGCCGAGCTGGAGAACCGCCTCGGCAAAGAGGCCCGCCCGGTCATCCTCGGCCACGTCCAGCGCGGCGGCACCCCCACCGCGTACGACCGCGTCCTGGCCACCCGCTTCGGCTGGCACGCGGTGGAGGCCGCCCACCGGGGCGACTTCGGCAGGATGACGGCGCTGCGGGGCACCGAGATCGAACTGGTCCCGCTGGCCGAGGCGGTCACCGAACTCAAGCGGGTCCCCGAGGACCGGATGGACGAGGCGGAGTCCGTCTTCTGAGCCCGGCCGGGCCGCCCGCGCCGGGTGTCGGCACCAGCCGGCGCACGCACCGGCGCGGCGGCCCGCTCACGCCCCCTCAGCCCCGTAGCCCTCACCCGCTCCTGGCGGGCCCTCCGCCTCTGCCTCCGATGACGGCGACGCCAGCTCCCAGAACCGCCCCACGACCTCGGCCAGCAGCTCACGCCCGGCGCCCCCGCTCTCGGAGGCGCCGCCGCCCGCCCCGGTGCCCCAGCTGAGCGTGGCGACCATGTGGGCCTGGTAGTCGCCGTGCAGCCGCCGCAGCGCCTCCTCGATACGGGGCTTCGGCAGCGGCACCAGCTTGGCCACCGGCCGGGTGTACGCCTGCCAGCGCGTGGTCACCGCGCCGTGCAGCAGCTCGGCGAGCTTTTCCTCGCGCCCGGTGAGCCGGAGCAGCGCGGGCGGCGCGAGCGCCAGCTCCCTGCCCAGCGCGGCGGCCTGCCGCCCGTCGCCGCGCCACGGCCCGCCGCGCTCCGCCTCCTGGTAGTCGGCCAGCCGCATGCCGATCCGCAGCGCCACGTCCTCGGCGGCCAGCCCCCGCGCGAGACGGTGTTCGCGCAGCGTCCTGGCGGCGGCGATCAGCTCGCCGGGAGCACACCACAGCGCCCCCGCGAGCGCCGACAGCTCCACGGCGGTCGGGGAGGACTCTCTCCGCTCCCAGGCGGCGATGACGCCATGCGGCACGCGCAGCCCGAACGCCGCCCACATGCCGTACGAGACATGGGCATGCGTGAGGCCGAGTCCCTCGCGCAACCGCCGGGCGGCGGCCGCGTTGAAGGGCGGCCTGGCTGACACGGAGTGATCGGCGGAGTGGTCGTGAGGGGCGGGCTGACCGTGCTGAGGGGAGGAGCCGGGAGGCCCGGCGGGGCCGGTGCCGCCGCCGTGCGGAGAGGCAGAGCCAGAGTGGTGCACGCGCACACCGTAGGCGCGGCCGGGGGAAGGGGCCTACGGTGCGATCACCCAACGGGGCGGCGGCGCCCGAGCGGGGACTTCGTACGAACGCACGGGCGGGGCGGCCCCCGGCGCCCTGGGTTTCGCTCGCTGGGGAAGCCGTGAGCCGGGCCGTGTCGCTGTGTCCCGGTTCAGGCGACTCGTCCTGCCACCGCACAGGTCATCGATGCGCGACCCCTTGACTTCGACACTTGAAGTCATAGCCTCGCCAGCATCATCACCTCTTCCAAGTGGCGAAATCGCTGCCGGATGGCCGTGGTTGCCGCTGTTTATCACCGAAGGGGCGATGTCCGGGCGTCGCCCGCCGCGGCGGGCACCGAAGAGAGCAGGTTGATCGCGGCCATGCAGGCACCGGTGACCGCCGCCCCGCCCCGTTCGCGCGGGCGGCGCCGTCGTCGTCGAGTGGCAGGGATCTGGGTTCATCCCTTGGCCGAGGCGGCGGCCTGCGCCGCTCGTCTGACGGCCTGCCACCGACCTCATGCGAGGAGCACACTGTGAGCACTCCACCGCGTCGTCAGCAGTGGTACGCGCGTCCCCGCTCGTCCAGACCGGCGCGGGCCGTGCTGACGCTGGCCGTGGCAGCGGCCATGGCGTCCACGGCCCAACTGGCCACAGCCGCACCGCCGCAGGTCCACGCCAACGCCAACGTCAATGCCAATGCCAACGCCTCCGCCACCTCGGCGACGGGCCCCGGGGCCGCACCCGCCACCGACGGCGCCAAGGCAGCGAGGGGCAAGGCAGCGAGGGACAAGTGCGCCGTTCCCGGTAAGCCCGGGCGGTTCAAGGACTCCACCGGTTCGGCGACGGTCACCGTGACCGGCGTCGGCGACGACTGCCTGCGTACGTACAAGCTCGTCAGCTCCGCCACCGGTGAGCGCGTCTTCAAGGAGGCGCCAGGAAAACCGGTGTCGCGCACCGGTTCCGTACTGCTCGACGGCCTGTACGCGATGGCCCACGACGACGCCGAGCAGAACAAGGCCGACCAGCTCAGCGACGGCGCGTACAATCACGGCAATCCGATCCCGTGCCCCGGCGGCTGCTACATCACCGGGAAGTCCTGGACCTACGTGTGGACCCGGGACGTGTCCTACTCCGCCGACCTGGGCCTGACGGCCGTCGATCCCGAGCGGATGCGCGACACCCTGGCCTTCAAGCTGAGCGATCGCCGCGACGGCTCCGGGGACACCCGGATCATCCAGGACACCGGCACCGGAGGCGGCTCCTCTTGAGGCTGTCGACCCAGCTTGGACAGGGTGACCTTCTGCGGGAAGTTCACCAGCAGGTGGACGTGGTTGTTCTCCCTGTTGAACTCGACCAGCTTGACCTCGAAGCCCTGACAGACGCTTCGCGTGATCTCCTCGCAGCGCGTCAGGTGCTGGTCGCTGAGGACCTTGTGCCGTACTTCGTCACGAAAACCACATGCCCGTGGAGGAAGCACAGCGTGTCTGCCCGTACGGATATTCTGATATCCAGCCGTAAATCACATCCACTACGGTCGTTGGAATGCAGCTTCGGTACAGCTTCCGCCTGTACCCGAATGGTCCTCAGCGCTGGGCGCTGGCCAGGGCGTTCGGGTGTGCGCGGGTGGTCTTCAACGACGCGTTGCGCGTTCGTGAGGATGCCCGCGCCGCAGGGCTGCCGTTTGTCACCTCGGCCGAGCTGTCGAAGCGGCTCACCGCCGCGAAGAACACGGACGAGCGTTCCTGGCTCGGCGACGTGTCGGCCGTGGTTTTGCAGCAGTCGCTGCGCGATCTGGATACCGCTTACCGGAACTTCTTCGACGGCTTGAAGGGCAAGCGGCCCCGTATGGGCGCGCCCCGGTTCAAAACGCGGAGGGACAACCGTCACACGGTCCGCTTTACCGCCAACGCCCGGTGGAAGATCACCCCAGGTGGGGATCTGTCGTTGCCGAAGATCGGCGATGTGCGGGCCCGATGGTCCCGTGCGCTGCCGTGCGTTCCTTCCACGGTGACCGTCGTCAAGGACGCCGCGGGCCGATACTTCGCGAGCTTCATCGTGGAGACCGGCATGGACGAGACGCTGCCCGAGGTCGCGCCCGTTGTGGGTATCGACCTGGGGCTGACGCACTTCGCGGTCCTGTCCGACGGCACGAAGATCGCCAGCCCCCGGTTTCTGCGCCGGGCGGAGAAGAAGCTCAAGAGGGCGCAGCGGGAGCTGTCCCGCAAGGCCAGGGGATCGAAGAACCGGGCGAAGGCCCGCATCAAGGTCGCCCGCGTCCATGCACGGACGGCCGATGCGCGGCGCGAGTTCCACCATCAGCTCTCCACGAAGATCATCAGCGAGAACCAAGCGGTGGCAGTGGAAGACCTGGCGGTCAGGAGACTGGCCCGCACACGCCTGGCCAAGTCCGTGCACGACGCTGGATGGTCGGCGTTCGTGGGGATGCTGGAGTACAAGGCCGCCCGGTACGGGCGCACCTTTGTGCGTATCGGCCGCTTTGAGCCGACCTCTCAGATGTGCTCGGCGTGCGGCGTCAAGGACGGACCCAAGCCCCTCCACGTCCGTATCTGGACGTGTGGGGCCTGCGGGGCCGTCCTTGACCGGGACATCAACGCGGCGGTCAACGTCGCCAAGGCCGCCGGACTGGCGGTGTCAGCCTGCGGAGCGCGGGTAAGACCGGGACTCCTCCCGGCACAGCGCGAAGAAACAGGAACCCACCGAGACGGTCAGACGACCGTGGTAGGAATCCCCTCCCGTTAGGGAGGGGAGCGGAAGTCAATGGGGGCCCGGCTACGACCGTGTCCACAAGGTCACCGGCGAGGACTTCGAAGCCACCGGCGGCACGAGGACCCACGGCGGCAACGGCGTGTACTACCGCGACTGGGGCACAGCGCCAGGCGACAAGCTCGCCGCCAGGATCACGCCGAAGACCAGCGGCGACTACCTCCTCCAGGTGGACGCGGCGGTCGGCAACCCCATCAACACCGGGGTCGGCGGAGGCATGAAGATGCTGCGTGTCCACGACGACGCCACCGGCGAACTCGTCACCGAGGACGTCATCGCCATGCCCAACACCGGAAGCTGGTCGCAGGTGCGAGGTTCGACCTTCACCAAGGCGAAGCTGCGCGCCGGGACCACCTACCGGTTCGAGCTCGGCCAGGACCGGACGGCGGTGAACATGAGCTATTTCCGGGCCAACGCGCTCTACAACGACACCCGCGAGGGCCCGTACAACTACACCGACGTGTACGCCATCAAGGCCCTCCTCAAGAAGGCGGCTCCCGTCCACCGGCGCTGAGCCGCCTCGTCCGGACGTGACGCCCTGGGCCCCGGATACCACGCAATTTTTTGCCAACTCACCTGCCGGGCTGGAGCGTTGGGTGCCAAAGGGCCGTTCGTTCCCTAGGGTGGTCGCGTGCACCGGCTCCCGCCTGTGCGCAGGTTCACCAAGGGGGAATGCTGAATGGACCGTACGAAGTTAGCCGGTGTCGGACTCGCGGTAACGGTGATCGCGGGAGCCCTCAGTGGGACGGCCACCGCCTCGACCAGCAGTGAGGCCCGGCCTCAGGCCGATCCGGCGTACAAAATCCTGAAGCATCTGGACTACCGCGGTCCCGGACAGGCCTCGCTGCGGCTCGGCTATTACAACGCCGGCACGGACAAGGGCTTCGGGTGGACCAAGGTCAAGAAGAAGCACAACATCACGAAGTACTCGGCCGTGGAGTACGTCGCGAAATCCCCGAAGCGGGAGCACATCGGCGGCCAGTCGTACCGGGAGACCGCATACGCCGGCAAGTACAAGTGCCGCAACGGCGTGTGCCGACTGGTGAAGCAGTACAAGGTGCTCCTGACCGTCAACGAGAAGAAGCTCCGTGACGGTCAGGACAAGGGTGTGATCACGCAGTACTGCAAGGGGATCACCAGGTGCCCGAACTGGGTCACCAAGGCCCTGGCGAAGGCCAACCGCCGGTCCGTCGCGACGGACGGCAGCGAGAAGTACGCCGGTGCCTACGAGCCCTTCGCTCGCACGCGGCGGGCCGTAGACGTGAAGGCCGGCAGCAGCGACAAGGCCGCAGCCGGACACGAGCCGCTCCGGCGGGAAGCTGTCGCCGCCCGCTGACCGGTATCCCCGCTACGTTGGGGACAGCCATCTGGCGTTCACGACGCCTCCGGCCCCGGGCCATCGAGCAGGCCCGGGGCCGGAGGCGGCTCCTGTCCGGAAGGAAACTCGTGTGGCTTCACCCAGGAGCGCGTTCCTCACCCGCGCCTCGGAGTCCGTCTTCGACCTGGGCCTGGACGGATACCGTCTCGGCGCGCTCACGATCGATGACCGCCGCCTCACTCTGATCGACACCGGTGCGGCGGGCGATCCGCCCGTTTACGCCGACGGAGAGCCGCCAGTCCCCGGCCGCCAGGGGCGGCGGGAGTACCACTGGCAACCGGCCCCCGGCGCACCGTCCTGGATGCACATGGCCTGGCTCCTGGAGGACCTGGCCACATGGGTGGAACCGCTGGCCGAGGAGCGCGTCACCCTGGTCGGCGTCGAATCCCCGCAGGAGCGGTGCTGTGACGTCCTGACGCGCGACAGTGACGCCGCGTACCGCGTGCGCATCGCTCTCGCGGACCGGAACGAACCGCTGGACTTTCCCGGAATGTACTTACGGGACCTGTTCGCCGAAGGCCGCCACCGCGCCCACCTGACGACCGGCAAGGCCGACGACCTGCCCGTGGTGGACCTGCGCCGCATCCTGTGAGGTCGCTTCCGCGAGCGTGCTGGGGAGGGGAGCCCTTGTCCGTGCGTCGCGGAGTGCGGATGCGTCGTGGCTGGTCGCGCAGTTCCCTCGCGCACCTGACGGGGCACGCCCTTCCGCTGTGCCAGGGCTGCTTCCTCTGTGCCGAGTCCCTCTGACGGCGAGCAGCGAGCAGCGAGGAACGGCGGCTCCCGGCATCCCCAGCCACGCCGCTCCCCCTTGGCCGCACGGGACGCCGCGGCGCGTTCCTGCTGTGGTGACCGGGGCGCCCGTGCACGCCTGGTGGCGTCTGTGGCGTTTTCCCATATTTGTCGACGCCTGTTGACCCTGTTGACGCCTGATGGCACCTGATGGCGTGGTTTCGCGTCCTACCTGTGTGAGCGACTGGCCGGAACCGAGACGCTGTGCGCACCGCGGTGTTCGGAGCGGCCGCTCGCGCCGGACCAGCTAAGGAGACACATGACGGCTCACCCAGGATGGTGCAACACCCACCGCGGCCCCACTGACCAGGCCATCGCTGTGGCCGTGATCGAGGTCAACTCCGGGCCGGGCGGCACCATCTGGTCCTGTCCCGACTGCGTCGAGCGGCAGGGCATCGTGCCCCTCGGCGAGCAGTCGCCCGGCCACCCCGCCACGCGCATCGAGTACCGGGGCGAGCGGTCGGAGTCGGGGCAGGACCCGGAGGGGTGAGCGCGGTGGGCGGACCGCCGTCGGATGCCGGGGCGGTCAGCGGAAGCGGTCCGCGTGCTCGGCGGCCCACTGGGCGTAGGTGCGCGCGGGGCGTCCGGTGACCTCTTCCACGGTCGGCACGACCGTGTAGCCCATCGGGGGCGGGTCGCGGTGCCAGTCCGCCAGCATGTCCACGGCCTCGGGGGAGGCGCCCGACTTCCGCCACCGCTCGCGGGCCTCGTCCTCGGTCAGTTCGATGTAGCGCAGCTCGCGGCCGAGCGCCGCGCTGAGCGCGTCCACCTTCTCCCGCATGGTCAACGCCTGCGGGCCGCTCAGTGTGTACGTGCGGCCGTGGTGGTCGTCCCCGGTGAGCGCCAGCGCGGTGACCGCGGCGACGTCGCCCTCGTGGACGCAGGAGTTCAGCGCCGCGGCGAACGGTTCCCGCACCACGCCCTCGGTGCGCAGGGAGTCGGTCCAGGCGAGCGAGTTGGACATGAACTCGCCCGGCTGGATCAGCGTCCACTGGAGGCCGCTGGCCCTCACCGCCGCCTCTACGCTGCCCTCGGAGCCGCTCCACAGTACGGCCACCCGCCGCACCCCGGCCTTCTCCAGCGCCGTGACCAGTTCCGGGCCGTTGGTCAGCGGGCCCTGCGCGCCGTCGTAGGTGATCAGATGTGCGGCGGTGACGCCGTCGAGCGCGGCGTCCAGCGTCGCCGGGTCGGTCAGGTCGCCCCCGACGACCTCCGCTTCGGCGGGCAGCTTCGCCTGCTCCGGCGCGCGGCTCAGCGCGCGGACCCGGTGGCCCTGCCCCAGGAGCTCATCGACCAGCTTGCGTCCGATGTTGCCGGTCGCTCCCGTTACCAGAATCGTCATGACGTGCCTTCCTGTGGCGTCACCGACGGCTTCGTCGCAGCCGTCTTCGACGTCGGATGGCATGAACGTAAGTGTTGAACCTTGGTTTAGGTCAAGGAGGTTCGGGCAACCGTGCGGAGTTCAGCCCTTGACCGCGCCGCCCAGCGCGAAACCGCCGCCCAGCCGCCGGGCGATCAGCACGTACAGCAGGATCACCGGCGTGGAGTAGAGGATCGAGAACGCGGCGAGCTGCCCGTAGACGACGGTGCCGTAGCTGCCGAAGAAGGTGAAGATGGTGACGGAGGCGGGAAGCTGGTCGGGGGTGAGCAGCAGCATGAAGGGGACGAAGAAGTTGCCCCACATCATGATGAAGCTGTAGATCGTCACGACCGTGATGCCGGGTCCCATCAGCGGCAGGATGACGCGGGTGAGGGTCTGGAGCCAGGACGCGCCGTCCGTCCACGCGGCCTCCTCCAGGGCGGCGGGGACGCCGTCCATGAAGTTCTTCATCAGCCAGATCGCGAACGGCAGTTGGGTGGTCGCGAGGAAGAAGGCCGTGCCGGTCAGGCTGTCGATGAGCTCCACCTGGACGTACAGGCCGTAGACCGGAACCATGATCGCGGTCAGCGGCAGGCAGGTGGTGAACAGCACGGTGAGCAGGTACGGGCGGACCGCACGGGACTTGTAGCGGGACAGCGGGTACGCGGCGAGGGCCGCGCACACCACCGTCAGGGCCGTCGCACCGCCGCACAGCAGCAGGCTGTTGAGCATCGGGCGGTAGGTGATCTCCTCCGTCAGGACGGCGTCGAAGTTGTCCATCGTGGCGGGCGACGGCGCGCCGACCCGGAGGGTGGCGTCGGCGTCCACGGACGCCAGCAGCAGCCAGACCAGCGGCAGGATGAAGAGCGCGGCCAGCGCGAGCAGCGCGGCGTCGGCGGTCAGACGGCGACGCAGGCGGCGGCGCGCGCCGGAGGAGGTGCGGCGGACGGGGCGCACGGCGGGCGTGGTGGCGGGGGCCGTGGTGGGGGCGGGAACGCTGGACGATGTCACGGGCGTCAGACCTCCGTGCGGAGCAGGCGCAGATACACGACGGAGAACAGGGCACCGATGAGCAGCAGCAGAAGTGCCACCGCCGTGCCGTAGCCGATGAGGGCTTTGAGGAACGCCTGGTCGTACATGAACACCGGCAGCGTCTGGCTCCTGTTGCCGGGGCCGCCGCGGGTCATCGCCCAGATCAGCCCGAAGACGGAGAGCGTCTGGAGGGTGTTGAGCATGAGGTTGGTGCCGATGGAGCGGCGGATCATGGGCAGCGTGATGAACCACAGGCGGCGCCAGCCGCCCGCCCCGTCCACCTCGGCGGCCTCGGTGATCTCCTGGGGGATCTCCGAGAGGGCGGCGGAGTAGATGAGCATCGAGAACGCCGTCCCGCGCCAGACGTTGGCGAAGGAGACGGCGAGGATGGGCATCGTGTAGAGCCAGTCCTGGGACGGCAGATGTGCCCAGTCCAGTACGGCGTTGAGGGTGCCCTCGTCGCGGAAGAACGCGTAGAGCAGGAACCCGGCGACGATCTCCGGGACCACCCAGGCGCCGATGACGATCGCGCCGGTCAGGGTCCGCACCGGCTTGGACGCGCGGCGCATCAGCCCGGCGAGGGCGAGACCCAGGGTGTTCTGGCCGACGATGGAGGACAGGAAGGTGAAGGCGAGGGTGAGGACGACGGCGTTGCGGAAGTTCTTGTCCTCGAAGGCGCGCTGGAAGTTGTCGAAGCCGACGAAGTCCGTGGAAGAGGAGCCCGTCAGCTGCATGTTGGTGAAGGCGATGTAGACGCAGTAGCCGATCGGGCCGCCGAGGAACAGGAGCAGCATCACGGTGGCCGGGGCGAGCGGCAGCCAGCGCAGCGGGCGCCGCCGGGCGGTCGGTGCGGGGGCGGGAACGGGGGCCGGGGCGGGCGCCGCCTTGGTCACGGTGGTCATCGGCCGCGGGTCACCACCTCTCCGTCGGTGATGGACTTCAGGTCCTTGTCGTAGGTCTCCGCCGCCGACGCGGCGGAGGTGCCGCTTGTCGTGACGGCTTCCATGGCTTCCCCGATGGCGGAGGACACCCGGGGATAGACAGGCAGCGCTGGGCGGAAGTGGGTGGAGTCCACCAGCTCGGTGAAGAACATGATGCCTGGCATCGATGTCAGGTATCTGCGGTTGGCGGCGACGTCCTCGCGGACGGCGATCTGCGCGTCGCGGATGGTCCATTCGGTCGCGTTGTGCTCCGTCTGGAGCGTCTTGATGAACGACCAGGCCAGGTCGGCGTTCTCGGACTTGGCCGGGATGGCCCAGGTCCAGCCGCCCGACATGCTGACCTTGCCGGGCTTGGCGCCGTGCTGCGTCGGCATCGCGGCCCGGCCGAGCGTCCGGGACCACTGCGGCCACGGCTTGCCGCCGGTCTTGATCCAGAACTGGCTCATCCAGGAGCCGTCGAGCGCGATGGCGACCTTGCCCTCCGGCAGCAGCTCCGTCGCGACCCGGGTGGTGATGTTGGGATCGACGGCGTCGGACGGGTCGGGGGCCAGCTTCTCGCCGTAGAGGGTCTTGAGGAAGTGCAGCGAGTCCTTGAACCCCTGTCCGCCGGTGACCCACTTCTTCGCCTTCGGGTCGTAGAGCGGGTCGGCGCCCGTGCCGTACAGCAGCATCTCGAAGCCCTGCATGACGGATGCCTCGCCGGGGCCCTTGCCGGTGTAGACGTTGAGCGGGATGACGCCGGGCACCTTCTTCTTGAGGGTGCGTGCGGTGTCGAGGAGGTCGTCCCAGCTCCGGGGCTGCCAGTCCGCCGGGAGCCCCGCCTTGGCGAAGATCTTCTTGTTGAACCACAGGCCGCGGGTGTCGGTCCCCATCGGCACCCCGTACGTCTTACCGTCCTCGGCCTTCGCCGCGGTCTTCGCCCGCGGGGTGAACCGGTCCCAGTCCTTCCACTTCTTCAGATAGCCGTCGAGGGGGCGCAGATAGGCGCTGGCGACATCGGAGTTGATGATGAAGGTGTCCTCGTAGACCACATCCGGGGCCGTCTTCGAGGAACGCATCATCTGCTGCACCTTGGCCCAGTAGTCGGGCTGCGCCGCCTGGATCGGGATCAGCTTGATCTTCTTGCCCGGATGCTCGCGCTCGAACTGCTTCTTCACCATGGACAGGTAGGCGTCCATGTGCCGCACCTTGTTGTCCGTGTTGCGCAGGTAGGCGACTTTCACGGTGTCCGGGTCGTTGCCCGTGCCGCAGCCGGTGAGCGCGGTGGCGGCCAGGGCGGCGGTGGCCGAGAGGATGAGCGGGGCGGTGGGGCGCACGGGCACGGCCTCCTTGGGCACAGCGCTCCTCCGGGCTCAAGGAGACGCCGGGTGGGGCGCGGCTGTGACTGCCCGGTGACCGTACGATCAACCCTGACGGCCGGTCAATGGCCCGGACCTCGCCGGATGTCCGGCCCACCGGTACGGCCGATCGGCGATCGGCCGACCGGGGCGCGGGCCGGTCATGCCGCCCGCCTCACCTGTCCCTTCCGTGGCCGCTCCCTGCGGGGCCGCTTCCTGTGGCCGCCCCCACGGGAGCGGTCGGCGCACGCCGACGCGAACCCCCGTGCCGGGCATGGGCTCAGCGGCGCTTGACGCGTTCGACGGCCGCGACGCCAACCGCCGCCAGGGCGATCTGGATGGTCAGTTCGATCCAGTCGACGCCCTTGGTGTCGGCCACGCCGACTCCCGCCGCGATGGCGGTACCGACGAAGGCCGCGATGATACCGACGGCGATGGTCCACAGCATGCCGGTGTGCTGGCGGCCCGGCAGCGCAAGCCGCCCCAGCACACCGATGACGATGCCGATCACGATCGCGCTGATGATGCCGGAGATCTCCATGGTGCCCCTTTCGGTGGTGCCCCTTTCGGTGGTGCCCCTTTCGGTGGTGACTGCGCTGTCCGTGTGCCCCGATTTCGCCTGACCACGCGAACAGGCGCTCGGCCGGGGGCAGGGGCTACGGCTGTCCGGAAGGCGGGGAGGCAGACAGGCGGGGAGACGGGGCGGTCGTCCCGCTACGAGGGAAGCCAGCGGTACCACAGCTCCGGGCGGCCGACCTGCCCGTACTGCGGGGTGCGGACCGCGCGGCCGGTGTCGACCAGGTGCTCCAGGTAGCGGCGCGCGGTGATGCGGGAGATCCCGGTCGCCTCCGCCGTCGCCGCCGCCGAGATGCCGTCCGTGGCCGCGCGCAGCGTGTCGGTGACCGACTGGAGGGTGGCCAGCGTCAGGCCCTTCGGGAGCGCGGCGGGCCGCGGTGCGCGCAGCGCGGCCAGCGCCCGGTCCACCTCGTCCTGGCCGCTGGCCTCGCCCACGGTCACCGTCGCCCGGAACTCCGCGTACCGCGTCAGCCGGTCGCGCAGCGTCGCGAAGGTGAACGGCTTCAGCACGTACTGCACGACCCCGAGCGAGACGCCCTCGCGTACGACGGTGAGATCGCGGGCCGAGGTCACCGCGATGACGTCGGCGCCATGACCGGTCGCGCGGAGCGTGCGGACCAGGCGGAGCCCGTGGCCGTCGGGGAGATAGAGGTCGAGCAGGAGCAGATCGACGGTGGTGCGCTCCAGTCGGCGGCGGGCCTCGGCGCCCGAGTGGGCCGTGCCGACGACCGTGAAGCCCGGGACCCGGCCCACGTACAGGGCGTGCGCGTCCGCCGCGAGCGGGTCGTCTTCGACGACGAGCACCCGGATCGGCTCAGGGCCGACGGGGTCCGCGCTCATGAAGGGCACTCCGTGTCCAAGGGGAGGCGCACGGTGAACTCCGCCCCGCCCCTCGTTCCACGGCCCAGGTCGATCGTGCCGCCGTTGCGGCGCACCGTCTGCCGCACGATGGCAAGACCGAGTCCGTGGCCGGGCACGGCCTTGGTGCTCCAGCCGCGCTGGAAGATCTCGTCGGCGGTCTCCGGGTCGATGCCGGGTCCGTTGTCGGAGACGCGCAGCAGCAACTCGCCGTCCTGCGCGCGGACGGAGACCTCGACTCTCGCCCGGCGGAAGGCGAGCGGCCGGACGGGGCGTGACGTTTCGGCACCGGGCGGCGCGTGGGGCTCGCCACCGGGCTTGTCACCGGCCTTGTCACCGGCCTCGGCACCGGTGGTCAGCCCCAGGTCCCACGCGGCTTCCCCGGCGGCGGCGTCGATCGCGTTGTCTATGAGGTTGCCGAGTATCGTCACCAGGTCGCGGACGGGGAGGCCGGGCGGCAGCAGCCCGTCGTCCACATGGCTGTCGCGGGCCAGTACGAAGTCCACGGCGTGCTCATTGGCCTGCGCCGCCTTGCCGAGCAGCAGCGCCGTCAGTACGGGCTCGCCGACGGCGCCGACGACCTGGTCGGTGAGGGCCTGGGCGAGCTGGAGTTCGGCGGTGGCGAAGTCGACGGCCTCCTCGGCGCGGTCGAGCTCGATGAGCGAGACCACGGCGTGCAGCCGGTTCGCGGCCTCGTGCGCCTGCGAGCGCAGTGCCTCGGCGAAGCCGCGTACGGAGTCGAGTTCACCGGACAGCGCCTGGAGTTCGGTGTGGTCGCGCAGTGTCACGACGGAGCCGCGTTTCTCGCCGCTGCTGACGGGGGCGGTGTTGACGACCAGCACCCGGTCGGCGGTCAGGTGCAGTTCGTCCACGCGCGGCTCGGTCGCGAGCAGGGCCCCGGTCAGCGGCACCGGCAGGCCCAGGTCGCTGGCGTAGCGCCCGACCGGGTCGGGTCCTCGCCCGCCGTCGAGGCCGAGCAGTTCCCGGCCGCCGTCGTTGATGAGCGCGATCCGGCGCTGCCCGTCGAGCATCACCAGTCCCTCGCGTACGGCGTGCAGCGCGGCCTGGTGGTAGTCGTGCATCTGGCTCAGCTCGCCCGCGTTCATGCCGTGGGTGTGGCGGCGCAGCCGGGCGTTGATGATGTACGTGCCGAGGCCGCCGAGCGCGAGGGCCCCGAGCGCGACGCCGAGCAGCGCGACCATCTGGCGGCGCTCCTGGGCGGTGATGGTCTCGATGGTGATGCCCGCGCTCACCAGGGCGACGACGGGCCCGCTTCCGTCGGTGCCGCCGCCTTCCCGCACCGGGGCGACCGCGCGCACCGACGGACCGAGGGTCCCGGTGTACGTCTCGCTGAAGACGCGGCCGCGCAGCGCGGGTCCGGTGTGCCCGAGGAACTTCTCGCCTATCCGGGCGGGTTCGGGATGGGTCCAGCGGATGCCGCGCGGGTTCATGATCGTGACGAAGGTGACGCCGGTGTCCATGCGCACGCGCTCCGCGTACGGCTGGAGCACGGCCGTGGGGTCGTCGGAGCGGACCGCGGCGGGCAGGTCGGGGGAGTTGGCGATGGCGGTGGCGGCGGTCACCGCCTGGCGGCGTGCGGCGTCCTGGGCCTCGCCCCGGTCGGTGACGTAGAAGAAGACGGCGCACCCGGCGACCACGGCGGCCACGAGCACGACCTGCATCGCGAAGAGCTGGCCTGCCAGGCTGCGTGGACGGGGGATGCGCATGCGGGTCAGTGTGCCTTCTCCGGTTCGCGTGAACGTAATGAACGCAAGGGTGACCGCCGTCACAGCGTCATGCATAGTCGCCGGGACGTCCAGGGTGTGAGCCGCACGTACCCCCGAGGTGGCCCGCCCGGCTGTCGTGGGCCGCATATCGCATACACGCACGTTTTAGGAGGCAGCCGTGGCTGCGCAGACCTCGCCACCGGATTCGGGACAGCTGGAGCCAGGGCGTACCAAACGCGACAAGACGCATTACCTTTACCTTGCCGTCATCGCCGCCGTGCTCGCCGGCATCGCGGTGGGCTTCGCCGCACCGGACTTTGCCGTGGAGCTCAAGCCCGTCGGCACCGGCTTTGTGAACCTGATCAAAATGATGATCTCGCCGATCATCTTCTGCACCCTGGTGATCGGGGTGGGATCGGTACGTAAGGCGGCGAAGGTCGGCGCGGTCGGCGGTCTCGCACTCGGCTACTTCATGGTGATGTCCACGGTCGCGCTGGCCATCGGCCTCCTGGTGGGCAACATCCTGGAGCCGGGCAGCAGCCTGGATCTGACGAGCGAGGCGGCCAAGGTCGGGCAGGGGCAGGCCGAGGGGGCCAGCGAGTCCACCGAGGAGTTCCTGCTCGGCATCATCCCCACCACCCTCGTCTCCGCCTTCACCGAGGGCGAGGTGCTCCAGACCCTGCTGGTCGCGCTGTTCGTCGGGTTCGCCCTCCAGGCCATGGGCACGTCGGGCGAACCGCTCCTGCGCGGCATCGGGCACATCCAGCGGCTCGTGTTCCGCGTCCTCGCGATGATCATGTGGGCGGCTCCGGTGGGCGCCTTCGGCGCCATCGCCGCCGTGGTCGGCGAGACGGGCACGGACGCCCTGAAGTCCCTCGCCGTCATCATGGTCGGCTTCTACACCACATGTCTGCTCTTCGTGATCGTCGTGCTCGGCGCCCTCCTGCGGCTGGTCGCCGGGGTGAACCTGTTCCTGCTGCTGAAGTACCTCGGCCGCGAGTTCCTGCTGATCCTGTCCACCTCCTCCTCGGAGTCCGCGCTGCCCCGGCTCATCGCCAAAATGGAGCACGCGGGCGTCAGCAAGCCGGTCGTCGGCATCACCGTCCCCACCGGCTACTCCTTCAACCTGGACGGCACGGCCATCTATCTGACAATGGCCTCGCTCTTCATCGCCGAGGCCATGGGCGACCCGCTCTCCATCGGCCAGCAGATCTCGCTGCTCCTCTTCATGATCGTGGCCTCGAAGGGCGCGGCGGGCGTCACCGGAGCCGGACTCGCCACCCTGGCCGGTGGCCTCCAGTCCCACCGCCCGGAGCTGGTGGACGGCGTCGGCCTGATCGTCGGCATCGACCGCTTCATGAGCGAGGCCCGCGCGATGACCAACTTCGCGGGCAACGCGGTCGCCACGGTGCTGGTCGGCACCTGGACCAAGGAGATCGACAAGAACCGGATGAACGAGGTACTCGCCGGGCGGCTGCCGTTCGATGAGAAGACTCTTGTCGACGACGTCCACGCGAGGCTGCCGGGGGAGGATGAGGCCCCGGGCGATGCCTCGGGTGGCGCCTCGGGCGACGGCCAGGATGCCGGGCGTGGCGTCGGCCTGGAGAAGCAGGCACCGGCGGAGGACGGCGGGAAGACGGTCACGAAGGTCTGACGCGGGGGTGGGGCGGGGGCGTGGCCCCTGCTTCCCTGCGCGGAGTCGCTGTCCGTACACACCAGCGTGTTCACCAGACCGGGGCCTCGGTCTGGTGAACACGCTGGTGTCGGGACGTCTCCGTGCTCACGGCTTACCGCCGGCCGACGGGGTTATGCGGATTGTCCAGCCACACCCGTTGTCCGCCACGATCGACCGACAGCCCGAACCGGGACCGTTCGGGCTTCCCCACCCCATGCCATCGAAGGAACACCGTTCGCGCTTCGTCCCACAGCGCCCGGGGGCCGTACTGCTCGACCTCGTACGTCTCCGCGTCGGGGGCGTATTCGACCGTAGCCCACGACTTCCCGTCGTCGGAGAACAACCACAAGGTGGCCTCCCCGCTGTCATCGTCAGCGTCACACCACCGGTACCACGCATCGGTGAGGATCAGGCCGATGAAGAAGGCGGGATCATCCTGGATCACGTTCTGCGGCGGGATGTCGGTGGAGCCCTTCTCTCCCGCCTCTTGGTGGTACAGGTCCGCGATGCGTCCGGCGCCGCCGCGCTGGGTGCGGTCCCACATGAAGGCCGGGTAGCCGGAGAATGTTCCCTGAGCCCTTCCGTCCATCACGTCCAGCGTCGCGTACGAGCCACTGAAGAAGCTGCTGCCCCATGGCGTGACGATCCGGCCGTTGGGGCACTGCTCCAACCACGCCGTCGGCACGTCCCGCACCGTGCACGTACAGATGATCCGGTCGTAGGGAGCGCCCCGGTGATACCCGTCGCGGCCTTTCCCCTGAATCGTGGTCGGGTGATACCCCGCCCCTTTCAGGTTCTCCTCGGCTCGCGTCAGAACCTCCCCGTCCAGTTCCACGCTCGTGACGTTGCCGCCACCGAGCCGGTGGGACAGCCAGGCGGCGTTGTAACCGGTGCCGGTGCCGATCTCCAGAACTCGGTCCCCTTCCCGTACGGCAAGCAAGCTCAGCATTTCGAGCATGATCGACGGCATGGAGGAGGACGAGGTGAAGAGGCGGAACTGATCGGCGGTCGTACGCTCACCGTCGTTGATCTGAGTCACGACGGGGGTGTCCGCGTAGACGGCCCGCAGCCACCCCTCGGGGTCCTCGGCGAAGTCACCCCCTTCGATCGCCTTGGGAATGAACAGGGCACGGTCCACCGACGTCACGGCGTCGCGCCACTCCGGCGACAAAGCCCCCTTGTCCTCAAGAATGCGAACGAGCCGCTGCTGCGTCGTCATTCGTCCTCATTTCTTCGGGGTCTTCGGGGCTGGAGGCTCGTACGGCTTCGTCTGCCCCGGCGGTTTGTCGCGGTGGCCGTCACTGCTGGAGGTGTCGGGCTTGCCGGAGTGGTCTCCGCCCTTCTTGCCCATGGTCCCCTCGCTTCCTGCTGGGTGGGATGTGACGGGGGAGGAACAGGTGCCGTGGCGCGTACGGGACTTCTCCCGCTCCCGCTCTCCCGCCGTTCCGAGCCGGGGAATGAGCGCTCGTCAAGGGCTCGCGCGAGCTGGGCGCCATGTCAACGACGCTACGGAGCAGGGAAGTCGTGGGTCTACGTTCTTGCACAAGTTTGCACACGGACTAGCCCAGCGCGCCGATCGCTCCCGTGATGAGGGCCCGCGCATCGGCGCCGTGGACCGCCAGCTTCGACAGTTCGGAGAACGCTTTCGCGTACGCGGCGATCTCGCTGGGAGCCGCGACGTTCACGGCAGCGGTGAGCAACTCGACGCTGGCTCGACGGTCATCGAACAGATAGAAGGCCTCCAAGGGCCAGACCCGCCTCCGAGCGGCGAAAGGGATGACGCCGAGGCTGACGTTCGGAAGGCCCATTACCGCAAGAAGGTAACCAAGTTGGCCAGCCATGGTCTCTTCGTCACCGATGCGGTAGCGGAGCACTGTTTCTTCCATGAGCAAGGCGAAGCGGTGATCACCTTCATGGAGGACATGCGAGCGCTCAACGCGGGACGCCGCAGCCGTCGCCGAGTCGTCCGGGGTGCCCTGGAAAGCGGCGATCGTGGAGAGCAAGGACGTGGCGTATGCCTCTGTCTGGAGCATCCCAGGAATGACGTTCGAGCAGTACACGCGGAAGAGGCGAGTGCCTTCGTACAGGGGAACTACTTCTTCTTGCGCTCTGCGCATTCCATGCCGGTGGAGCTTCTTCCAGTGCACGTACATCTGATCGGCTTGCCGATTCGCCGCGATCAGATCCGCGGCTTGTTCCTCAGCGCCAGTCGCCTTGCACCACGCGCGGATGTCCGCATCGGAAGCGTGTGTCTTGGCCCGCTCGATGCGTGATGATTTCGCCGGACTCCAGCCACACCGAAGAGCCAACTCATGACCGGTCAACTCCGCTCCCCTGCGCAGCTCTCCGAGGCGGGCGGCGATGACTTCACGGGCGGCCTGGGCGCTGGACGAAGGCGATGCGGACATGAGTTGGCTCTTCAGTGACTCACTGGATCAGACCGAGTACTTCTCGTGCGGGATGCCGCGCTCCCAGACCGCTTCGAACGCGGCTGACGCCAATTGCGCTACCGCCGGTTCGGTACGGGCCTCCCAGCCAGGCTCGGACCAGTCACCATCACCGGTGAAGTGGTTGAAGAGCACGGTCTTGCCGTCGAAGACCCAGCAGTCATTTCCGGGCAAGGCGAGATCCGAGGCCTGGCGCCGGGGCAGCCACCGTACGTGCTCCCCCGCGTGGAGATTGACCACAGTGCCGGCGTGCTCGTAGCGAATGTATTCGGTGACCGGCTCCGAAACGACACGAGCGCGGCGGACGACGACGCCTCGCACCACCGTGCGCCGGATCAATTCGACCCAAGGCGTCCAGTAGGCGGACGCCGGGTCCACGTCTCGCTCTCCGGTGTGCTTCCAGTTCTCGAAGTCCTCGGCCTCGTCGCCCACGCCGTATGAGTCGCGCATCTCCAAGTGCACGGCCGAGTACTGGGCAGCAGCCAGCAGTTCGTTAAAGCCCGGCTCGTTCTGCGACATCACACGCCTCCCTGAGCATCGGCACCATGCGCGCCGGGAACCGCATCACGACCTCGTGCGGCGGAATGCCCACGTCGTGTCCGGGAGCCTCGAACGCCGCGCACTCAGCCTCCAGCTTCTCGTCTGGCTTCCAGCCCTGGAGCACCAGTTCCGCGCTCTCCTCGTCCACCCAAACGGTGGGGGAGCCCTGCTGTCCCGTGTCTGGATCAATCCCGATGAACCGTAGTGCCATGGATGCCTCCGGCGTCGAGTGGCTTACGCCAACTTGCACGAGCTTCCCGGCGATGACTCGTCACCGTCAAGGGCGCGGCAGTGGCGGCGCGCCCCATCCGGCCCACCCGCCATCCCGCCCCGCCCCGGTTCGCCCGGGGCGGGGCGGGATGGTGTGCTGGCCCGTACGGATGGCGCGCGCCTGGCCGCTACCGGGTGAACGAGGCCGAGCCGGACAGGGAGAGCCACACGAGCCGCGCCGATACGTGCGGTTGCCGGGCGAACCAGCGCGCCATGCGCTCGGGTGAGACAGTACTGATCCGCAGGGTGCCCTCCACGCCGGTCACTTCGGCGTGGTCGTCGAATGCCATGCCCCAGGCGGCGACGCGTGCGTCCTCTTCCTGCCCGTACTGCTGGATGACGGCGAACGGGCGCGGTGCGGTGTCGTTGACCAGTTCGCAGACCTCTTTGTCGAAGGCTGACGGCTCTTGGGTGGTGGTGTGATCGTTCTGGGCAGGCATGGGCGACTCCCAACGCAGAGTGCACAGACGAGTGTTGTGCGTTACGAAGAGCGTGCACTAGGCTTTCCGTTGGTTCAAGTGGGAGTCCCAAATATCACGCCAAGGGGTCCGGGAGGGCGTCATGACGCAGGGAGCGGAAGGCGGAGGATCAATCGTCCGTCGCTGGCAACTGGCGGCGATTCTGAGAGAGTTGAGGGAGCAGTCCGGTCTCACTCAGGACCAGGCGGTCGAGCGGCTGCGAGCGGGTGACGGGCGATGGTCGCGCTCGAAGCTCTCGCGGGTCGAACTCCGCGAGCACAACATCAAGCCGCGCGAGGTCGAGCAGATCTTCAGGGCGTACGGGATCTCCGACAAAGAGAAGCTGGAGGCGCTGACGCAGTTGGCCGTCACGTCGGTTGAGCGGGGCTGGTGGTCAGGATTCAGCAGCGATGAAGTCCCGGCGAACCTGCGGCCGTTCCTCAGTCTCGAAGCCGCGATGGTGGCCCGTAGGGACTTCCAAAGTCAGCTGATCCCAGGACTGTTGCAGACCAGTGATTACACCCGGGCGTTGATCAACGCGCTTAATCCGGGGGTGCTCTCGCCCGCAGAAGTTGAGCGCCGGGTCGCGGCGCGAATGATCAGGCAACAGATCATCACCAAGGAGAACGCGCCGGAGCTCCACTTCATTCTGGACGGGACTATTCTGCACCGGGTCGTCGGACGGACGACCGTGATGCGAGACCAGGTACGCAGGCTGCTCGACGTATCCGAGCACGAAAACGTCACCATCCAGGTGCTGCCTCACGACGGGGGCGGGAGCCCTGGTCTGGACGGGCCGTTTTCGATTCTCAGCCTGCCCGAGCCCACTCCCGATATCGCGTACACCGAAGGCCCAGCCGGTAGTAGTTTGTACTTCGAAGACCGCACACGAGTGCGAAGATTGACCATGAATTTCGGCACCCTCGCCCAGGCGTCCCTGTCGCAGGCTGAATCCCTTGAGGCGATCGCTGAGGCAGCCGAACGTTTCCAGTAGGAAGAGAGAGCGGAGTGGATCACCCGATGGCTAAGGCGGGCCTCTTGGCGCATGTTCAGTGGCGCAAGAGCAGCTTCTCGGGGGGTTCCAGCGACACCCCTGAGTGCGTCGAGGTCGCACCCCTCCCCGACGGACGCATCGCCGTGCGCAACAGCAAGAACCCCGAGGCGGGAGCCGTCTATTTCACGCGCGCGGAGATGGACGCCTGGCTCAAGGGTGTCAAGGCGGGGGAGTTTGACGACCTGGCCTGAGTCACCTGGTCAGTACGTTGTCGAGGTAAGCCTGTACGCGTGCACCCTGCTCCCCGACAGTGTCCGCCAGCGCTGGGCAGGCTGACGCCTCAGCCTGCCTAGCGCCAGCGGACAGGATCTCACCGTGCCGGTCGCAGCCAGACCGTCGCCAGTGGTGGCAGTACCGGGACGATGGACGTCGGGCGGCCATGGGACGCGACGGGCTCGGCCTTCAGGGGTTCGGCGTTGGTGACGCCGCTGCCTCCGTAGCGTTCCGCGTCCGTGTTCAGGACCTCCTGCCAGGCGGCGATTTGCTCGGGGACGCCGAGGCGGTACTCGTGCCGTACGACCGGTGAGAAGTTGCTGACGCACAGCAGGGGCGAGTTGTCCGCGTCGTAGCGGAGGAACGCGAAGACGTTGTCCTGGCTGGCGTCGCCCTCGATCCAGGCGAAGCCCGCCGGTTCGGTGTCGCGTTGCCACAGCGGGGGCGTCGCGACGTAGGTCTCGTTGAGGTCGCGTACCAGGTCGCGTACGCCCCGGTGGTCGGGTTCCGCCGAATACGAGGGGTCGAGCAGCCACCAGTCGGGGCCGTGGCCCTCCGACCACTCCGCGCCCTGGGCGAACTCCTGCCCCATGAACAGCAACTGCTTGCCCGAGTGGGCCCACATGAAGCCCAGGTACGCGCGGTGGTTGGCGCGCTGCTGCCACCAGTCGCCCGGCATCTTCGACACCAGCGCGCGCTTGCCGTGCACCACCTCGTCGTGCGAGATGGGCAGCACATAGTTCTCCGAGTACGCGTAGACCATCGAGAACGTCATCTCGTGGTGGTGGTACTTGCGGTGTACGGGCTCGTGCGCGACGTAGCCCAGCGAGTCATGCATCCAGCCCATGTTCCACTTCAGGCCGAAGCCGAGACCGCCGAAGCCGCCGGGGCCGACGTGGTGGGTGGCGCGGGTGACGCCGTCCCACGCGGTGGACTCCTCCGCGACCGTGATCACGCCGGGGCAGCGCCGGTAGACGGTGGCGTTCATCTCCTGGAGGAAGCCCACCGCGTCCAGGTTCTCCCTGCCGCCGTGCACATTCGGCGTCCAGCCGCCCGGATCGCGTGAGTAGTCGAGGTAGAGCATCGAGGCGACCGCGTCCACCCGCAGGCCGTCGATATGGAACTCCTCGCACCAGTACACGGCGTTCGACACCAGGAAGTTGCGCACCTCCGTACGCCCGTAGTCGAATTCCAGCGTGCCCCAGTCCGGGTGCGCCGCCCGCGCCGGGTCCCCGTGCTCGTACAGCGGCCTCCCGTCGAACTCGGCCAGCGCCCACTCATCCCTCGGGAAGTGCGCGGGCACCCAGTCGACGAGCACGCCGATCCCCGCCTGGTGCAGCGCGTCCACGAGGTACTTGAAGTCGTCCGGCGTGCCGAGCCGGGCGGTCGGCGCGTAGAAACCGGTGACCTGGTAACCCCACGAGCCGCCGAACGGGTGCTCGGCGACGGGCATCATCTCCACGTGGGTGAAGCCGAGGTCCTTGACGTACGCGGGCAGTTGCTCGGCCAGTTGGCGGTAGGTCAGCCCGGGGCGCCATGACAGCAGGTGCAGCTCGTACACGGAGAACGGCGACTCGTGGACCGCGCGCTCGGCGCGCCGGGCCAGCCAGGACTCGTCCCGCCAGATGTGGTGTGAGGCGTGGACGACCGAGGCGGTCGCGGGCGGACACTCGGTGCGCCGCGCCATCGGGTCGGCGCGCAGCGTCCGGGACCCGTCGGGGCGGGTGATCTCGAACTTGTACAGCGCGCCCTCGCCGACGCCGGGCAGGAAGACCTCCCAGACCCCCGTGCCGCCCAGCGAACGCATCGGGAAGGCGATGCCGTCCCAGTAGTTGAAGTCGCCGACGACGCGCACCCCGAGCGCGTTGGGTGCCCACACGGTGAACCGGGTGCCGGTGACGCCCGCGTGCGTCATCGGCTGCGCGCCGAGCGCGTTCCACAGCTCCTCGTGGCGGCCCTCACCGATCAGATGCAGATCCAGGTCGCCAAGTGCGGGCAGGAAGCGGTACGGGTCGTGCAGCTCCAGCTCGTCGTTGTCGTAGGCGACGAGCAGCTGGTAGTCGGGCACCGTGTGGAGCGGAAGGACGCCGGCGAAGAGGCCGTCCCCCTCCGGCCGCAGCCTGGCGCGCAGCCCGCGCGCGGTCACGGCGACGGTGCGCGCGTACGGGCGCAGCACCCGGAACTGGACACCGCCCCTGACCGGATGCGCGCCCAGCAGCCCGTGTGGGTCGTGGTGCGCGCCGGACAGCAGCCGCCGACGGTCCTCCGGGTCGAGCGGAGTCGCGGCCCGCACGCCCTGGTTCTCGGCCGGGCCCTGGTCGTCCGCGGGCACCAGGGAGATCTCGTCGGGGTGCGCGTCACCGGGCAGGGTCGGGATGTCGTCGCCGGTGCGAGTGCTCGTGCCGGTGCGAGTGCTCGTGCCGGTGCCTGTGCCGGTGCCGGTGCCTGTGCTGGTGCCCGTGGGCTCGCGGGTGTCCGTGCCGCCGCCCCGGCCGCCGCCGTACTCCTGCCGGGCGGTCAGGCTCTCGCCGCGGCCCTGGCTCTGGCCGTGCGGTGGGCGCCGCTCCTGCCCGGCGCCCTGGTCGCCGGGGGGACGTGCGGCCCGGCCCGGTGCGGTGGTGTCGGCCGACGCCTGGGCGGACTCCGGGGGACGGCCCGTCACGGGTCGCCGGGCCGTGGACGGCGTGCCCTCGCGCCCCGCGACGGGGTGGGCGCTGAGCGCGTTGTCCTGCCCCGCGCCGACGAGGCTGGACTCCAGCCGCTCCGCTCGTTGCGGAGCCGGCACGCCGACCTCTGCCGCTGCCGCCGCCGGGTCTTCCGCCTCCGTCGCTGCTGCGGTGCTCGGTGGTTTTGTTGTGCCTGTTGTGCCTGGTGCGTTTGCTGTGTCTGTGGCGGTGTAGTCGGGGGCGGTGGTCGGCTGAGCCGGTGGTGCGGGGGCGGGCGCGCTCTCCTGCCGGGCGGTCGGGTCCTCCGTCCGCGTGGGGTGCGGGGCACGCGGCGTCGGCGGGGTGCGGTACGACAGCCGGGAGACCGATCCCTCCGCCGCGCGCGGGGCGCCGGACCGGGCGCCGCCGAAGGTGGGCGGGATGACGCCGGGGGCGGGTCGCCCCGGGGGCACCGGCGCCGGACGGGGCCGCGGTGGCTCGGCGGCCGCCGTACGGGGCGACGGGGCGGCGGCGTCCTTGCCGCGGGGTGGCTCGGAGCTTCCCGTGGGCCTTCCCGCGCGGGCCTGCGGCTCAGGGCTTTCCGTGCGGGTGTGCGGCTCTGGGCTGTCGCTGCGGCTGGGCGGGGCGGGATCGCCGTCGCGGCCGGGAGGTTCGTGCGCGGTCTGGTCCGTCGGAAGCGACTCGTCGGACGGACGCTGGCGGCGATGGCCGGTGGGCTCCCCTTGCGAGTGGCCAGGGGACGGGCGAGCGGTCACGGGGTGGTCCTCCAGAGCTGATAGAGCGTCACGAAAGTGGTTCAGCCGGTACAGCCGGTTCCTCGGGCGAGGGGACCGGCCAGCCGCTGGATCGCGGACATGGGGACGGGCAACCAGTCGGGCCGGTGCCGGGCCTCGTAGAGCACTTCGTAGATGGCCTTATCGGTTTCGTACGCGCGGAGCAGTTCGGGTTGGTCGCGCGGGTCGGAGCCGGATACGGCGGCGTAACCGGCGCAGTACGCGGCCCGGGACCGCCTGGCCCACTCCTGGGGCTGGACGCCGCCGACGGCGGTGTCCTCGGCGTTGAGGGCCCGCGCGGCACCCGCACCCACGGCCGCCGCGTAGTCGAATGACCGGAGCATGCCCGCGATGTCGCGTACGGCGGGCTGTGGGCGGCGCCTTTCGGCCAGTGGACTGGCGGGCTCGCCCTCGAAGTCGATCAGCGACCACCTGCCGTCGCGTGCCGAGCGCAGCGCCTGCCCCAGATGCAGATCGCCGTGGATGCGCTGCGCGGACCACGTGCGGCCGGTGGCGCCGAGCGCGGCGAGGTCGTCGAAGGCCGTGCGCAGGGCGGCACGGTAGGGGCGCAGGGCAGGGACGGCGCCGGCGACCGTGTCGAGGCGGCGGGCCATGGTGGCGCAGAGCTGCTCGATCTGCGGGCGGCCCAGCTCCGTGGTGGGCAGCGTGCGGGCCAGGGCGAGGTGGACCTCGGCGGTGGCCTGGCCGAGGGCGTACGCGGAGTCGGTGAAGTCAGCGGGGCCCGTGAGGTCGTCCAGAGCGAGTCGCCAGCCGTCGGCCGAACCGGCGAGGAACGGTTGCAGCAGGCCGAGCGTCAGGGGCTCGCCCCGCCGCCTGGTGTCACCGCGCGGTCCGCTCTTCCCGGCGGGCCCCGGACCCTTCTCCCCGGGGCGCGCGGACTCCGTGGGTAACGCGGCCCCGTGCGCGGGGTCGGCGGGGCGGCCCTCCACGATCTCGGTGGTCTCGAACCAGGCCGTGGGCGCGGGGACCCGGTCACAGCCGCCTCGGGCGAGCGCGAGGGCGACCTCAAGGTCGGGGTTGATCCCGGGGGAGATCCTGCGGAAGACCTTGAGGATGTACGCGTCGCCGTACACCACCGACGAATTGGACTGCTCCACGGCGATGGGCCGGGGCGCCAGCCCGGACGCGATGGAGGTGCCGGGTTCGCGGAGGAAGCGGAGCGGGCCGAGCGAGCCGGGGACGCGGAGGCGTTCGAGGAGCAGCGTGGCGAGGCTGGCGTCGGCCAGGGCCTCGTAGAGGATGAAGCCGCGCAGCGGGCCGCTCCCCGGACGGCCGATCAGGGCGGGGGCGACCCTCGGTGGCAGCGCCGACCTGACCCCGACCAGCAGCTGGTAGCAGTCGGCGGTCTCGGGCGGCGACCGCCGTGCCGGGCTTGAGGAGGATGGTTTCGCCTGTTGGGGCGCCGGGGTCCCGGCGGCCCCCGCCGAACCGGTGGACGCCCGTTCCGCGAGTCCGGTGGCCGCGTCGGCTCCTGTCGACCCTGTCGGGTCAGCGGTCGGCCCAGTCGGTGTCTGCGGCGGCTCGGTCCGCTGCGCTGGCGCTGGCTCTGGCTTCGGTTCTGGTTCTGGCTCCAACTCCAACGTGGCCGACGGGTCGGGCGGTTCGGGCTGGTGGGCCCGTACGAGCAGATGGAGCAGTCCGGCGGTGGCGCCACCGGCCGCGCAGGGCAGCAGCTCTGTCGCCGAGACCAGCGTGAAGCCGCTGATCGGGCGTCCTTTGCCGGCGAACCAGCGCTGCCGGGGGAGCCATTCGCTGAGCAGTGGGACCAGCGAGGCGAGCAGCCCGCTGTCGGTGAGGTCTCCGCCGCGCGGCCGGGCGGTGCCCGGGGCACGTGCGGTGGTGACCGTGGCCGGGCTGCCCCCGCTCGTGCTCGGGGTGGCCCCGCTTCCGGTGCTTCCGGTGCTTCCTCCTCCGGCGGTCCGGTGCGTGACACCGGCCGCTGACGGCGGAGGTGCGGGGGGCGAGCCCCGGGACATTGAGGCGTCCGACATGACGTCGCGTCCTTTCCCCGGGGCACACGACAGATAGGACGAAGTGTCCCGGATTGCGGCATTGACTGTGCGGCGGCGCGCTGTGGGGGCACCCCCTGAGGGCCCTCCGCCGGTTTCTTTTCCCGGCCGAAGGCTGGAGGGGGTCCTCCACGGGGCGTGCCAGACGGTGCTCGTCCGTGCGATGGCGCCTTGTTCCGGGCGGCGGCCCCCACGCCGCCAGCGGAACCCCGGCTGGACCGGTCACGCCGGGATGCCGGTCAGGTCGGTCTCAGAAGGGCATCGGGAGGTGGCACGCGCGACGACCGCCAACGCGATCGGATCAGCCTGTTCTTGGGGTAATAGGAAGGGTTCCCCTCGTTGTTGGGAAATAACGCCCGTACGCGCCCGTGATGGACGCGTACGGACGGAGATCCGCCCCGGGCTCAGGGCGACTGGACGGGGCCGGCCGGGCACCGGCCCGATACCGGCAGGTCAGCGTCCAGCGGGTGGTTCAGCGGACCATCACGGGCCGGTCGGCGCCCTCCGCCTGGCGCAGCCGGAACCAGTAGAAGCCGTGTCCCGCCAGGGTCAGCAGATACGGCAGTTCACCGATGGCGGGGAAGCGCACGCCGCCGATCAGCTCGACCGGGTGGCGGCCGTTGAACGACTGGAGGTCCAGCTCCGTGGGCTGTGCGAAGCGCGAGAAGTTGTTCACGCAGAGCACCAGGTCATCGCCGTGCTCCCGGAGGAAGGCGAGGACGGCCGGGTTGCTCGACGGCAGTTCGGTGTAGGACCCGAGACCGAACGCCGGGTTCTGCTTGCGGATCTCGATCATCCGCCGGGTCCAGTGCAGCAGCGAGGAGGGGCTGCTCATGGCCGCCTCGACGTTGGTGACCTGGTAACCGTAGACCGGGTCCATGATCGTGGGAAGGAACAGCCGCCCCGGATCGCAGGAGGAGAAGCCCGCGTTGCGGTCAGGTGTCCACTGCATCGGGGTGCGCACGGCGTCCCGGTCGCCGAGCCAGATGTTGTCGCCCATGCCGATCTCGTCGCCGTAGTACAGGATCGGCGACCCGGGCAGCGCCAGCAGCAGGGCGGTGAACAGCTCGATCTGGTTGCGGTCGTTGTCGAGGAGGGTCGCCAGCCGCCGCCGGATGCCGATGTTGGCGCGCATCCTGGGGTCCTTGGCGTACTCCGCGTACATGTAGTCACGTTCCTCGTCCGTGACCATTTCCAGCGTGAGTTCGTCGTGGTTGCGCAGGAAGATGCCCCACTGGCAGCCGGAGGGGATGGCCGGTGTCTTGGCGAGGATTTCCGAGACCGGGTAGCGCGACTCGCGCCGTACGGCCATGAAGATGCGCGGCATGACGGGGAAGTGGAACGCCATATGGCACTCGTCGCCTCCCTGCTGGAAGTCGCCGAAGTAGTCGACGACGTCCTCCGGCCACTGGTTGGCCTCGGCGAGCAGCACCGTGTCCGGGTAGTGCGCGTCGATCTCGGCCCGTACCCGCTTCAGCAACTGGTGCGTACGGGGCAGGTTCTCGCAGTTGGTGCCCTCCTCCGCGTAGAGGTAGGGCACCGCGTCGAGCCGGAAGCCGTCGATGCCGAGGTCCAGCCAGAAGCGCAGTGAGGCCAGTACCTCCTCCTGGACGGCGGGGTTCTCGAAGTTGAGGTCCGGCTGATGCGAGAAGAAGCGATGCCAGTAGTACTGCTTGCGCACCGGATCGAAGGTCCAGTTGGACGCCTCGGTGTCGACGAAGATGATCCGCGCGTCCGGGTACTGCTTGTCGTCGTCGGCCCATACGTAGAAATCGCCGTAGGGGCCCTCCGGGTCCGTACGGGACTGCTGGAACCACTCGTGCTGGTCGCTGGTGTGGTTCATGACGAAGTCGATGATCACGCGCATCCCGCGCTGATGCGCCGCGTCGACGAATTCCACGAAGTCGGCGAGATCCCCGAAGTCGGGGAGGACGGCGGTGTAGTCGGACACGTCGTAGCCGCCGTCGCGCAGGGGCGAGGCGAAGAACGGCGGCAGCCACAGGCAGTCGACGCCCAGCCATTGCAGGTAGTCGAGCTTGGCGGTCAGGCCCTTGAGGTCGCCGATGCCGTCGCCATTGCTGTCCTGGAAGGAGCGGACAAGCACCTCGTAGAACACGGCCCGTTTGAACCAGTCAGGATGACGGTCCTTGGCCGGGGTGTCCTCGAAGGTGTCGTGGACGGGCTCGTTGACGATCATTATGTGGGTGACCCTCCGATCGGTGAGGACGGTCGCAGCGAGAACACGTGCGCGGGCGCCATGCCGGTGCCCGGCTCAAGGCGCACATAGTTCTCGCTGCCCCAGTGATAGGTGGCGCCGGTGAGCTCATCGCGCACCGGAAAGGACTCGTGCCAGTCCAGGCCGAGTTCCGGCATGTCCAACGAGACCGTTGCCTCGTGGGTGTGGTGGGGGTCGAGGTTGACCACCGTCAGCACGCAGTCGCCACCCGGGCCACGCACGGCTGCGGAGCCACCGTTCAGCCGCTTGGAGTACGCGATGACCGCGTCGTTGTCGGTGTGGTGGAACCGCAGGTTGCGCAGTTGCCGCAGGGCGGGATGGTGCCGCCGCAGCCGGTTCAGCAGGGTGATCAGCGGGGTGATCGTGGCGCCCGCCCGCTCCGCGCCCTCCCAGTCGCGCGGCCGCAGCTGGTACTTCTCCGAGTCCAGGTACTCCTCGCTGCCCTCACGCACGGGCGTGTTCTCGCACAGCTCGTACCCCGCGTACATCCCCCACGTCGGCGACAGCGTCGCCGCGAGCACGGCGCGCGACGCGAAGGCCGGGCGGCCGCCGCGCTGGAGGTGGGCGTGGAGGATGTCGGGCGTGTTCACGAAGAAGTTGGGCCGCATGTAGGAGGCGGCGTCCCCGGACAGCTCCGTCAGGTACTCAGTCAGCTCCCGCTTCTCATTACGCCAGGTGAAGTACGTGTACGACTGCTGGAAGCCGATCGCGGCCAGCGTGTGCATCATCGCGGGCCGGGTGAACGCCTCGGCGAGGAAGATCACGTCAGGGTGCGTGCGCCCGATGTCGGCGATCACCTTCTCCCAGAAGACGACGGGCTTGGTGTGCGGGTTGTCGACCCGGAAGATCCGTACGCCCCGGTCGATCCAGAACCGCAGCACGCGCAGGGTCTCGCGGACGATGCCGCGGAAGTCCTCGTCGAAGGCGAGGGGATAGATGTCCTGGTACTTCTTCGGCGGGTTCTCGGCGTACGCGATGGTGCCGTCACCCCGGTGGTGGAACCACTCGGGGTGCTTGCCGACCCAGGGATGGTCGGGGGAGCACTGGAGTGCGAAGTCGAGCGCGACCTCAAGGCGCAGGTCGCCCGCTTTGCGGACGAAGTAGTCGAAGTCCTCCAGGGTGCCGAGGTCCGGGTGCACGGCGTCGTGCCCGCCGTCGGCGGAGCCGATGGCCCAGGGGCAGCCGACGTCGTGGGGACCGGCGGACAGGGTGTTGTTGGGGCCCTTGCGGTACGAGGAGCCGATGGGGTGAATGGGCGGGAGGTAGACGACGTCGAAGCCCATCGCGGCGACGGCGGGCAGCCGGTCGGCCGCCGTGCGCAGCGTGCCGCTGACCGGCGGCTCTCCCTCCACGACCCGGGCGCCCTCGGAGCGCGGGAACAGCTCGTACCACGAGCCGAACAGCGCGCGTTCCCGCTCCACCTGAAGCGGCATCGGGCGTGAGCTGGTCAGCAGCTCACGCAGCGGATGGCGGTCGAGCGCCTCGGTCACCTCCGGGCTGAGCGCGGCGGCGAGCCGGTCGGCGACCGGCCGCGCGGTGTCGCGCAGCGCGTCCACCGCCGCGAGCACCGCCTCCCTGCCGTCGTTCTTGGGCACCCCGGCCGCGGCACGCTCATGCAGCTGGGCGCCCTCGTCGAGAACGAGGCCGGTATCGATCCCGGCCGGGATCTTGATTTTGGCGTGGGCGCGCCACGTGCCGACCGGGTCGCTCCACGCCTCGATGGTGTATGTCCAGCGTCCCTCGGTGTCGGGGGTGATCCAGGCGCCCCAGCGGTCGGTGCCGGGCGCCAGCTCCCGCATCGGCGTCCAGGGCCCGGAACGGCCGGTGGGGTCACGGAGGACCACATTCGCCCGGACCGCGTCGTGCCCCTCCTGGAAGACGGTGGCGCTGACCTCGAAGGTCTCGCCCGTCACCGCCTTCGCTGGTCGGCGTCCGCAGTCGACGAGCGGGCGGATATCCAAGACGGGAATTCGGCCGATCACGGGATCACCTGAAGGTGTCGCTCGCTTGCGGGCTTTGGAGGCATTTGTTCTTTTTACCGGCTCCGTGGTCCGATCACGGGGTACGGGCATGGCCGCTCCTGTCCGCGTTCACTCGGGTGGGCGGATGGGTGAAGGCTGTGCGGGGATGCGCTGCGCCGCGCCACGCCCGGGAGGGCGATCCGGGGCGTATCGGGGAGCCTTCCCACGGGATGAGGGAGGGCAATCCGGTCGTCTCCGCATTACTAGCGCGTAATGCGACTTCTTGCGAGCGAGGCTGACGGGGTGACATGGCCCATGGCTATGAACCGGCCAGCGTGTCCGCATAGCGGCCGTGTCGGGCCGGGGCCGTGTCCGGCCGGGCCGTGCTGGGGGGCCGTGCTGGGGGTGCTCCTGTCCGTGCGTCGCGGACTGCGGGTGCGCTGTGGCTGGGCGCGCAGTTCCCCGCGCCCCTTACGGGGCATATCCCCGCGCTGGGCCGGGGGTGCTTGCCCCAGATCTGGTGGCTGGGTGGCCTGGGGAGGGGGAGTCCCTGTCCGTGCGTCGCGGACTGCGGGTGTGTTGTGGTTGGGCGCGCAGTTCCCTCCGCCCCTTACGGGGCATATCTCCGCGCTGGGTCAGGGCTGCTTCCGCTGGGCCCCGTCATCGCCGCGAGCGCCCCGGCCGTCGCGACCTCCGTGGCCAGCAGGCGCAGCGCCGCCTCCGACGGGGTGCCTGGCTCCGCGCTGTACGCCAGTACGCCCTGGCCGCCGGAGTCGGGCAGCCGCAGCATCTGGAACGTCAGCTCCATCGGCCCCACCAGGGGGTGGTGGAAGGACTTCACGCCGCTGGTGCAGCCGCGTACCGGGTGTCGCGACCACAGCGCGGCGAACTCCGGGCTCTTCATCGTCAGCTCGCCGATCAGCTCGGCGAGCTGGCGGTCGTCCGGGTACTCGCCGGCCGCCACCCGCAGCGAGGACACCGCGCGGCGCGCCTCGCCCTCCCAGTCCGGGTACAGCTCACGGGCGTGCGGGTCGAGGAACAGCAGCCGCTGGGCGTTCGGCCGGTCGGCGGGCCGGTCCGGGCAGCTCAGGTCCAACTGCCCGGCGATCAGCGCGTGCCCCAGCGCGTTCCACGCCAGCACGTCGAACCGCGGGTCGAGGACGCAGGCGGGCACCCCGTCCATGGCGGCGATCAGATGCCGGGTGCCGGGGTGGGCGGACTCGGCGCGCGGGGCGGGGCGGCGTGCCGCGCGCCCCGGCCGCGCCAGGTTCCGCAGATGCGCGTGCTCGTCGGGCGTCAGCCGCAGCGCGCGGGCGATGGCGTCCAGCACCCCGTCCGAGGCGTTGCCGCTCTGCCCCTGCTCAAGCCGGGTGTAGTACGCGACGCTCACACCGGCCAGCTGTGCCAGCTCCTCGCGCCGCAGGCCCGGCACGCGGCGGCGCCCGCCGTACGAGACGAGTCCGACGTCCTCCGGCTGGAGCCGGGCACGGCGGGTGCGCAGGAAGTTCCCCAACTCGGCTGGTGTGTCCATGAGGACCAGTGTCCAGCAGTGTCCGCCGCCGTGCCTGCCCCTGCCAGTGACAGGCAACGGGGCCGGTCCGCCGGACGGCGGGGCAGAGGCTCGGGAGCGGCGCGCGGAGGGGGGAGCGCTGGGCAGTTGAACGTATAGAAACCCACGCACCCGTATGGAAACGCATGAATTTCGTGGATGAGGGCGAATCGGTCGCATGGCCGCCGCTACCGTCGAACCGTGAAGGCCATTCGTCGATTCAGCGTGCGCCCCGTCCTCCCGGAACTCCTACGACCGCTCAGCGAACTGGCGCGAAATCTGCGCTGGTCCTGGCACCCCGAGACCCGAGAGCTGTTTCAGGCAGTCGACCCCGACGGCTGGCAGGCCGTGGGCGGCGACCCGGTGCGGCTGCTCGGTTCCGTGTCCGCCTCCCGGCTGGCCGATCTGGCCGAGGACCGCAGGTTCCTGCGGCGGCTCACCGCGGCCGCCGACGACCTCAACGACTATCTGACCGGTCCCCGCTGGTACCAGCAGCAGCAACAGCGCGAGCAGGACGCGCCGACCCAACCCCCGGGCGACGCGGAGGCCTTGGCGGGCAGCCCCGGCGGGAGCGCCGGGCTGCCCGCCGCCATCGCCTACTTCTCACCCGAGTTCGGCATCACCGCCGCCCTGCCGCAGTACTCCGGCGGGCTCGGCATCCTCGCCGGCGACCACCTCAAGGCCGCCAGCGACCTCGGCGTCCCCCTCATCGGCGTCGGACTCCTCTACCGGCACGGCTACTTCCGGCAGTCGCTGTCCCGCGAGGGCTGGCAGCAGGAGCACTACCCGGTGCTCGATCCGAACGAGCTGCCGCTGTCCATGCTCCGCGAGAGCGACGGCCGCCCCGCCCAGACCGTCCTGGCGCTGCCCGGCGGCCGCTCGCTGCGCGCGTACATCTGGCAGGCGCGGGTCGGCCGGGTGCCGCTGCTGCTCCTCGACTCCGACGTCGAGGAGAACGGGCCGCACGAGCGGGACGTCACCGACCGGCTCTACGGCGGCGGCAGCGAACACCGACTGCTCCAGGAGATGCTGCTCGGTATCGGCGGCGTCCGCGCCGTGCGCGCCTACTGCGCGCGCACCGGGCACCCCGCGCCCGAGGTCTTCCACACCAACGAGGGCCACGCCGGGTTCCTCGGACTGGAGCGCATCCGCGAACGCATCGTGGCCGGGGACGACTTCGACGCCGCCCTGGAGTCCGTACGGGCGGGCACCGTGTTCACCACGCACACCCCCGTGCCCGCCGGAATCGACCGCTTCGACCGCGAGCTGGTCGCCCGCCACCTCGGCGACGGCGGCGAACTGCCCGACCTGCCCGTCGAACGGGTCCTCGCCCTCGGCATGGAGACCTACCCCAGCGGCGAGCCCAACCTGTTCAACATGGCCGTCATGGGGCTGCGGCTGGCCCAGCGCGCCAACGGGGTCTCCACGCTGCACGGGCGGGTCAGCCGGGAGATGTTCGCCGGACTCTGGCCGGGATTCGACGCCGAAGAGGTGCCCATCACCTCCATCACCAACGGGGTGCACGCCCCCACCTGGGTGGCCTCCGAGGTCTTCCGGCTCGGTGCCCGGCAGATCGGCGCCGGCCGCACGGAGGACGCGCTCACCGTGGGTGGCTCGGACCGCTGGGACGCGGTGGCCGCCATCCCGGACGCCGACTTGTGGGAGGTGCGCCGGGCGCTGCGCGAACGCCTCGTCGAGGAGGTGAGGGACCGGCTGGCCGCCTCCTGGCGGCAGCGCGGCGCGGGCAGCGCCGAACTCGGCTGGATCGACGGCGTCCTCGACCCCGACGTGCTCACCATCGGCTTCGCCCGCCGCGTCCCCTCGTACAAGCGGCTGACGCTGATGCTGCGCGACCGGGACCGGCTGATGGAACTGCTGCTGCACCCCGAGCGTCCGATCCAGATCGTCGTCGCGGGCAAGGCGCACCCGGCCGACGACGGCGGGAAGCGGCTGGTGCAGGAGCTGGTCAGGTTCTCCGACGACCCCCGGGTGCGGCACCGCCTGGTCTTCCTGCCCGACTACGGCATGGCGATGGCGCAGCGGCTCTACCCCGGCTGTGACGTCTGGCTGAACAACCCGCTGCGGCCGCAGGAGGCGTGCGGCACCTCGGGAATGAAGGCGGCGCTCAACGGCTGCCTCAACCTATCGGTGCGGGACGGCTGGTGGGACGAGTGGTACGACCCCGACTTCGGCTGGGCCATCCCCACCGCTGACGCGTCCCCCGCCCTGGGCGGCCAGGCCACGCTCGCCACCGACGAGCACCGGCGGGACGACCTGGAGGCGACCGCCCTGTACGACCTGCTCACCGACCGCATCGCGCCGCGCTTCTACGAGCGGGGCGCCAGCGGGCTGCCGGACCGCTGGATCGACATGGTCCGCCGCACCCTGGCCGTCCTGGGACCGCGGGTGCTCGCCGGGCGGATGGTGCGGGAGTACGTGGAGCGCCTGTACACCCCGGCGGCCTGCGCGCACCGCGCCCTGGACACCGGGGCCGCGCGCGACCTCGCCGTGTGGAAGGCGCGGGTGCGGGCCGCCTGGCCCGGCGTCGCCGTCGACCATGTGGAGGCCCAGCTGGAGGACCAGCCGGAGACCGGTGCGAACGCCCGCCCCGCGGGCGCGCCGGTGGCCGGAGCGGGCGCGGGGGACCGGGCGGCGGGTGAGGCGTCCGGCGGGAGCGAGAGCGGCGCCGTCGAACTGGGCTCCACACTCTCGCTGCGGGTCCGGGTCACGCTCGGTGGTCTGGAACCCTCCGATGTGGAGGTGCAGGCCGTGGCCGGGCGGGTGGACGAGGCCGACCGGATCAACGGCGCCCACACGGTGCCGCTGAAGCCGACCGGCGGGCCGAGCCTGGAAGGGCACTGGCTGTACGAGGGTCCACTGGCCCTGGACCGTACGGGCCCCTACGGCTACACCGTACGTGTGCTGCCCGCCCACCGGCTGCTCGCGAGCCCCGCCGAACTGGGGCTGGTCGCCGTGCCGTCGGAGGCGACGGGAGAGGCGGCGGGAGTCCTGCTGCGGTAGGCCGTGTCCGGCGGAGCGTCGGGGAGGACGTGCCGCTGTCCGTGCGTCGCGGAGTGCGGGTGCGTTGTGGCTGGTCGCGCAGTTCTCCGCGCCCCTGGCGGGGCGCGTACGCGGTGACCGAGTACGCGGTGGTCCGGCGTACTCGGTCACCGGTTCGCTCAGTGACTGCTGTACTCAGTCCCTGCTGTGTTCAGTGATGCCCGTGGTCAGCGATGCCCGTGGTCAGCGGGTCACTTGACGTTGACGCCCGTCCAGGCGGCGGCCACCGTCTTGTACTCCTTGCTGCTCTGGCCGTACAGGCTCTTCGCCGCCTTCAGCGTGGCGGCGCGCGCCTTGCTGTAGTTGGTGGTGGAGGTCATGTACGTGGTGAGCGCCTTGTACCAGATCTTCTCGGCCTTGGCCCGGCCGATGCCCTTGACGACCTTGTTGTCCTTGGTCGGGCTGTTGTACTGGACACCGTTGATCTTCTTCTTGCCGCTGCCCTCGGAGAGCAGGTAGAAGAAGTGGTTGGCCACACCGGACGAGTAGTGCACGTCCAGGTCGCCCAGGCCGCGCTTCCAGTAGTCCGGGGACATGCCGTCGCGGGACGGCTTGTCCATGTAGCGCAGCGGAGTGCCGTCGCCGTTGATGTCGACCTTCTCGCCGACGAGGTAGTCGCCGACGTCCTTCGCGTTCTTGGCGCGGAACTCGACGGCGGTGCCGAAGATGTCGGAGGTGGCCTCGTTCAGGCCGCCCGACTCGCCGCTGTACTCCAGGTTGGCGGTGGCCGAGGTGACGCCGTGGGTCATCTCGTGACCGGCGATGTCGATCGACGTGAGCGGCTTCTTGTTGCCCTCGCCGTCGCCGTACGTCATGCAGAAGCACTCGTCGTCCCAGAAGGCGTTGACGTACGAGTCGCCGAAGTGGACCCGGGAGTAGGCCGCCTTGCCGTTGTTCTTGATGCCGTTGCGGCCCAGCACCTTCTTGTAGTAGTCCCAGGTCTGGGCCGCGCCGTACTGGGCGTCCACGGCGGCGGTCTGCGCGATGGTGGGCTTGCCGTTGCCCCACTTGTCGTCCGCGTCGGTGAACTTCGAACCCTTGCCGCTCTCGGCGCGCTTCATGTTGTACGTCATGGCGCCGCCGCGGGCGGCGTCCTTGAGCAGGTACGAGCTGCCGCTCTTGACGCTGCCGACGGGCACCTTGCCGCTGTACTGGCTGGCGCCGCTGCCGGTCTCGATCTCCTGGCGCTCGTAGAGCTTCTTGCCCGTGTCGGCGTCGGTGATGACCCGAAGCCTGCTCGGCGTGCCGTCCTTCTGGACACCGGTGACGGTGGTCTCGAAGGCGAGGACGGGCTTGCCGGAGGCGGCCCAGATCACCTTGCGGGGCGCCTCGCCGGTGGTGGCCTGCCGGGTGTCCCCGGACTTGGCCACGCCCAGGGCGGTGCGCCGCGCGCTGGCGGGGGCGGTGTCGGCGGTGGTGTCGGCGACCTTGATGTCCGCCTCGGTCGCCTTGGTGACTTCCTGGATCTTCCCGCTGTCCGCGCGGTGGACGATCAGGTCGCCGCCGAGGACGGGAAGTCCGGCGTAGGTGCGCTCGTAGCGGGTGTGCGTGGTGCCGTCGGCGTCGGTGATGACGTCCTTGACGACCAGCTTCTCTCTGGCGCCGAGGTCCAGGGAAGCGGCGGTGGCTGCCGCGCCCGGGGTCTGCGCGTCGCGCGGCGCCGCGCCCGCGGAGCCGGAGGTGACGGCTCCGGCGAGCAGGGCGGCGGCGACGGTCGCCGCACCGGCGGCCGCCGCGGTGTGACGACGTCTGAGCCGGGATATACGCGGAGTAACAGGCACTGAGTCTCCTTGTGGCGGGGACATGTGAAGGGCGGGCCCGGATGGTGATCCGGACCCGCCCTGGAAGATCCCTGATGAGGCCGTCAGGTTGTGCCAAGTGCCCTGCGCACTGCGGGGCATGGCAAGTTTTTACTTCACGTTTACCCCGGCCCAGGCGGCCGCGAGGCCCTTGTACTCGGCACTGTCCGCCCCGTACAGGTCGGTGGCGGCCTTCAGGGTCGCCTTCTTGGCGGCCTTGTAGTCGGTGTTGGAGGTCATGTACGTGGTGAGCGCCTTGTACCAGACCTTCTCGACCTTGGCCCTGCCGATGCCCTCGACCTTGGAGCCGTCGGCGGTCGGGCTGTCGTACTTGACGCCGTTGATCTCCTTGGCGCCGCTGCCCTCGGAGGCCAGGTAGAACCAGTGGTTGGCGATGCCCGACGAGTAGTGGACGTCGACGTCACCGGCCTTTTTGTCCCAGTTGTCCAGGGATTTGCCGTCCTTGGAGGGCTTGTCCATGTAGCGCAGCGGGCTGCCGTCGCCGTTGATGTCGATTTCCTCGCCGATGAGGTAGTCGCCGACGTCCTCAGCGTTCTTGGCGCCGAACTCGACGGCCGCGGCGAAGATGTCGGAGGTCGCCTCGTTGAGACCACCGGACTCGCCGCTGTAGGTGAGGTTGGCGGTCGCCGAGGTGACACCGTGGGTCATCTCGTGCGCGGCGACGTCGAGCGAGGTGAGCGGGTGCGTGTTGCCCTCGCCGTCGCCGTACGTCATGCAGAAGCAGCTGTCGTCCCAGAAGGCGTTGACGTAGTTCTTCCCGTAGTGCACGCGGGAGGTGGCGCCGGTGCCGTCGCCCTTGATGCCCGCACGGCCGTGCACGGACTTGTAGTAGTCCCAGGTGGTCGCGGCGCCGTAGTGCGCGTCGACCGCCGCCGTCTGCGGGTCGTCGGCCTTGCCCGTGCCCCAGGCGTCGTCGTCGTCGGCGAACGCGGTGCCGTTGCCGCTCTGGCCGTTCTTGAGGTCGAGCGTCTTGTGGCTGCCGCGGCCCGCGTCGGTCAGCGCGTAGCCGCTGCCTTCCTTGCTGGTGCCCAGCTCGACCTTGCCGCTGTACTGGCTGGCGCCGCTGCCGTTCTCGATGCCCTGGTACGAGAAGAGCTTCTTGCCGGTGTCGGCGTCGGTGATGACGTGCAGTTCGTTGGGGGTGCCGTCCTTCTGCACGCCGCCGATGACCGCCTCGTAGGCCAGGACCGGCTTGCCGGACGCGGCCCAGATGACCTTGCGCGGTGCCTTGTCGGCCTTGGCCGCCTTGGTGTCGTCGGCCTTCGCCGCCTTCACCGCCGACTTCGCGACGGTGGAAGGGGCGATCTTCGCCGTGGTCGAGGGGACCTTGACGGTCGCCTTCGTCGCCTTGGTGACGCCCTTGACCTTGCCGCTCTTCGCCTCGTGGACGATCAGGTCGCCGCCGAGGACGGGGAGCCCGGCGTAGGTGCGCTCGTAGCGGGTGTGCGTGGTGCCGTCGGCGTCCTTGATGACGTCCTTGACGACCAGCTTCTCCTTGGCGCCGAGGCCGAGGGTCCTGGCGGTCTCCGCCTTGGTGGCACCGGCGTCGCGCAGCAGCTCGGCGCGCTGGGAGGCGCTGAGCTTGACGGCGGTGGCGGCCGACGCGGTGTCGGCGGCACCGGCGGAGCCGGTGGTCATGCCGGTGGCCAGCAGCGCCGCCGCGGCGACGGCCGCTCCCGTGGCGACCGCGGCACGGCGCGTACGAGTGGACCGGGATATGCCGGAGGTGTTGCTCACGCGAACTCCTTCTTGCTGTGGGGGGATGGACCGGGCGGCGGGGAAGGGCCGTCCGGTCACACAAGAGGTGCGATATGCGTGGGCAGACTGTCATACGGGCGCGGACATGTCACTGATTTCTGAGCGGCTGGCCGATAATTTGTTCGTTGTCGGGGGGACACTCTCCGGATAACGGACGAAGGCGCCGCTCGGGGGGACGAACTCTCCCCGGGCGGCGCCTGGTTCACATCCGTTCGACTGCTTCTGGACACCCTCCGTGGTCACAGGGCCGCGGAGACCGGCCGGAACGGTGGGTCAGCCGGTTCTAGAAGGTCAGCTTCCAGCTGTTGATGTAGCCCTTGTCCTGGGCGTACACGTCCTGCACCTTCAGCTTCCAGACGCCGCTCGCCGCCTCGCTGCTCGCGTTGACGGTGTAGGTCGCCTTCACGTTGTCCGCGGAGTCGTTGGTGCTGGAGTTCTTCAGGCGGTAGTTCGTGCCGTCCGGCGCGACCAGGTCGATGACCAGGTCACCGCGGTAGGTGTGCACGATGTCCACGTCCACCTTGAGGGTCGCGGGGGCGTTGCCCGCGCGGCTCACGGTGATCGGCGAGGTCACCGCGGCCGCGGCGTCCGGGATGGCCACATCGGCGGTGTTCTCGAAGATGTTGCCGCTGTCGGAGGCGTTGACGGTCCACTTGAAGGCCGTCGTGCCCGTCTTGCTGGCCGAGTCCGTCACCGTGACCGTCACACTGCTGGTCCCGGTGGTGGTGGGCGTACCGGAGATCAGACCGGTCGAGGAGTTGATCGACAGACCGGCGGGCAGACCGCTGGCCGCGTAGGTCAGGGCGCCCGGGTTGGTGCTGGTCGCCTTGATCTGGAGGCTCGCGGCCGTGTTCACCACGGTGGTCTGGTCGCCCGGACCGGTGACCGTGACACCGGTGGAGACCCGGCTGCCGACGTTGACCGCCGCCCAGGCGTTCGCCACGCCGTTGTACTGGGCGCTGCCGACGCCGTACAGCTCACCGGCCGCCCACAGCGTCGCGTCACGCGCGCCCGCGTAGTTGGTGTTGGACTGCATGCGCTGGGTCAGCGCCTTGAACCACACCTTCTCGGCGGCCGCCCGGCCGATGCCGGTGACCGGCTGGTTGTCGTAGGTCGGGCTGTCGTAGCTGACACCGTTGATGACCTTGGGGCCGCTGCCCTCGGAGGCCAGGTAGAACCAGTGGTTGGCGACGCCCGACGAGTAGTGGACGTCGATGCCGCCGATACCGGAGTACCAGTTGTCCTTGGACTTTCCGTCCTTGGAGGGCTTGTCCATGTAGCGCAGCGGGGTGCCGTTGCCGTTGATGTCGATCTCTTCGCCGACCATGTAGTCGCCGACGTCGTTCGGGTTGTTGGCGGCGAACTCGACGGCCGCGGCGAAGATGTCGGAGGTGGCCTCGTTGAGGCCGCCGGACTCGCCGCTGTAGGTGAGGTTGGCGGTGGCCGCGGTGACGCCGTGCGTCATCTCGTGCGCCGCGACGTCGATCGAGGTGAGCGGCTTGGCGTTGTTCGCGCCGTCGCCGTACGTCATGCAGAAGCAGGAGTCCTGCCAGAAGGCGTTGACGTAGTTGTTGCCGTAGTGGACGCGGCTGTACGCGCCGACCCCGTCGCCCTTGATGCCGGACCTGCCGTGCACGTTCTTGTAGTAGTCCCAGGTGAGAGCCGCGCCGTAGTGCGCGTCGACACCCGCCGTCTGCATGTTGGACGGTGTTCCGTCGCCCCACACGTCGTCGGCGTCGGTGAACAGCGTCCCCTGGCCGGACGTACCGCGGTTGAGGTTGTACGTCTTGTGGTTGCCGCGGGTGGTGTCGCTCATGCTGTACGAGCCGGAGGTGCCCGCGGTGCCGACGTCCACCTTGCCGCTGTACTGGCTGTTCCCGGTGCCGTTCTTGACGCCCTGGAACTCGAAGAGCTTCTTGCCGGTCTTGGCGTCGGTGATGACGTGCAGCTCGTTCGGCGTGCCGTCCTCCTGCACACCGCCGACCACGGTCTCGTAGGCGAGGACCGGCGTGCCGGACGCGGCCCAGATGACCTTGCGCGGCGCCTTGGCCTCGGCCTTCTTGGTGTCGTCGGCCCGCGCCAGGCGCTCGGCGGCCTGCTCGGCGGTGTCCGCGCGGACGGTGGGGGTGGTGGTCGCCACCCGCACCTGCCGCTTCGTGGCCTTGGCGACCGCGGCGACCTTGCCGGACTTGGTCTCCTCCACGACGAGATCGCCGCCGAGGACGGGGAGCCCGGCGTAGGTGCGCTCGTAGCGGGTGTGGGTGGTGCCGTCGGCGTCCTTCGAGACGTCCTTGACGACCAGCTTCTCCTTGGCGCCGAGCTGGAGGGTCTTCGCCGTCGCCGCCTTGGTGGCGTTGGCGTCTCGTATCAGCTCGGCCCGCTGGGCGGGCGACAGCTTGACCGGCAGGGCGCCGGGGTCGGGCTTGGCCGCCGCCGACATCGGGGCGGACTCGTCGGACTCGGCGGTGGCGTTGGCGGCCTGTACGCCGACAGCGATCATGGCCGCTACGGCGACGAACGCGCCGGTGGTGGCGGTACGCCGATGGGGGGTGCGTCTCACGCGAAACTCCTTCTGCTGCGGCCGCGACAACCGGCGGCCCAGGGGTTTCCGGGCGGCTGGGTGGCCGCCCGGGGGCAGAGCGAAGCGGAGCTAGGGAACACGCGTGGGGGGAGGTGGGGGCACGTTCGACGACCGCGTGCAGCGAAAGCCTGCCGGAGCGCGTGTCGCGGGACGTGCGTACCGTCGCGCAGCGGAAGCTGTGGGGGTGCTGTGCGTCGGACGAGGGGAAGAGTCCCACCCCCTGGACAGGAATGTCAGGGGCGCGTCAGGAAGTTGGCCAAAAACCGTCCGTTGAAGAAACAACTGCGTCCGTATAACGGTGAACTGTCATGATCGCGGCACGGGCGCTGAGCAGGCACCACGGGCACGACGGGCGCCACACAGCACCAGGCGGCAGCGAGCGGCAGTCGCGGCCGTGACTGCCGGGCGGCCGCCGGTTCGCCGTCCGTGGCGCCTGCCGCCCGCCGCTTCCGGTTCGTAGGATCGCGGCATGACGCAACCCGCCACTCCGCTCGACGAGCCGCCGATCACCATCACCGACCCGCGTGAGCTGCTCGACGGCTATCTCGACTACTACCGTGCCACCCTGCTGCGCAAGCTCGACGGGCTCGCCGAGGAGGAACTGCGCTCCAGCCGACTGCCCTCAGGCTGGACGCCGCTGCAACTCGTCAGGCATCTGGGGGCGGTCGAGAAGCGCTGGCTGTGCTGGGGGTTCCTCGGCGAGCGGATGACCGAGGGCGAGGTGTGGGCCGACCGCGGCCGCGACGACCGCTGGCATGTCGCCGCCGACGAGTCGGCGGCCGTGGTGCTGGCCGGGTTCAGGGAGCAGTGCGCCCGCTCCCGCGAGGTGGTCGCCGGAGTTCCGGCCGAGGCGAAAGCGGCCACCGGCGGGCGGTTCGCGACGGAGGCCGAGGCGCCGACGCTGGGCTGGATTCTCTTCCACCTCCTCCAGGAGTACGCACGGCACGTCGGCCAGCTCGACGTCGTACGCGAGCTGGCCGACGGCGCCCTCGGCGAGTAACGGGACCCCAGGCCGCAAGGCCAGGGGAAGCCGCCCGTCCCTGGCACAGCGCAGGAGGTGCCCCGTCAGGGGCGCGGGGAACTGCGCGACCAGCCACGACGCACCCGCAGTTGGCGACGTACGGGCTGGAACCCCTGTCCCTGGGCCGCAAGGGAGAGGGAAGCAGCAGTCCCTGGCACAGCGAAGGGGAAGGTGCCCCCTCAGGGGTGCGGGGAACTGCGCGACCAGCCACGACGCACCCGCATTCCGCGACGCACGGACAGGGACCCCCGCGCTCGCCCCCACGATCCGCCGGACACGGCCTACGCGTCGAAGTCCAGCTCCACGTCCCCGGAGACGGGCTGCGCCCGGCAGGCCAGGGTGTAACCGGCGGCGACCTCGTCGGCGCCCAGGGCGTACTGCCGGTCCATGCGCACCGCTCCGCCGACCACCCGGGCCCGGCAGGTGCCGCAGAGTCCGTCGCGGCACGAGTACGGGGTCTCCGGCCGGGCGCGGACCATCGCCTGGAGGATCACGCGCTCCTCGGGTTCCATGTGGACGACCGTCGTCCGGCCGCCCAGCCGCGCGGCGACCCGGGCCCCGGCCGACGGCGGCCCGTCCGCCGCCGGGGGCTCGTCCCCGGGGGCGGGTGGCCCGCCGTCGGCGGAGAAGAGCTCGTACCGTGTCCGTGCCGGGTCGGCCCCCCAGTCCGCCAGCCCCTCGCGTACCGCCTCGACCAGCCCCCAGGGGCCGCAGAGGTAGAAGTAGGTGCGGTCGTCGGGCGCGGCACCGACCGCGGACAGCAGCCCCCGCAGCCGCTCGGCGTCGATGCGCCCGGAGAGCAGACTGGCCTCGCGGCTCTCCCGGGTCAGCACATGCAGCACAGTGAACCGGTCCGGCCAGGCGTCCTTGAGGTCGCCCAGCTCGTCGGTGAGCAGCGCCGACATGGCGGTGCGGTTCGCGTACAGCAGCGACACCTGGGACGCCGGGTCGTCGCGCAGCGCGGCGGCGGCCATGCTCAGCAGCGGGCTGATGCCGCTGCCGCCGCCGACCAGCACATGGTGGGCACCGGGCGCCTCGGCGAGCCGGAAGCCGCCGGTGGGCGGCCCGGCCTCAAGAAGGTCGCCCGGCGCGAGCCGGGTCAGGGCGTACTCGCCGAACCCCCCGTCACCCAGCCGCTTGACCACCAGGCGCAGTGCGGGCCCCGTCGCGGACCCTGTCGCGGGCCAGGGCGGCGGGCACACCGAGTAGCTGCGGCGCAGCTCCCTGCCCCCGGTCAGATGCCGCACCGTCAGATGCTGTCCGGCGCGGTAGGCGAAGGTCCCGGCGAGGGAGTCCGGCACCCGCAGGCTGATGGCGACGGTGTCGTCGGTGAGCCGCTCGACCGACGTCACCCGGAGCAGCGAGAACCCGGCGGCGGGCGCGGTTACGGGGGTGTCCTGGAGGTCCATGGGTGCATTGCCCTTCATGCCGCGTCGTCACGTCGCTCTCATATGCGCGAAGGTCTCCCGGCAGGCCGCGCACGCGAGGACCGTCTGGCACCGGGTCGCGCCGAACGGTGCCTGCGGCCGGGTGGCCGTGGAGCCGCAGTGCGGGCAGGCGACGCCGGTCCCGATGCGGATCTCCAGCGGGGCGCCGGCCGGGCCCGGCGGCGTGATACCGCTCTCCGCGAGCTTGCGGCGGCCCTCGGCGCTGATCCAGTCCGACGTCCACACCGGGGAGATCAACTGCCGTACGCGGCCGTCGGGATACCCGCAGGCGGTGAGGGTGTCCTTGATGTCGGCGACGATGACCTCCATGGCCGGGCAGCCGGTGTACGTCGGGGTGACGGCGACCTCAAGCACCCCGTCGTCGGCGAAGCCGACGTCCCTGATCACACCGAGCTCGAAGAGGGTGATCACCGGCAGCTCCGGGTCGGGCAGCGCGTGCACGCGCGCCCTGACCAACTCGGGTCCTGTGCGCTGGACGGCCGTCACCAGACGCCTCCCGGGTACTGTCGGCGCAGCGCCTGGAACTGGGCCAGCAGCGGTGCGAATCCCTCCGTGTGCAGCCCGTCCCTGCCGCCCTCGGCACGCCATCTGGCCCGAGGCACGGTCAGGGTGGCGGAGGTCAGTACGGAGGTGACCGCCGTGAGCCAGGCGTCGCGCAGCCCGGCCGGGTCGATCCCGGTCCCGGCGTCGGCGAGCCCGGTGACGAGGCTGTCGCTGTCGAACAGCTCGGCCGTGTAGGGCCACAGCTGGTCCAGCCCCTCCTGCATGCGGCGGTGGCTCTCCGCCGTGCCGTCCCCCAGCCGGACCGTCCACTGGTCGGCGTGCAGGCAGTGGTACGTGACTTCCTTGCCCGCGCGGGTGGCGAAGGCGGCGAGCACCGGGTCGGTGGACGCCTCCAGGGCCTCCAGCAGCAGCCGGTAGTAATGGCTGAAGTACAGCTGCCGGGCCATGGTGACGGCGAAGTCGCCGTTCGGGGTCTCCACGAGCAGCACGTTGCGGAACTCGCGCTCGGTCCGCAGATACGCCAGATCGTCCTCGCTCTGGCCCGCGCCCGCGGTCTCCCCGGCGTAACTCAGCAGCGTACGGGCGTGCCCGAGCAGGTCGAGGGCGATATTGGCCAGCGCCAGGTCCTCCTCGACGGTCGGCGCGTTGGTGATCCACTCCGACAGCCGGTGGCTGAGGATCAGCGCGTCGTCGCCCAGGCGCAGCGCGTACTCGGTGACACCGGCTGTGGCGGCCGGTGTCCGCGCGTCGCTAACCGTCATGTTCTCCCGCCTCGTTCAGCGCCACGTAGTCGTCCGGGTAGCGGTAGGGCTTGCCGGCGCTGTTGCTGAAGAGCGCGCCCTTGTCCTGCGGCGCCGAGGCGCGGACGCAGTCGGCGGGCACGACCCAGATCGAGACCGGGTCGCCACGCCGGGCGTACAGGTCCCTGGCGCTCAGCAGCGCCATCTCGGTGTCGGCGCCGCGCACCGACCCGACGTGCTGGTGCGCCAGCCCCCGGCGGGATCTGACGAACACCTCCCACAGTGCCTGGGAGGGGGCAACCGGTGTGTTCATGAGGCATCTTCTCTTTCCCTGTCCTGCGCGCGGCGTGCCGCGTGCGCGTCGACCGCGTCGCGCACCCACGCCCCGTTCTCGTGCGCCGCCACCCGGTGCGCGCGGCGCTGTCTGCTGCACTGCGAGTCCTGGGCCAGCAGCGGCCGGAACTGCTGCCAGTCGATGGGGGTGAAGTCGTAGTGGCCGCGCTCCTCGTTCCAACGGATCTGGTCGTCAGGGAGCGTCAGCCCCAACTGCGCCGCCTGCGGCACGCAGTTGTCGACGAACCGCTGCCGCAGCTCGTCGTTGGTGTGGTGCTTGATGCCCCAGGCGATCGACCGCTGGCTGAGGGAGGTGCCGATGGAGGTGGTGCGGGAGACCTCGCCGTCACGCGCGGGGGTGTCCGGCGGGCCGAACATCAGCGCCACAGCGGGCAGCCACCACCGGTTGACCGCGTCCTGCGCCATCGCCCGCTGCTCCGGCGTGCCCCTGCACAGCGACCACAGCACGTCGTACCCCTGGCGGACGTGGAACGCCTCCTCCTGGCACACGCGCAGCATCGCCCGCGCGTAAGGACCGTAGGAGGTGCGGCACAGCGGCACCTGGTTGACGACGGCGGCGCCGTCCGTCAGCCAGGCGATCGCGCCGGTGTCCGCCCAGGTCAGCGCGGGATGGTTGAACGTCGCCGAGTAGTTCTGCTGTCCGCTGTGCAACGCGTCGAGCAGCTCGGCGCGGGTCACGCCGAGGGTCTCGGCGGCCGAGTAGAGATACAGCGCGTGCCCCGCCTCGTCCTGCACCTTGGCCAGCAGGCTCGCCTTGCGGCGCAGTGACGGGGCACGGGTGATCCACGAGCCCTCCGGCTGCATCCCGATCAGCTCCGAGTGGGCGTGCTGGGCGATCTGCCGGATGAGCATGCGCCGGTACCCGTCGGGCATCCGGTCGTGCGGTTCGATGCGCTCGTCAGCGGCCAGCAGCGCCTCGAAGTCGTCCAAGGCGCCCGCCTGCACTTCGGTCGTGGACGTGGTCATGCCGGGCTCACCTGCCTCTCACGGTCAGTGGGGTCGTGTCTGCTGCCGACGGCCGGGGACGGCCCCCGTCGGCCGTTGCCGCGGCTCGCAGCCGCGGCCGGGACCGCGCCGAGCGGCCCGGCCGCGCCGAACGCGCACAACGCCGTCTCCTGGGAAGGAGTCGCGCCCGCCCTCCCGCAATCCCCCCGGGACCAGGCTTTCTTGCCGGACACCAGCCCGTGGGCGGCCCCTCGGGACCGGTGAGGAAATTTCTCGGACGCAGGGAGTGTGCGGACACAGCGGTGACTCTTTCCTGGATGCGCGGCCCTTCTCCGCCGCGTCCCGCCGGGACGGACCGGCGCCGGTGCCCCGCCTCCCGTGTGCACCCCACTCGACTCAAGCCGACCAGCGCTTGCGGAAGGAACAGTGATCCCGTGGCTCCTCAGTTGGGCTCAGCCGGAGGTCCGGCCGCCGGGCCGCCCGGCCTGGACGAGGCAGCCGCGCAGCCATGGCTCGACGCGCTGCGCGACCTGATCCCGATGCCGGAGAAGTACCGGAACCCCACGGTGGACCGCGCGGGCGCGCTGGCCCTGCTCGGCTGCAAGGACGCCCTGCTCGACCGGCTGGTACAGGCGGGCATCCCGCACGAGGGCGAGGGCCCCGGCCTCAGGTTCGACTACTACGACCTGGCGAACGTCGCCCTGTACTCGGGCGCCATCACCAGCGTCCCGCTCGCCGGACAGCGCATGATGATCCGCTACGCGTCCTCACCACCGGAGACGTGGACGGCGCCGCGCGGCTGGGACGTGGACTGGAAACTGTCCTGCTCGCAGCCGCACTGCCCGGGCGGCACGTGGCGGGTGGTGCTGCCGGTCCCCGAGGTCTTCGGCGGCCGGACCCACGAGCTCGGCTGCGCTCAGGACTCCCGCACCGAGGACGGCGTGCTCATCGTCGAGGACAGCCCGCGCGTCCACCTCTCGGGCCGGGTGTCCACCGGCGGGCGGCGCAGCGCGCTGATCTCCCCGGTGGCCCGCTCGCTCTTCGACGAGATGCTGCACGACCTGACCAGCGGCCGCTTCCGCTTCCAGTGGATGCACCCCGCGCTGCGCGTCAGCCGCGAGGCGGTGGACGAGGTCGGAATCATGGACTGCACCGTGTGCTCACGGGAGTCGCAGCGCCGCGCCGACGCCGCGGGGCTGCGCACCCGGACCCGGCGCGGGCGGTTCATGGGCGTGCTGGACGCCGAGCACTCCTGGCTGGAAGTGCTGGACGAGGACGGGCTGTGGAAGCCCCTCGACCCGGTCTTCGCGCTGCTGTCCATCCGGCACAAGCGCGGCCAGTCCGGCTTCGTGGACTTCTGCGCCGGTTCCGTTCCCAGCCGCTTCCTGCCCTGGCCGGTGGCCGCCGGAGTGCCGCTGGCCGAGCACGACTGCCCGGTGGGCGACGGCTCCTGGGACAACACCTTCAGTGGCACCGCAACGAAAGGCACGTCATGAATTCCGTCCGCGAGATGCTCGTCGAACTGACCGGCATGCCCGAGTTCGCCGAGTCCATCCCCGACGACGCAGACCTCTCCGACAGCGGCATCGACTCAGGTGACCTGGTGCGCCTGGTGCTGCTCATCGAGGAGCGCACGGGCGCCGAGGTCACCGCCGAGGACATGGACGGGCTGTCCACCATCGCCGACTACGACCGGTTCGTGGCGGGCCGTGCGGCGGCGGCGCAGGCCGGCGGCGCCTGATGTGGCTGACCCAGATACTCCAGCGCAACCGGCAGTGCTTTCCCAGCCGTACGGCGCTGGTTGACGAGCGCCGCTCCGTCACCTGGGCGGAGCTGCACGACCGCACCGTGAGCCTCGCGCACGGCCTGGCGGGCCTGGGCATCGAGCGCGGCGACCGGGTCGTGGTCCTGTCCCTGGACCGGGTCGAGGTCCTGGAGACGTACTTCGCGCTGGCCCGCCTCGGCGCCCTGTTCGTGCCGCTCAACCACAGCCTCACGCCCGCCGAGGTGACCGCGGTCGCCGAGCGCACCGGGGCGGTGGCCGTGGTCGGGGAGACGGCGCTGCTGGACAAGCACCCGGGGCTGCCGGTGCGCGTCCGGGTCAGGCTCGACGGCGAGGAGTACGACCGGCTCGCCGCCACGCCGGGAGCGCCAGGCGCGCTCCCGGCCGTAGCCGACGACGACCTCGCCGCGATCCTGCACACCTCGGCCACCACCGGCCAGGCCAAGGGCGTCACCGTCGACCACGGCTCGTTCCGGGCCATCGCGCTGGGCTGGCTCGCCGTCTCGGCGGCGCCCGACGCCCCCGACAACATCGTGCTGGTCAACTGCTGCCCGCTGTACCACGGCAGCGTCGTCGTCTCGCTGACCTACCTGGCCGCGGGCGCGACCGTGGTGCTGATCCCCGGCTTCAAGCCGCAGACCGCGCTGTCGGCCATCGAGACCCACCAGGCCACCCACGTCTGGCTCGTCCCCCAGATGCTCCGCTTCCTGCTCGCGGGCAAGTCGTTCGCCTCAGCCGACCTGTCCAGCCTGCGGGAAGTCCTCTACGGCGCGGCCCCCATGCCGCCCGAGCTGTACGCGGAGGCCGAGAAGCGGCTCGGCTGCGGCTTCCGGCAGGTCTACGGCATGACCGAGGTCGGCGGCCCCTTCGTGACGCTCGGTCCCGCCGAGCACACGGCCCTTCAAGGCCCGGACGGCGAACCGCTCGTCCTGCCCGCCGGGCGCGTCATCCCCGGCATGTCGGTCCGGGTGCTGACCGCCGAGGCCACGGAGGCGGAGCCCGGCGCGATCGGTGAGATCTGCGTACGCGGACCCGGTGTCATGCGCGGCTACTGGGACGACGACGCGGCGACCGAGGAGATCACGGTCGACGGCTGGACCCGCACCGGGGATCTCGGCTTCCTCGACGAGGACGGCCGTATCCACCTCGTGGACCGCAGAAAAGACCTCATCATCAGGGCCGGGCAGAACGTCTATCCGGCGGAGATCGAGCGGGCGTTGCGCGCTCACCCCGCCGTCAGGGACGCGGCCGTCGTCGGCATTCCGGACGCCGATTACGGCGAGGTGCCACTCGCCTTTGTCGTGACCGGCGAAGCCGGTGCGGACCGGGGCGAACTCCTGCGTTACCTGAATTCCGCTCTCGCGCCGTACAAGCGCCCGCGCCGTATCGAATTCATCGACGAGGTGCCGAGGAATCCCGCCGGGAAGATCCTCAAAAAACTTCTGCGGCCCTGAGGCATTCAGCCATATCCGTGCCGCCGCACCACTCCGGAAGGACGAAGATGGAAAGGCCGCTCGCACTCGATATCCGCTACACCTCGGAGACAACGCTCCAGGTATCGGACGACATCGAGCTGTACTACGAACTGCACGGTGACGAAGGACCGCACATCACGCTGGTCAACAACTTCTTCATCATCGCGCCGATCTGGCGGAACTACACCGACCAGCTCGCCAAGAAGAACCGGGTCCTCACCTACGACCTGCGCAACCAGGGAGCGTCCTCGCTCAAGGCGGACCTGAACTGGGAAGACCACGTCTCGGACCTGCTCGCGCTGCTCGACGGCCTCGGCATCGAGCGCACCCACCTGGTGGGCACGTCCACGTCGTCCTTCATCTGCCGGGACTTCGCCGTCAGATACCCGGAGCGCGTCGAAGGGCTGGTGCTCACCGGACCTTCGTGCACGCCGTCGGACGGCCTCCAGCGCAGGGCCACGGAGCGGGCGTGCATCAACTCCCTCGCCAACGGCGGCACCAACGCGCTCTGGGACCACCTGTACTCCGTGGTGTTCAGCGAGCGGGCCATGAGCGAGATGGGCGCGGCCGGATACCTCGGACTGCGGGAGGCGTTCACCAGCGTCCACCCAGCCGAGCCGATGCTGGCCAACCTCCGCTCCGCCCTCCAGGCGGTCGACGGCGCCGACCAGCTCGCGAAGATCCCCAAGCCCACCATGCTGCTCCTGGGCGACCAGGACACCCTGTGGGACGAGGAGAACGCCGCCGAGGCCGAGAAGCTCATCGACGACGTCACCACCGTGTGGCTGCGCAACGTCGGGCACCTGCCGTACATGGAGGACGGGGTCTCCTTCCAGCGTGCGATCCAGGAGTTCCTGGACCAGCTCGACGCGCGTACCACCGGCACGGCGGCGACGCCCGTCACGCTCACCCAGGCCGCCCCCGGTGACGGCGCGGCGACCACGGGGGCCGTGGCGGCGGGCGGCGCGGCGTCGGCCGGTGCCGCGGGCGCGGACGCGGACGCCGTGCTGGACCGGCTGTGCGAGCTGCTGCGCGGTGTCGTCGCCGACCGCACCGACCTCCCCGCGACCGGCCTCGCGGACATGCCGCTGGCCTCCATCGGCCTGGAGTCCTGGGCGTTCACCCAGCTCCTCGGCACGATCGAGGAGAGCTTCGGCGTCGAGTGGGACATGGACGTGCCCACCGAGGTCTTCGACAGCCTCACCACGATCGCGGACCACCTGCGCACCCACTACGACACCCCGGCCCTCTCCGGAATGGCGGCTCAGCAGTGACTACCCACCCCACCCACTTCGTCACCGGCGCGACCGGCTTCGTCGGCGGCGCCATAGCCCTGGAACTCCTCGCCCGCACCGAGGGCGACCTCGTGTGCCTCGTGCGCGGCGCGGACGACGCGGCGGCGACGCAGCGGCTGCACAGCGCGCTCGGCCACGCGGCGGAGGTCTACGACCTGCACGGCCTGCTCCCGGCGGTCCTTGAGCGCAGCCGCGCGGTGGCCGGGGACATCACCGAGCTGGACGTCGCGAGCCTCGCCGAGCGCGTCGGCGAGGTCGGCACGGTCTGGCACGTGGCGGCCTCCCTGAAGTACGAGGACCGGCACGCCGAAGAGATCACCCAGATGAACGTGCTGGGCACGGAGAGCGTCGTGGCACTCGCCCGCGCGCTGGGCCGGCCGGTGTTCAACCACGTCAGCACCGCCTACGTGGCCGGGCGCCGCACCGGGCTGATGACGGAGACCCTGCCCGAGGACACCACCTGGGCCAACAACGTCTACGAGTCGACCAAGACGCTCGGCGAGCGCATGGTCGTGGACTCCGGTCTCGACTGGCGCATCCTGCGGCCCTCCATCGTCATCGGGCACAGCGCCACCTACGCGGCGACCAGCTTCACCGGCCTGTACGGGTTCGTCTCCTCCGTGCTCCGCTTCCGCGACGCCGTCCAGACGGAGCTGGGCAACCTGCTCCAGCACCGCCGGGTGCCGATCATCGCCGACCCGGGCATCGAGTGCGACCTGGTGCCCGTCGACCACGTCGCCTCCAACGCCGTCACCATCGGCACCGGCGGCGACCTCGCGAAGATCTACCACCTCAACAACGCGACCTCGCCGACCACCGGCAGCGTCATCGAGGAGGTCTTCGCGCTCGCCGGGCTGCGCAAGCCGCAGTTCGTCTCCAGCCAGGGCATGCTGACCGCCGTCGACAAGAAGCTCGACGACGGCATCCAGTTCTACGCCTCGTACATGATCAACGGTAAGCACTTCGAACAGCCCAACACCGCCTCCGTCGAAGGCACCCACACCACGGGCTTCGCCATGGACCGCGAGACAGTACGGGACGTCGTGCGCTGGTACCTGGACCGCATCCAGAACGACGGCGGGACGCTGAAGCCGCGCCGCGCCGAGTTCGCCTACCGGGCGCCCGAAGCGGCGCGACAGGCCGGCTAGCGGCCGGGGGAGCGCCCTGGGCCGTGACCCCGGCCCAGGGCGCGCACGCCACCCCGGCCGGTACGGCGCGCGCCCCGGGGGCCCCGCCGTACGCGACGGCCGCCCCGCCGCCCCGCCGACAGCGACGCCTCGCCCCCGCCCCGACGCGCCGTCCCCGCCCCGGCGGGACGCCGTCGGCCCCATCCCGGACGGACCACAACGTGAGAGGAGATCCACCGGTGCCGGTGCCCACTGATCTGCCCAGACCCGGAAAGCTGTTCTCGCTGGGACTCATCACCCAGCAGGCCGCGCTGCGCCACCCCGACTCGCTGTTCTACCTGGACAAGCCGTTCGACGTCGCTCCCGGCCTCGGCACCCGCCCCACGTACGCCGACGTCGGCGACATGGTCGAGGACCTCGCCGCCCGGCTGTACGCGTCCGGAGTGCGGCCGGGTGACGTCGTCGGCGTCCACAAGAGCCACAACGCCGACATCCTCTTCCTCGCGTGCGCCGTCGCGCGGATCGGCGCCGTGCCCGCCATGCTGGCGCCGTTCCTGGACTGGGAGACGGTCACGGTGATGATGGAGCGGCTGAAGCCCGCCCACTTCGTCACCGACCCCGCCCGGTTCGCCGAGGCGGGCCCCGAGGGCGACCGGCTGCGCGCCCTCGTCCCCTCCGTGCTGCTGACCCACGGAGCGGCCGCCGGGCTCCCCTCCCTGGACGACGCGCCGACATCCCAGCGGCCCGGCTACCACGACATCCCCGGTGACGACCCGGCGCTGATCACCCACACCTCGGGCACCACCGGCGTCCCCAAACTGGTGGCCGCCGCCCGCCGCGGCACCCAGCTGCCCATCAACATGCAGGCCAAGCTGGCCCGTCTGCTGCGCTACAAGGAGACGTACGCCATGTGCATCTCCTTCGTGCACGCCCGCACCTACGCGGCCCTGGCGACCGCGATGGAGCTCGGTATCGGCATCGCCGCGCTGACCGACGCGGGCGTGGACAACGTGCGCGAGATGTTCACCGAATGCCGCCCGGGCGGCGTCGAGGCGCACCCCAACATGTACACGCACTGGGAGGAGCTGGCCGACCACCCGAGCCAGCCGTTCGCCAACGTACGCATCTTCATGAGCACGTTCGACGCCATCCACCCGCGCACCATCCGGGTGCTGCTCGACTCCTCCAAGCGCCGGGCGCCGCTGTTCCTCCAGTCGTACGGGCAGACCGAGACCGGCCCCGTCACCATGCGCCCGTACACCCGCCGCTCCGTCCGGCGGGCCGACGGCCGGTGCGTCGGCCACACCTTCCCCGGCATGACCAAGGCCCGCATCGCGCCCCGCCCCGGCAAGGACGACGGCACCCGCAACGGCTTCATCGAGGCGACGTCCACCGGCCTCGGCGTCACCTACGTCGGCCAGCAGGACCTCTACGACGAGCGCCGCGACGGCGCCTGGTGGAACCTCCAGGACATCGGCTACCGCTCCCGGTGGGGCTGCATCCACCTGCTGGACCGGGAGTTCGACCAGGTGCCAGGCATGGGCAGCCTGCTGGCGGCCGAGGACACCATCCTCGACCAGATCCCGGCGCTCACCGAAGCGGTCTTCGTGCCGCTCCCCGACGGGATTCAGCCGGTGGTCTGCACCCGCCGCGACGCGCCCTTCGACCGGGACGCCTGGGCGAAGGCGACCGCCGGGCTGCCGCCGCTGGCCGCGCCCCTGCACGTGCGCTGGGCGGACATGCCGCACACGGCGACCTGGAAGGTGAAGCGCAACGCGCTCGCCGCCGGGCTCCAGGACGGCTCCATCCCGACCGTGGACGGGGTGAGCCCCCGCGCATGAGCACACGTGAGGACCGCCTCCTGCCACCGGGGGAGTGGGTCACCGAGGGCGGCGTTGTGGTGGAGTGGCACCGCTTCCCGCTCGACCCGCGCACCGCGGCCCGGCAGCTGGCAGACGCGCTCGACCACCGCAGGGGCGCGCTGCTGGCCTCGGACTACGAGCAGTTGGGGCGGTACCGGCGCGGTTGCACCGGCTACGTCGACCCGCCGGTGGAGATCGTGCTGCGCGGCCTGGAGCGGGTCGAGGTGCGGGCGCTGAACGAGCGCGGCCAGATGCTGCTGCCCGCGCTCAGGCGCGCGGCGGACAAGACCCTGACCGAGGTGGCCGACCTCACCGACGGCGGGGAGCCCGGCATCACCGGGCTCGTCGTCAGCGACCCCGCAGAGGACCGGCTGAGCGAGGAGGACCGGACGCGGCGGCACAGCGTGTTCGGCTTCCTGCGGGCCGTCACCAACTGCTTCGCCGGGCCGCCCGATTCCCGCCTCGGCCTGTACGGGGCCTTCGGCTACGACCTGGTGATGGCCTTCGACCCGGTGCCTCTCACGCAGCCGAGGGACCCGCGGGAGCGCACCCTCGTCCTCCACCTGCCGGACGCCATCACCGTCGTCGACCCCGTCGAGGGCACGGCCTACCGGCACTTCTACGACTTCGAGGTGGACGGGCGCAGCACCCGCGGCCTGGTCCGCCACACACCGCCGGTCCCGAGCCCGCCGACCGCCCCCGACAGCGGGGAAGGCGACCACGCGCCGGGCGAGTACGCCGCTCTGGTGCGCTCCGCGCGGGAACGCTTCCGGGCGGGCGAACTGTTCGAGGCGGTGCCCAGCCGCACCTTCACCCGGGCGTTCCAGTCCAGGCCGTCCCGGCTGTTCCGCACGCTCAGCGAGCGCAACCCCGCCCCGTACCAGATGCTCATCAACCTCGGCGAGGGCGAGTACCTGGTCGGCACGTCACCGGAGATGTTCGTCCGCGTCAGCCCCCAGGAGGAGGACGACGGCGTCCGGTGGCGGGTGGAGTCCTCGCCGATCAGCGGCACCGCCGCGCGCGGCAGGGACCCGCTGGAGGACGCGGAGCGCATCAAGGAGCTGCTCGGCTCGGAGAAGGAGGAGTCCGAGCTGACCATGTGCACCGACGTGGACCGCAACGACAAGTCCCGGGTGTGCGTGCCCGGAACGGTGCGCGTCATCGGCCGCCGCCAGCTGGAGATGTACTCCACGCTGATCCACACCGTCGACCACGTCGAAGGCGTCCTCCATCCGCGCTGCGACGCCTGGGACGCGCTGCTGGCCCACATGTGGGCGGTCACCGTCACCGGCGCGCCCAAGCACGCCGCGATCGCCTTCATCGAGGCCAACGAGCGCTCGCCGCGCCGCTGGTACGGCGGCGCGGTCGGCAGGGTCGGCTTCGACGGGACGATGGACACCGGCCTCACGTTGCGCACCGTGCACCTGTCGGGCGGCCGCGCCACCGTACGGACAGGCGCCACGCTGCTCTACGACTCGGTGCCCGAGGACGAGGAGCGCGAGACCGAACTGAAGGCGCTGGCCCTGCTCGACGGCCTCGCGCGCACCGAGGGACCGGGCGCCGCGCCGGACCCGGCCGCCACCTCGCGGCGCCCCGCCGCCGTGCGGCCCGTTCCCGAGCCGGTGCCGGGAGCCGGTGGTCCCCGGGTGCTCCTGGTGGACCACCAGGACTCCTTCACCCAGACGCTGGCCTCGTACTTCCGGCAGGCCGGGGCGCGGGTGTCCACCTACCGCAGCGGCTTCGGCGAGGACCTGGTCGACACCGTGCGGCCCGATCTGATGGTGCTCTCGCCGGGGCCGGGCCGACCGGCGGACTTCGACACCTCCCGCACCCTGCGGATGGCCGCGGACCGGGGCATCGCGGTCTTCGGGATCTGCCTCGGGCTGCAGGCCATCGTGGAACACCTCGGCGGCGGGTTGCGGCTGCTTGACCACCCCTGGCACGGCAAGCCGTCGGCGGTCTCGCTCGTGGACGGCGGCGGCGCGGTGCTCGCCGGGCTCCCGGAGCGGATCACCGCGGGCCGCTACCACTCGCTGTACGCCGACCCGGAGACCCTGCCGGACGCGCTGCGGGTCACGGCGCGCACCGACGACGGGGTGGTGATGGCCGTCGAACACCGCACCCTGCCGTGGGCGGCCGTCCAGTTCCACCCGGAGTCGCTGATGACGCAGTCCGGCGACCACGGCCTGCGGATGATCACCAACGTGATGTCCCGGCTCGCCGGGAAGGCCGGACCCGCCGCGGCGTAGACCGCGTGCCGCGTGCCGCCTGCCGCGTAGCGCGTAGACACCGCCTGTCCCGCACCACCCCGCCACTCACCACCCCGCCTTTCACCACCACAGAGAGGGCCACCCGATCATGGCCGGAACCGCTGTTGGCGTCACCCGCGAGTGGACGGCGCCCGGGGCCCTGGACCCCGACGACCGGCGCGAGTTCGTCGCGATGCTCCGCTACTGCCTCACCGAGGCGGACACCCACGACATCCACCCCGGGGACGTCCCGCGCATCGGTTTCACCGCGAGCGACGACGCCACGGCCGACCGCGTCGAGCGGCTGATCGGCCAGGCGTTCCAGCGCTTCGGCGGCTCGGTCAAGCGCCGCGACCGCACCAAGCTCGACCAGTGGGACCTGCCGGTGCCGCCGAGCGGCGCACGCGACGAGGATGGCCGGATCGGCCCCGGGCTGTTCGTACGGGGTCCCCGGGAGGCGCGGCTGATCCGCGCCCTGGACCGGGTCTTCGGCGAGATCGCCGTGCGGCTCGGCGCCGACGAGTACACCGTCCCCGCGCTGGTGCCGTGGTCCACGCTGGAGAAGGCCGACTACACCCACAACTTCCCGCAGCACATCACCGCCACGTCCGTGGTCCGCGCCGACCTGGACGCGCTGGACCGGTTCGCCGACGCACCGGATCTGCCGACGCGTGCCGTGGAGCTGGAGACGGCCCCTGTCGTGCTCGCCCCCGCGGTCTGCCTCAGCCTGTTCGAACGCTTCGGCGGCGCCGCGCTGACCGAGCCCCGGACGGTGACGGCGACCGGCCGGTGCAGCCGCTACGAGGGCGACTCGGACCCCTCGACGACCCGGCTGTGGTCGTTCAGCATGCGGGAGATCGTCTTCATCGGCGACCGGCCCGCCGCCCGCGCCTTCCGCCAGGCGGCCCTGGACGAGGTGCTGGCGCTGGCCTCCGAACTCGCCCTGCCCTGCCGGGTCGCCCCGGCCGGTGACCCGTTCTTCACCCGCGACCGGGCCAAAATGGCGGACTTCCAGGCGGCGATGGACGTCAAGTACGAACTCGTCGGCCGCATGGCGCACGACGGCTCGGCGGTCGCCAACTCCTCGTTGAACTACCACAACCAGCACTTCGGCAAGAGCTTCGACATCACCTTCGGCGGGCAGCCCGCCTTCTCCGTCTGCCTCGGATTCGGCCTGGAGCGCTGGGCGGAATGGCTGTCCGGCTATCTGCCCGCCGACTGGCAGGAATGGCCCGCTCTGCTGCGCGACCGGTGCTGACGGACCCGGCCGGGCCCCAGGCGGCGAACAGCCTGCCGCCCGGCCTGCGCGGCCTGCTCGGCGAGCGGGGCATCGCGCTCGGCGTGGCCGTGAGCGGCGAGCCGGACGCGGTGCCCGCCGGCCCCGTCGAGCGGCGGCTGGCGGACGCCATGCTGCCGCCGCGCCGCGCGGAGTTCCTGGCCGGGCGGTGCGCGGCACGCCGCGCGCTGGCCGGTGCCGGGTTCCGGGCCAGGGAGATCCGGTACGAAGGGCGGCGGCCGCGGCTGCCCGTGGGCAGCGCCGGGTCCCTCAGCCACTCGGGAGGTCTCGCGGTCGCCGTGGCGGCGCCCAGCACCCGGTACCGCGCCCTGGGCGTGGACCTCGAACTCACGTCGCTGCCACGGCAGGCGGCGCACCTCGTCCTCTCCCCGGGCGAGCTGTCCTGGCTGGCGGATGCCGCCGATGAGCAGGCCGCCGAGCGGCTGCTGCTCGCCGCCTTCTCCGCGAAGGAGGCGGCCTTCAAGGCGTTCACCGCGCTGCTGCCGCCGGGCGGCGCTCCGACGACGCTGCTGGGTGTCGCCGTGCGGCGCACCGCGGAAGGCTTTCGCGCCTGGCACCGGCGGCAGCCGGGACCGGAGCTCGCGGTCGAGGTCCGCACGGCCGGGACCGGCGTGCTGAGCTGGTGCGCCTGCCCGTGAGGCCGTCACGGGCAGGCGCACCGGAGCGAACGCCCCGGCGGACGCGCGGTGTCGGGCCGGGCGTCAGGCCGGGCGCTGGTTCCACGCGTGCTGGAAACTCCGCCGGGCACGGAAGAGCCGCGACCGGACCGTGCCGACCGGCAGCGACAGCAGCTTGGCGGCGTCCTGCTCCTCAAGCCCGTAGACCGCGCGCAGGGTCAGCACCTCGCGGTGGTGGTCGGGCAGCCGGTTGAGGGTGTCGGAGATGTCGACGGACAGCAGCGGATCGTGCCGCTCCGGGATCTCGACGAGTTCGGCGTGCTCCATCTCCTCCACCGCCGGTGCCCGCCGGGTCCGCATGGAGACACGTATCGCCTCCCGCCGGGCGACCGCCTGCACCCAGCCGTAGAACGCGGCGGGTTCCCGCAGCCCGTGAATCCCCCGGAAGACGGCCAGCAGCGCCTCCTGCGTCGCGTCGGCGCAGTGCTCGCGATTGACGGACATGCACAACCGGCGTACGTACGGCGTGATTTCCACCAGCAGGTCGTTGAGCGCCCTGCGGTTTCCAGCTCGCGCCCTGAGGACCAGAAGGGTGGTGTCGGGAAGGTGATCGGCGGCGTTTTCCCCTTGGTATTCCGAATGGTATTCCGGAACCGTACGCGGGTATGATCCGGCCATGCCGGTATTCGGGGCATCCTGTTCCGGACATGCGTGCCGCGATGGCGCCGCAGGATGTTCCCCGCCTGCCGGGCGCTTGTTTTTGGCGTCGCCTCGTACCAATTGATCCACGTCTCCCCCAGACGTCGAAGATGAGAGAAAGAGGACCCCTCGGGGCCGGCCCGGATAAGAGGGTCCTGGAGCCTTTCGGCGCCCCAACGATAGTTGTCGGGTGCATACGTCCAGGGGGTTTGTACCGGCAAGTAGACGCCATGGCAGATGTACGCCACGGGTCTCTTTTCGCGCCGGGTTATCGGCGGATGTCGCGCATATGAAGGCTGCGCGACAGAAGCGCGGTCCCCTCCTGCGGACGGGGGCCGGCCCGTGGCGCCACGCGAGGGTGATGCGTGTCTCACCGGCCCTGGTCCGCCTGTCTCCGGATGGCACTGGGTGCCATGATCCCTCCCACGGCAGCGCGGTGCGCTGGCGCGCGCATGGGGGGAGAGGTGGCGCACACCGTGAGGACCGGCAGTTCACAGATGTCCGAGGCGTCGAAACTGGCTGTGTACTTAGAGCTGAGATCGCGCGGCGAGACCGACCCAGCCCTGCTGGGCAAGGATTTGGGGCTCGCCCCGGACGAGGCCCAGGCGGTCTGGGACTCGCTGGACGAACTCGGCCTGGTCGGCAGGATGGACCGGGAGGGCGGCAAGGTCGTGCCCGTGGCGCCCGAGGCGGCGCTGCTGCGCAAGCTCCGCAGCCAGCAGGAGCTGCTGGAGCGCGGCTTCGAGCAGTTCCGCGGCCTGGAGCGGATCGTCGAGTCGCTGGTCGAGGTGTACATGCCCGCGGCCACCGCCGAAGAGTCGGACATCGAGATCAGCTACGTGACCAACCGGAGCGAGACCCGGCAGGCGCTCGTCGACCTGGTCGACATGTCCGGCGGGACGGTATCGGTGATGTGCCGGGACTCCGGCCCCTCGATGCGGGCCCTGCGGTTCGTCCTGTGGGGGCCCGGCCGACTGCTCGACCGGGGTGTGCGGGTGCGCTCGATCCACCCGCGGCGGCATGCCGTGGCGGCGGGACCGGATGGCCAGTTGCAGCGGATGAGTGAGGCCGGTGTGCTGATCCGGCACTCCCCGGTGCTCCCGATGGGAATGCTGGTCGCCGACACCGGCATGGCGATCCTGTCGCTCTGTCCGGAGGCGTCCGAACGGGGCGCCCTCGTGGTCAGGGGGACGGCGCTCATGCCGTTCCTGGAGGCGACGCACCAGCATCTGTGGAGCCAGTCCTCGCGCTACGGCCCGGACGGCGGCCCAGGGCGGCTGGGCGGCGATGACCTGACACCCGAACAGCACGCCATCCTGCGGATGCTGGCGGACGGCATGAAGGACGAGAAGATCGCCCGCAACCTCGGCATCTCCCTCCGGACCACCAGCCGCCACATCGCCGATCTGATGCAACGACTCGGCTGTGCCAGCAGGTTCGCCGCCGGGGTGCGGGCCGCCCAGCTCGGCCTCTCGGGCATCGGCGGCCCCTCCGCCGCACCGCAGGCCCAGCTCGTGGTCCCGCAGGCCCAGCTCGTGGACCGGGCGAGCGAGAACGTCCCCTTCGCGGACTCCTGCGCCTCATAAGGCGTGCGGCACGCCTGCCGGGCGGGACGCGGTGGAGGGCTTCGAGGTGATGGACAGCACGCCTCAGGCCCCGTCGTGCTGCGGTAAGTTACCTGCTAGTAATTGACCTGTGTGGGAGATCGGCACGCGTCTCCGCACCCTTCCCACCGACCCGCCACCTTGTCCCCGATCGCCGGGACCGACGCCAAGAGAGGGGCAGGAGCCCATGCAGATCGCAGCCATCGTGATCTCACTGGTCGTCAGTGTGATCGGCGTGGTGCTGGCCACGCGTACCGGTTTCTACATCTACCGGTACGTCACACTGGGCCAGCCGGACAGCACCCGCACCGACGCTCCCGGGCAGCGCACCATCACGTTGCTGAAGGAGTTCTTCGGCCACACCCGCATGAACAAGTGGGGCATCGTCGGTATCGCCCACTGGTTCGTGGCCATCGGCTTCTACACCCTGGTGCTCGCCCTGGTCACCGCCTACGGAGAGCTGTTCGACCCGCACTTCTCCCTGCCCTTCGTGGGCAGCTGGGTCGTCTATGAGGTCTACACCGAGATCCTGGGTCTGTTCCTGTTCCTCGGCATCTCGACGCTCATCGTCGTCCGGCTGCTGAACCTGCCGTCCCGGGCGGGCCGCAAGTCCCGCTTCTCCGGCTCCATCGCCTGGCAGGCGTTCTACGTCGAGTACACGATCCTGGGCATCGGGATGGGGGTGCTGATCCTGCGGGCGCTCGACGGCGCGTCGCACCCGGAGGACTACAACATCCGGCATCTCGTCTCCTACCCGCTGGCGCTGGCCTTCGAGGACCTCAGCGAGCACACGCTGGAAAACCTGATCTACCTGTTCGCCATGCTGAAGGTGACCATCTCGCTGGCGTGGGCGGTCACCATCGGCCTCAACCCGTCGATGGGTGTCGCCTGGCACCGCTTCCTCGGCTTCCCCAACATCTGGTTCAAGCGGGAGGCCAGCGGTGATGTGGCGCTCGGCGCGCTCCAGCCGATGGTGAGCGGGGGCAAGCCGATCGACTTCGAGGACCCGGGTGAGGACGACCAGTTCGGTGTCTCCCAGGTCGAGCACTTCTCGTGGAAGGGCCTGCTGGACTTCGCCACGTGTACGGAGTGCGGGCGCTGCCAGTCGCAGTGCCCGGCGTGGAACACCGGCAAGCCGCTGTCTCCCAAGCTCCTCATCATGGCCCTGCGGGAGCATGCCTTCGCCAAGGCGCCGTACTTGCTCGCCGGGGGTGGCAAGGATGAGGAGGGCAACGAGAAGGCGACACCGGAGCAGCTGGCGGGGGTGCCCGCGTCGGCGCTGGCCGAGGC
>NZ_JBWLKN010000016.1:0-193313 GCF_059026195.1 Streptomyces sp. A01 | reverse complement strand
GAACTGCTCGTTCGACATGATCTGCGTGCCGGGACGAGCCAGCTCGGCGCGCATGAACAGCGCCATCACGCCACCGATGCAGAAGAACGCGAACGACGTGACCAGGTACATCGTGCCGATCGTCTTGTGATCGGTGGTGGTCAGCCATTTCACCACGGCACTGCCGGGCGCTTTCCGGTACTCGGGCGGTGCTGCCTTTGCCGTGTCGGCGGCGGCACCCTGAGGTTCATTGAGGATGCTCACTGGTTCTTGGTCTCCGCGTTCTTGGCGGCGTCCGTCTGCTCGATGCCAGCCGGGAGGTAGCCGTTCTGACCCTTCTTCGCCAGGTCCTTCAGGTGCTGCTGGTAACGCTCCGGAGAGACGACCTTGACGTTGAAGAGCATCCGGGAATGGTCCTTGCCGCAGAGCTCGGCGCACTTGCCCATGAAGGTGCCCTCCTTGTTCGGAGTCACCTCAAAGCGGTTCGTGTGGCCCGGAATGACGTCCTGCTTCATCAGGAACGGCACCACCCAGAAGGAATGGATGACGTCGCGCGAGGTGAGCACGAACTGAACCGTCTCGCCCTTGGGCAGCCACAGCGTCGGCCCGGGCCATCCCTTGTCAGGATTGCGGTCACCCGGGGTGCCCTGGTCGTACACGCCCTCGGCGCCCTTGGGCACGGCCTTCAGCATCCGGTCAGGAATGCTGGAGACCTCCTTGGGAGTCTTCGCGGGTGTGGACGTCTTACCGTCCACGTTCTCCATGTAGTTGAAGCCCCAGCTCCACTGGTAGCCCACGACGTTGATGACGTGGTCAGGCTTCTTGGAGGTCTTGAGGAGTTCGCTCTCATCGCGCGCGGTGAAATAGAACAGCACCGAGACGATGACGAGCGGAACCACGGTGTACAGCGCCTCGATGGGCATGTTGTACCGGGTCTGCGGAGGTACCTCTACCTTGGTCCTGCTGCGCCGGTGGAAAACGACGCTCCACAGGATCAGGCCCCAGACCAGCACGCCTGTGGCGAGTGCTGCCGCCCAGGAGCCCTGCCACAGGGACAGAATCCGCGGCGCCTCCTCCGTGACGGGGGTGGGCATTCCGAGGCGGGGGAAGTCCTTGGATGTGCAGCCGGTGGCGGTCGCAAGGACCAGGCCCGCGGCCAGCGCCTGCGGCAGCTTCCGCCGCATCGGGCGCCGCGACGAGCGGTCGGAGCCGTTGGGACTCACGTAGCGCCTTCCCGAGAGTCTCGCCCGTGCGGCCGGCTGCGGCCGTCTCGCTGATCGGTCGCCGGCCCGCTCCGGGCAGGGGTTTGGATGTTTATGCGGACCAAACCCTACTGGACGCTATTTGAGGTCGCGCGGGGAGGGTGCCCAACGCGCCGGTCCACACCCCGAAGGGGTGGAACAGCGGCCTCCGGACGGCAACTGACGGACCGCTGAGAGGCGGGCAAAGCCACCCGAACGGCCCGCGCGGCGTCCCGCCAAAGCGGGCTTCGTCATGTCCTCGCCTCCGGCCGGGACCCGGCGCTGAGCTGGGCGGAACGCGTTCCCCGGCCGACAGGACCGGCCGCGGCCGGTCATCCCCCGCCCGCGTCGTCTAGCGTTCGTGACGTGCCCTACTTCGACGCCGCCTCCACCGCCCCCCAGCACCCAGTGGCCCGCCAGGCGCTGCTCGCCGCCCTCGACGAGGGCTGGGCCGACCCGGCCAGGCTCTACCGCGAGGGGCGGCGGGCGCGGCTGCTGCTCGACGCCGCGCGCGAGACGGCGGCCGAGGCCGTCGGCTGCCGCCCCGACGAGCTGGTCTTCACCCCTTCGGGGACCCGCGCGGTGCACCTGGGCGTCGCCGGGGCGCTCGCGGGCCGCCGCAGGGCGGGCCGCGGGCTGGTCGTGTCGGCCGTCGAGCACTCCTCGGTGCTGCACGCGGCGAGCGCCCACGCGGCGGCCGGCGGCTCGGTCACCGAGATCGGCGTGGACCCCCAGGGCCGGGTGGCACCGAGCGCCTACGAGGCGGCCCTGCGCGAGCCCCCCGAGCCCGTCGCGCTGGCCTGCCTCCAGTCGGCCAACCACGAGGTGGGCACCGAGCAGCCGGTGGCCGAGGTCGCCGCCCACTGCCGGGAGGCGGGGGTACCGCTGCTCGTGGACGCGGCCCAGTCGCTGGGCTGGGGCCCGGTCGAGGGGGGCTGGTCGCTGCTGACGGCGAGCGCGCACAAGTGGGGCGGGCCCGCGGGCGTCGGGCTGCTCGCGGTCCGCAAGGGCGTACGGTTCGCCGCTCAAGGGCCGGTGGACGAACGGGAGTCGGGCCGCTCGGCGGGGTTTGAGAACGTCCCGGCCGTGGTCGCGGCGGCGGCCTCGCTACGGGCCGTACGACAGGAGGCCGGTGCGGAGGCGGTACGGCTACGGGCCCTCGTCGACCGGATCAGGACCCGGGTGCCCGAACTGGTGCCCGACGTCGAGGTGGTGGGCGACCCGGCGCGGCGGCTGCCGCACATGGTGACGTTCTCGTGTCTCTACGCCGACGGGGAGACCCTGCTGCACGAGCTGGACCGGCTGGACTTCGCCGTCTCGTCCGGTTCCTCGTGTACGTCGAGCACCCTGACGCCGAGCCACGTACTGAGGGCGATGGGCGTCCTCTCGGAGGGCAACATCCGGGTCTCGCTGCCGCCCGGCACGGCCGAGGCGGACGTGGAAAGCTTCCTCACCGCGCTGCCGGGCGTGGTCGCCTCCGTAAGGGGCCGGCTGGGCGCCCCCGCCGCCGCGGCGCGTACGTCCGGGGCCGCCGTGTCCGAGAGCGGCGAGCCGCTGCCCGACGTCCCCGCGCTGACGGTGGACGCGATCGGCAAGCGCTGCCCCATCCCCGTCATCGAACTGGCCAAGGTCATCGAGGAGGTGCCGGTCGGCTCGGTCATCGCCGTCCTGGCCGACGACGAGGCCGCCCGCCTGGACATCCCCGCGTGGTGCCAGATGCGAGGCCAGGAGTACGTCGGCGAACGGGGCGCGGACCGCGGAGTCTCGTACTGGGTCCGCCGCGTAGCTCCGGAGTAGGCCGTGTCCGCGGATCATGCGGACCATGCGGGGAAGGGGAGCCCTTGTCCGTGCGCCTGTCCGCGCGTCGCGGAGTGCGGGTGCGTCGTGGCTGGTCGCGCAGTTCCCCGCGCCCCTGACGGGGCACACCACCTTCGCTGTGCCAAGGCTGCTTCCTCTGGGCCTGGCGGCCGGTGCCGGGCGGACTGAAACCTCCAGCCCGCCCGGCACCCACAACCACCCTGTCCGGCAAAATAAGCCCGTCCGGCGCTTGAGGACACCGTTCAGCCCCTCCGGCGCTTCAGGACAAAAAGAGGCCAGCTCAGACCAGCCCGCCAGGCAAGTGCGGCCGCACCTCGTTGGCCGCCTCAGCCCCATACGTCTTCTGGAAACGTTCAACGAAACGCCCACCCCGCAGCTCGTACTCCTGCGTACCCAGCGTCTCGATGACAAGCGTCGCGAGCATGCAGCCGACCTGCGCGGAGCGCTCGACGGAGAGCTCCCAGGAGAGCCCGGCGACGAATCCGGCGCGGAAGGCGTCACCGACACCGGTCGGGTCGACCTTGGCGTCCTCCTCGGGGCAGCCGACCTCGACCGCCGGTTCACCCGCGCGTTCGACGCGCACGCCGCGCGCGCCCAGCGTGGTCACCCGAGTGCCGACCTTGCCGAGGATCTCCTCCCCGGTCCAGCCGGTCTTGTTCTCGATGAGGGCCTTCTCGTACTCATTGGTGAAGAGGTACGTGGCGCCTTCGACGAGGCGGCGGATGTCCTCGCCCTCCATCCGGGCGAGCTGCTGGGAGGGGTCGGCGGCGAACGGGATGCCGCGGGTCCGGCACTCCTCGGTGTGCCTGACCATCGCCTGCGGGTCGTCGGCGCCGATGAGGACCAGGTCGAGGCCGCCGACCCGGTCGGCGATGGGCCTCAGCTCGATCTGCCGGGCCTCGCTCATCGCACCGGTGTAGAAGGAGGCGATCTGGTTGTGGTCGGTGTCGGTCGTACACACGAAGCGGGCGGTGTGCAGCAGTTCCGAGATCCGCACCGAGGCGGTGTCCACTCCGTGCCGGTCGAGCCAGGCGCGGTACTCCGCGAAGTCCTCGCCCGCCGCGCCGACCAGCACCGGCCGCAGGCCGAGCAGGCCCATGCCGAAGCAGATGTTGGGGGCTACGCCGCCCCTGCGGATGTCGAGGGCGTCTACCAGGAACGAGAGGGAAACCGTATGCAGCTGATCGGCGACCAGTTGGTCGGCGAATCGGCCGGGGAAGGTCATCAGGTGGTCGGTAGCGATTGAGCCGGTGACAGCAATTCGCACGGCGAGTCTGCTCCTGCGGGCGGCGGTAAAGACGGTCGCCTCACGCTACCGGGTTCGCCGCCTCCGGCCGAACAGGCAAAACTACCCAATAGTAGGCCTTTCTTCGCTACCTTCAGCATGCATACAGTTTCCGATAGCCGGGGCTCGCGCCGCGCGGCCCCCTGGACTGGGAGCGCCCATGTCGCAGCAAGCCACCCCCGATCTTCCCGCCCGCAGCGCCGAGCCAGAGTCGCTCGACCAGCTGCGGGACGACTGCGCGCGGATGGCCCCGCACTGGGCCGCGGGGAAGCCGTCGGCCACCGGCGCCCCCGTGGCCCCGGCCCAGATCCACGGCGTACAGGTGCCTTCGACGTCTGCCCACCTGCTGGACGGCATGTCGGAGTACGGCGACTGACCCGGTCAACTCCGGCCGCTCCCACGGCCGTCACTCCGAGGGGAACCGGGTCCTCCTCTCCTCCGTCTCATCGGCGTCCCCCTCCTGGGGATGGAGCCGTACACAACGAGCGGAGCCGAAGGAGTAACACCGTGAGCACCGAGGACACCCCCGAGGACCTTTCCGAGGAGACTCCCGCACACGCCGACGAGCCCGCGGGACGCAAGCGCCGCTCTCCGCTGGCCATCGCGACGGTGGCCGCGGCGGTGATGGTGGTCGGCGGCGGAGGCGCCTACTGGGCCTCGACGGCCGGGGACGACAGCGGTTCGAGCGGCCCGGGCCGGTCGGGCGACGGCGGCAAGCCGGAACCGCTCGCGCTGGACTCGTACAGCGGCGGGACGCGTGAGGGCATCGCGGCCGGCGAGCCGGACCCGACCCGGGCCCGCTACCGGGCCACCGGCGAACTGCCGGACGCCCCGGACTCGGCCCCCGTCTACCGGACGGGCCCGAAGGTCACCCGCGCCGATGTGCAGCGGCTGGCCAAGGTGCTCGACGTAGCGGGCGCGCCGCGCCTTGAACAAGGGGTCTGGAAGGTCGGCGGCACGCCGGACCAGATGAGCCCCACGCTGCGGGTGAAGGAGTCGGACGCGGGAGGCTGGTCCTTCAGCCGCTTCGGCTCCCCCGGTGGCACGGAGTGCCTGGAGCCGCCGCGGACCCTGGAGGACGGCGACAGCGCCATCGCGCCGCCGAGCTGCGGCTCGCTGCGCGACGGCGGCAAGCAGCGCGGCGAGGGCCGCGCCAAGGACACCCCCGGGGACAGCTCGGCCGGGGAGGGCGCCCAGGGCCCGGCGGACGGCGCGACCGAGCCCGCCGACAGCTCCCACCCGGTGTCCGAGGCGAAGGCGAAGCAGGCCGTCCAGCCCGTGCTGAGCGCCGTCGGGCATCCGGACGCGAAGCTCGACGCGAGCCGCACCTACGGGGCGATCCGCACCGTGACCGCCGAACCGGTCTTCAGCGACCTGCCGACGTACGGCTGGCAGACCAGCATGGAGGTGGGCGCTGACGGCGAGCTGGCCGGCGCCAGCGGGTTCCTCGCTAAGCCCGCGAAGGGCGACGACTATCCGCTGATCGACGCCGATGAGGCCCTCAAGGAGCTGAACAAGACCGGTGGCGGCAACGGCAAGGTGACGATCGGCGGCTGCGCTTCGGCGGTCCCTGACGACGGTGCGGCGAAGGGCGACGACAAGCGGGAGATCGCGCCGTGCGAGCCCACCCGGGGTGGCGAGCCCGCCACGCAGCAGGTGCGGGGCGCGAAGCTGGGCCTCGGCATGCGGTACGTGGACGGGAAGCAGGCGCTGGTGCCGTCCTGGCTCTTCACGGTCCGCCCGTCGGACTCCAAGAGCGGTGGGGCCGACTTCACCGTGACCCACCCCGCCGTGGACCCGGAGTACATCAGCGGGGCCAAGGGTGAGCAGGAGCCGCCGGACGAGCCGGAGGGATCGGGGAAGGACTCGGAGTCCCAGCCGGGTACGCGGCCGACGAAGCACGTTCAGTCGTACAGCGTGGACGGCAAGACGCTGACCGTGCGCTTCTGGGGCGGGGTCTGCTCGACGTACAAGGTCTCGGCGGACGCCTCGGAGTCCGAGGTGAAGGTGCGAGTCGTCGGCAAGGAGAAGAAGCCGGGCCAGAAGTGCATCCTGCTCGCCGAGGACTTCGAGAAGAAGATCAAGCTCGACGAGCCGCTGGACGGCCGTGAGGTCGTGGACGCGGCGACCGGCAAGAAGGTCCCGAAGGCCGGGACGAAGGACAAGTAGTCCCGGCCGGTCGGACCAGTCGCCAGGGGCGGCAGTCCCGGCACGGCAGGGCGCACATGGCGACTGCGGTACGACGTGACTACGGCATGACGTACGGAGGCCACGTACGCACGGAGGCGGCGGCCCCTCCAGGGGGTCCGCCGCCTCCGTGCGTACGTCTGGGTCCAGCGTGGCCGGAACGCGGCGTCCCGGCAGGCGCGGGGGCCTTAGCTGAAGGAGTCACCACAGGCGCAGGAGCCCGAGGCGTTGGGGTTGTCGATGGTGAAGCCCTGCTTCTCGATGGTGTCCACGAAGTCGATCGACGCACCGCCCAGGTACGGGGCGCTCATGCGGTCGGTGACGACCTTCACACCGTCGAACTCCTTGAGGACGTCGCCGTCGAGCGAGCGCTCATCGAAGAACAGCTGGTAGCGCAGGCCGGAGCAGCCACCAGGCTGGACAGCCACACGCAGCGCCAGGTCGTCACGGCCTTCCTGCTCCAGCAGTGCCTTGACCTTGCCCGCGGCGGCATCGGACAGGAGGATGCCGTCACTCGTGGTGGTGTCGTCCTGAACCGTCATCTGCTTCTCTCCCGGGTTGTACGTACGGACTGCTTGCCCTCGGCTGCAACCCGCGCCGTACCGGATTCATTCCGGCTCTGGCACGCGTCTTCCGTATTCATGCTCGCACACCGGCGGGCGGCCCGGCATGGGCCACCGGTCCCGGAATGCGTCACATCGACATGATGGCCATCGTCAAAGTGACGTGAAGCGGTTATGATAGATAGCGTCAATCAGACGAAAAGGCTTGTCTGCGGAAAAGAAAGGGTGCGTGCAGTGACCACCGCCCAACCTCCCGATGTCCAGCCCACGCCGCTGGCCCTGCTGCTCCTGGGCCGCGAAGCCGACCCCCGGAGCGAGCGCGGAGTGGAGTGCCCGGGCGACCTGCCCGCGCCCTCCGACCCGCATCTCGTGGAGCGCGCCCGCGCGGCCAAGGCCAAGCTCGGCGACAAGGTCTTCGTGCTCGGCCACCACTACCAGCGTGATGAGGTCATCGAGTTCGCGGACGTCACCGGGGACTCCTTCAAGCTCGCGCGGGACGCGGCCGCCCGGCCCGACGCCGAGTACATCGTCTTCTGCGGCGTGCACTTCATGGCCGAGTCGGCCGACATCCTCACCGGCGACGGCCAGCAGGTCGTCCTGCCCGACCTCGCCGCCGGCTGTTCGATGGCCGACATGGCCAGCGCCGAGCAGGTCGCCGAGTGCTGGGACGTGCTGACCGAGGCGGGCATCGCCGAGGCCACCGTCCCCGTCGCGTACATGAACTCCTCCGCCGACATCAAGGCGTTCACCGGCAAGCACGGCGGCACCATCTGCACCTCGTCCAACGCGAAGCGCGCCCTGGAGTGGGCGTTCGAGCAGGGCGGGCACCCCGGCCACTCCGACCACTCCGAGAACAAGGTGCTGTTCCTGCCCGACCAGCACCTCGGCCGCAACACCGCCGTGCGGGACCTGGGCATGTCCCTGGACGACTGCGTCGTCTACAACCCGCACAAGCCGAACGGCGGGCTCACCACCGAGCAGCTGCGGGCCGCGAAGATGATCCTGTGGCGCGGGCACTGCTCGGTGCACGGACGCTTCTCGGTGGAGTCCGTACGGGACGTACGGGAGCGCATCCCCGGCGTGAACGTGCTGGTGCACCCGGAGTGCAAGAACGAGGTCGTGGCCGCGGCCGACTACGTCGGTTCGACCGAGCACATCATCAAGACCCTGGAGGCCGCCCCGGCCGGGTCGAAGTGGGCGATCGGCACCGAGCTGAACCTGGTCCGGCGGCTGGCGAACCGGTTCGCCGACCAGGACAAGGAGATCGTCTTCCTCGACAAGACGGTCTGCTTCTGCTCCACGATGAACCGCATCGACCTGCCGCACCTGGTGTGGGCGCTGGAGTCGCTGGTGGAGGGCAAGGTCGTCAACCGCATCGAGGTCGACAGGGAAACGGAGAGCTTCGCGAAGCTCGCCCTGGAGCGCATGCTGGCGCTGCCGTAAGCCATGTCCGGCCCGCGCGGGCCGGACAGCCCGGTCGGCCTTCCTGCCGCCGCTACGCCGCCAGGCTCCCGCAACGGGGGCTTGGCACCGTGGCGGCGGCAGCGCTGTTTCCGTGCCCAGCGCCGGGCACGCGCGCACACCCGGGCGCGTGCCGCGGGCGCTCACTCCACCCGGGGGCGTACCAGGCCGGTTTCGTACGCGATGACGACCAACTGGGCCCGGTCGCGGGCCCCGAGCTTGGCCATCGCCCGGTTCACGTGCGTCTTGACGGTGAGCGGGCTGACCGCGAGGCGTTCGGCGATCTGGTCGTTGGAGAGCCCCCCGGCCACCTGGACGAGGACCTCGCGTTCGCGCACCGTGAGCGCCTCAAGACGGGACGCGCCGTAGCCCCCGCCGTCGGCGGCGCCCGGACCGCCGCTCTGCGCGAGGAACTTCGCGATCAGCCCCTTGGTCGCCACGGGGGACAGCAGTGCCTCGCCCGCCGCCGCGATCCGGATGGCGGCCAGCAGCTCATCGGGCTCGGCGCCCTTGCCGAGGAATCCGCTGGCGCCCGCGCGCAGCGACTCCACCACGTACTCGTCCACCTCGAAGGTGGTCAGCATGACCACCCGTACGTCGGCGAGCTGCGGGTCGGAGCTGATCATGCGGGTGGCCGCGAGGCCGTCGGTGCCCGGCATCCTGATGTCCATCAGCACCACGTCGGCGCGCTCGGCCCTGGTCAGTTCCACGGCTTCCGCGCCGTCCGACGCCTCCCCGACCACCTCCATGTCGGGTTCGGAGTCCACCAGCACGCGGAACGCGCTGCGCAGCAACGCCTGGTCGTCCGCCAGCACCACTCTGATTGTCATGAGTCCCCTCCCGTACGGTCACGCACGGGCAGTGTGGCGCGTACCTGGAAGCCGCCCTCCGGGCGGGGTCCCGCCTGGCAGTCGCCGCGCAGCGCGGCGACGCGCTCGCGCATGCCGATCAGACCGTGCCCGCCGCCGGATTCCGGGCCACTCGACGCACCACTCGCCACGCCTTTCGCCGCGCCGCCCGCCGCGCCGTTGACTTCGCCGCCCTTGCCGACCGCCGTGGTCGCCCTGCCACCACCGGCGCCTGCCTTGGCTCCGGCAGCTCCGCCCTTGCCGGGCGTCGCGCCGCTGCGGGCTCCCGTGGTGACGGCCGCTCCGGCCCCGTCGTCCAGGACGGTGATGTCCAGCGCGTCGGCCTGCCGCACGACGCGTACCTCGGCCGCGGCCTGCGCTCCCGCGTGCTTGTGCACGTTGGTCAGGGCCTCTTGGATGACGCGATAGGCGGTGAGGTCCACCGCGCCGGGCAGCGCCCCCGCTATCCGGGCGACATCGACCGCGTCCCGGACCGGCGGCGCCGGGTCCCGCTCGCTGAACGCCTCCACGCGCACCCGCAGCCCCGACCGTACGAAGCCGTCGATGAGCTGGTCGAGGACGCCGAGCCCCGGCGCGGGTTCGGTCGGCGCCTCCGGGTCGCCGTACTGCCGCAGCAGACCGACGGTGGCGCGCAGTTCGCCCAGCGCCGACCGGCTCGCCTCACGTACGTGCGCGAGCGCCTCCTTGGCCTGGTCGGGGCGGCTGTCCATGACGTGCGAGGCGACTCCGGCCTGCACATTGACCAGCGCGATGTGGTGCGCGACCACGTCGTGCAGCTCGCGGGCGATCCGCAGCCGCTCCTCGGCGACCCGGCGCCTGGCCTCCTCTTCCCTGGTCCGTTCGGCGCGCTCGGCGCGTTCCTCGATCGCGGCGACGAAGGCGCGGCGGCTGCGTACGGCGTCGCCGACGGCCGCGGCCATGCCGGTCCAGGCGAAGATCGCCAGGTTCTCCTGCGCGTACCAGGGCCGGAAGCCGAAGACCATGACGGAGCTGGTGAGCAGGGCGACCGTGGCGGCCCCCGTCCGCCAGGTGGTGTGCCGGTCCGTCGAGGCGGCGACGGTGTACAGCGCGAAAACGGCGCTGATCACTATCGGGGTGGGAGGCACGGCCTCATCGCGCGTACAGATGATCCCCAGCAGGCTGACCGCGGTGGTCACGGCGAGCACGGAGCGCGGCATCCTGCGCCGCAGCACCAGCGCGGAGCTGGCGAGCACGCTCAGCCCGACGAAGACCACGCCCATCTCCGGCCGGTTGGCCTGCGGCCCTGACACCGAGCTGATCAGCATCAGAGCGAACACGCCTACGGCGAGGACGGCGTCGAGCGCGAGCGGGTGCGCGCGCAGCCAGTTCAACCGGACCGGTCCCGGACGGGCGGCACCTGGTTCTGCGGCGGGGAGAGTCACGGCATCCAACGGTACGGGCTGCCGACCCCCTCCGTTACCACCACGTAGCGCACGGCGCCCCCGCTCCCTGCCGGGAACGGGGGCGCCGCGGTGTGCGAAGTCATGCGCTGGGACGGGCGGAGGCGCTCCGCCCGGGGCGGCCGGTGTCTCAGCCGGGGATCAGCCCGTCGTCACTGAGCATGTCCCTGACTTCGTCGAGCGTCGCGTCGGGGCCGGGCAGAATCAGCTCCGACGGGTGAAGGGCGTCCGCGGGCAGCGGCTCGCCCAGGGTCCGTACCGCGTCGAGCAGTGCGGCAAGGGTGCGCCGGAAGCCGTCCTCGTCGCCGCTTTCGATCTCGGCGAGCAGTTCGTCATCCAGCTTGTTCAGGTCGGCGAAGTGGCTGTCGGCCAGCTCCACCTGCCCCTCCCCCATGATCCGTACGATCACGACGGTCTCCCTCGTTTGAAGAACGTGCCCGGCGACCGGGAGACAGCGGCTGCGGGTCGGCCACCGCGGCTCCGTCTTCCTGCCGCACCGCCGGCCCGCTGTCGCCGGCCGGCTCCGCCCGCCTCCGCTGATCCGCGCTCGCGACCGCTCACGGCTGCTTACTTTCTACCGCTCTTTGCCGCTCGCCGCCGTTCGCCCGGGTCATCGGCACTCACTACTGTTCACTGCCGCTTGTCCGTGCTCGCTGGTGCTCGTCACTGCTTGTCGAAGCGGGGCTTCTGGTCCGCGGGCTGGGCCTGACCGCTGCCCGCACCCGCCTGGCCGCCCTCGATGGCGGGCTGCGACGTGCCGCCCGACAGCTCCGCCTTCATCCGCTGCAACTCGATCTCGACGTCCGTGCCGCCGGAGATCCGGTCGAGCTCGGCCGCGATGTCGTCCTTGCTGGCCATGCCGGACTGGTCGTCGAGCGCGCCGGACGCCAGCAGCTCGTCGATCGCCCCGGCTCGCGCCTGGAGCTGCGCGGTCTTGTCCTCGGCGCGCTGGATGGCCATCCCGACGTCGCCCATCTCCTCGGAGATGCCGGAGAACGCCTCACCGATCCGGGTCTGCGCCTGGGCGGCGGTGTAGGTCGCCTTGATGGTCTCCTTCTTGGTCCGGAAGGCGTCGACCTTGGCCTGCAACCGCTGCGAGGCGAGGGTGAGCTTCTCCTCTTCGCCCTGGAGCGTCCGGTGCTGCGTCTCCAGGTCGGTGACCTGCTGCTGCAACGCCGCCCTGCGGGACAGCGCCTCGCGCGCCAGGTCCTCACGGCCCAGCGCGAGCGCCTTGCGCCCCTGGTCCTCCAGCTTCGACGACTGGCCCTGCAACTGGTTCAGCTGCAACTCCAGCCGTTTCCGCGACGTCGCCACATCCGCGACCCCACGCCGCACCTTCTGCAGCAGCTCAAGCTGCTTCTGGTACGAGTAGTCAAGGGTCTCGCGCGGGTCCTCGGCCCGGTCCAGAGCCTTATTGGCTTTCGCGCGGAAGATCATCCCCATACGCTTCATGACACCGCTCATGGGCCTCGCGCGCCCCCTTCTGACGGACTTCGACTCCAGCACACCTATCAAGCCCAGCGTACGGGCCCTGCTTCTATTACCGCACTGTTCGGGCGCTCGCGGACTCCTCCTCCAGGACGATCAGGGACCTGGTCTCTCCGGCGGGAGGAGTAGACGTCTGTCAGGGACACCCCGCGCCGTGGAGGCGGTCCTGCGCGGCGGCGGGCCGCAGCGGCAGGGCTCAGCGGTGGGTCACAGCAGCAGGACGTACAGCCGTTGCCGGATCGTTCCCACCTTGGCTGTGGTCCACACCCCCGCACCCCGTACCCTTGGGTTTCGTGTTCCGAAGCCGTGCGAAGGATGAGCAGGCCGCGCCCACCAAGGTGACCGCGGACCAGCAGCAGCAGACCCGTGACCCGCAGGCGCCCAAGGGGCGCCCGACCCCCAAGCGCAGCGAGGCCCAGACGCAGCGCCGCAGCCTGGCCAGTACGCCGACCAACCGCAAGGACGCCGCCAAGCGTCAGCGGGAGGCCCGCCGTGCCGACCTGGCCAAGCAGCGCGAGGCCCTCGCCAATGGGGATGAGCGCTATCTCCCCAATCGCGACCGGGGCCCGATCAGGCGCTTCGCGCGTGACTTCGTGGACTCCCGGTTCGTCGTGGCGGAGTTCTTCCTGCCGCTCGCGGTGATCATCCTGGTCCTGAGCATGGTGCAGGCCGGTGCCATGCAGCAGTACGTGTTGCTGGTGTGGCTGGTCGTCATCGGCCTGATCGTCGTCAACTCGGTCGTCATCGCCGTCTCACTCAAGCGCCAGCTCCGGCAGCGCTTCCCCGACGAGAACCTGCGCGGCGCCGTCGCGTACGCGCTGATGCGCAGCCTCCAGATGCGCCGACTGCGGCTGCCCAAGCCGCAGGTCAAGCGCGGAGAGCGGCCCTGAGTCCGGGTGCGGCCTTCGCGCGCGGCGCGGAGAACTGGCTGAGTGGTCTCGGCGCCCTGCGCAACGCCGTCCGCCAGGAACTGGTGGCACGGCAGCTCGACGCCCAGATCGCCCAGCGCTTCCCGGTCGGGCAGCGGCTTCGCGTGCTCGACGTGGGGCTCGGCCAGGGCACGCAGGCGCTGCGGCTGGCCCGCGCCGGGCATGAGATCACCGGCCTTGAGTCCGACCCGGCGATGCTGGCGGCCGCGCGTGCCGCGCTGACCGGCGAGCCGGAGGGCATCCAGGAGCGCGTACGGCTGATCGAGGGAGACGGCCGGGACACCGGCGCGCACTTCCTGCCCGGCGCCTTCGACGTGGTGCTGTGCCACGGCGTGCTCATGTACGTGCCCGACCCCGACCCGATGCTCGCCGGTCTCGCCCGGGTGCTCGCGCCCGGCGGGGTGCTCTCGCTCGTCGTACGCAACGCCGACGCGCTCGCCATGCGTCCCGGCCTCGCCGGGGACTGGGCCGGGGCGCTCGCCGCCTTCGACTCGCCCGCCTACACCAACCGGATCGGGCTGCCGGTACGCGCCGACCGGCTCGACGACCTGACGGCCACGCTGGCGGGCATCGGGGCGCCGCTGCACACCTGGTACGGCGTACGGGTCTTCACCGACGGCGCCGCCGACGGCGAGCAGCCCCCGGCGGCCGAGGAGCTGGCCCGGCTGCTGGACGCGGAGGACCGGGCCGGGCGCACCGACCCGTACCGCGCCGTCGCCGCGCTGCTGCATCTGTGCGGCGTGCGCGGCTGACGCCTGGCTGACGGCCCACCGCCTGCCGCACCCCGTCCCGTGAAGATGTGAGGATCGCGCCGCGGTCCGTGTCAGGTACCGGCCCGGGGTTTCGCGTCCTGCTTCCTGCCAGGAGTGGACCCGAGGCCCAGGAGCAACCTTGCCCGCCGAGCAGGACGAGACAGCGAAGCCGACCAAACTGCCCGCCCGGCAGACCTGGGCGATTCTCTACAGCCATATCCGGCCGCATCGCTGGATCATCGCTCTGGCCGCGCTGTTCTCGCTGTTCGGAGCCGCGACCGGGCTGGCCCAGCCGCTCGCGGCGAAGGCCCTCGTCGACCGCCTGGGCGATGACGAGTCCATCACCGGGATACTCATCGTCCTCACCGCGCTGGTGCTGGTGGGGACCGCCATCGAGGCATTAGGGGCGTACCTGCTGGAGCGCACGGCCGAGTCCGTGGTGCTCGCCGCTCGCCGACGGCTCGTCGGGCGACTCCTGCGGCTGCGGCTGCCGGAGATCGAGCGCACGCAGCCGGGCGATCTGATGTCGCGGGTCACCTCCGACACCACCCTGCTGCGCGCGGCGGCTACGGAAACGCTGGTCGGCGTGGTCACCGGGGGCCTCACCCTGATCGCCACGGTCATCTTGATGGCGCTGATGGAGCCGGTGCTGCTCGGCGTCACGGCCGGTGTGATGGTGCTGATCGGCGGCTCGCTCGGGCTGGTGATGCCGCGCATCGCGCAGGCCAGCAAGGCGGCCCAGGAGGCCATCGGCGAGGTCGCCACCGTCCTGGAGCGGACGTTCGGCGCGTTCCGCACGATCAAGGCTTCCGGCGCTGAGGCGCGGGAGAACGCGGCGGTGGACGCGGCGGCCGAGGAGGCGTGGCGGCACGGCGTCCGCGCGGCGAAGTGGCAGGCGCTGGCCTGGTCTTCGGTGGGCTTCGCCGTCCAGGTCTCGTTCCTGGCCGTGCTGGGGATCGGCGGCGCGCGGGTCGCCTCCGGCGCGACCGACGTGGGAACGCTGATCGCCTTCCTCCTCTTCCTCTTCTACCTGATCGACCCGGTCACGCGCCTGGTCGACGCCGTCTCGAAGTACCAGGTGGGCGCCGCGGCGGTGGCCCGTATCCACGAGGCCGAGCAGCTGGAGACCGAGCCGTCGCAGCCGCGGCCGGACGGGGTGCTGCCTTCGGGCGGCGCGGTGCCGGGCGGGGGCAAGCCCGCGACGGTGGCGTTCGAGAAGGTCACCTTCCGCTACCGGGAGGAGCTGCCGTACGTCCACCACGGCGTCACCTTCGACATCCCGAGCGGCGGCCTGACGGCGTTCGTCGGTCCGTCAGGCGCGGGCAAGACCACCGTGTTCGGGCTGATCGAGCGGTTCTACGAGGTCTCCGGCGGCCGGGTGCTCGTCGACGGCGAGGACGTGCGGGACTGGCCGCTGAACCAGCTGCGGGCCTCCATCGGCTACGTCGAGCAGGACGCCCCGGTGCTCGCCGGGACGCTGCGCGACAACCTGCTGTTCGCCACGCCCGACGCCACAGAAGAGGCCATCCACGAAACGCTCGTACGCACCCGGCTCGACGGTCTCGTGGAGCGGCTGCCCGACGGCCTGGACACCGTCGTCGGGCATCGCGGCAGCAAGCTGTCCGGCGGTGAGCGCCAGCGGGTGGCGATAGCCCGCGCGATGCTGCGCCGCCCCCGACTGCTGCTGCTCGACGAGGCGACGTCCCAACTCGACGCGGTCAACGAGATGGCGCTGCGGGACGCGGTGGCGGAGGCGGCACGCCAGACGACGGTGCTGGTCGTCGCGCACCGGCTCTCCACGGTCACCCTCGCCGACCGCATCGTGGTGATGGAGGCGGGCGTGGTGCGGGCGGTGGGCACGCACGCGGAGCTGGTGGCGGCCGACCCGCTGTACGGCGAGCTGGCGGCGGCGCAGTTCCTCGCCGCGGCCGGTTAGGGCCAGTCAGGGGGTGTCCGGCGGGCCACACGTGCCCGGCACCGGGCTGCGCAGGTGCCTCCCCAGGCCCGACAGGCCCAGGGAAAACAGCCCTGGCACAGCGCAGGGCTGTGCCCCGCCAGGGGCGCGGGGGACTGCGCGACCAGCCACAACGCACCCGCGGTCCGCGCCGCACGGACAGGGGCTCCCCCAGCTCGGTCCGTCGGACACGGCTCAGTCGCCGCAGGCGGTCCGCCCCGAGGGCGTACGGGTCCCAGGCGGGCGGCGCGGGGCGGGGCGGGCGGCCCCGGGGCGACGGGGAAGAGGGCCGCGCGGGTGCCGTATCGCTCCCCCATGCGGCGGACTTGACACCCCACCACATGCCCCGAAAAGGGACACTTCAGGCATGACTCCAGGCCTGTCCGTCTCCCGCGCACGCACCGCTCCGCGTCGGCTGCTGCTGCCCGCCACCGCCGCCTTGTGCGCGGTGGCCCTGGTCACCGGATGCACCGACGACGCCGGGTCCGGCTCCGCGTCCGAGACCGCCTCCAGGGCGGATTCGGGGGCCGCCTCGAAGAGCGCGCCCGAGGCCGCCCCCTCCCCTACGGGGACGCGGAAGGGCGGCGGGGGGCGCGCCGGGATGGACCTCCAGCGGGCTTACCAGGAGACCGTGCACGCCGTGCTGCCGTCCGTCGTACAGATCACCACCGGCAAGGAGCTCGGGTCCGGCATCGTCTACGACAAGCGCGGACACATCGTCACCAACGCCCACGTCGTCGGCACCGCGCGGACGTTCGAGGTGACGACGGCCACCGGCCAGGACACCCTGCGGGCCACGGTGGTCGCCAGCTACCCCCCGCAGGACCTCGCCGTCATCAAGCTCGACAAGCCACCGAAGGGCCTCAGGCCCGCCGTCTTCGGCGCGACGACGAAGGTCGAGGTCGGGCAGATCGTACTGGCCATGGGCAGCCCGCTCGGCCTGTCCAGCAGCGTCACCCAGGGCATCGTCTCGGCGGTGGGGCGCACCGTCAGCGAGAGCCAGGGCAACGGCACGGGGGCGGCCATCAGCAACCTGGTACAGACGTCCGCCGCCATCAACCCCGGCAACAGCGGCGGCGCGCTGGTCAATCTGGACAACCAGGTCATCGGCATTCCCACCCTCGCGGCGACCGACCCGGAGCTGGGCGACGCGGCAGCGGGCATCGGTTTCGCGATCCCCGCTTCGACGGTCACCAACATCGCCAACCAGATGATCAAGCACGGCAAGGTGACGGAGTCCGGCAAGGCCGCGCTCGGCGTCACCGCCAGGACCGTACTCGACGACGACTACCAGCCCGCCGGCGTCGGCATCGTCGCGGTGGCCGACGGCGGGGCCGCGGCGAAGGCCGGGCTGCGGGCGGGCGACATCATCCTGGGCGTCGGCGACATCAAGATCACCACCATGGCCTCCCTGTCGGAGGCGCTGGCCTCGTACGCGCCGGGCGACAAGACACGGCTGACCTACGAACGCGACGGCAAGCGCGAGACGGCCGCCGTCACCCTCGGCCAACTCTGACCACGCCGCGATGCCCGCCCCGAAGGCGGACATCACGGTCCACGCGAGCGCGGCCGGGCCGTGCGGACCGCGCCCAGGACGGCCACCAGTCAGCGCGATCCGGCTTCCGGCACCGGCATCCGGCTCAGGCATCCCGCATCCCGCATCCCGCATCCCGCATCCCGCATCCCGCACCGGCGGACTCCGCCCGGTCGGTGTGGAAACGCTCAGCGCGAGACGATCCCTCACCCGCCATCAGGTCCGCACGCGCCGCGACGCCCGCCCCGAAGGGCGGACGCCAGGGGTTCACGCGTGTGGCCGCCCCGGCTCAGGCCGAGCCCCGCCCGGCGCCCAATGCGGACCGCGCCCAGCACGGCCCCGCACCACCGGCACCGGCCCCCGCACCGGCACCAGCACCAGCCAGCGCGGTCCGGCTTCCCGCTTCCGGCTCCCGGCTCCGGCACCGGCTCCGGCTTCCGCTCAGGCGGACTCCGCCTGGTCGGCGTGGAGGCTCATCGGCCCGTAGATCTTCTCGCCGTCCTCGTACAGGAACACCTGGTCGACCCCGCCTTCCAGCAGTTCCTTCCAGACCTCGCCCACCCAGGACTCCGCGTCACCCTGGGTGGGGAACTCCTCCGGCTCCACCGCGGGCTCCGTCTGGGTCCCATCGGACTTCTCGAACCGCCACGTCCACGCCATGTCCGCTCCGTCTCTGCCGCTGTCTCCGCCGCTGCCGCGGCGGACCCGTTCGTCGTGCGCTGGTTACGTCATGATCCGCTTCTTGAGCCGCTCCGGATACGACGTGATCCGCCGCGGATACGAGCTGCCTGCCCGCAGAGTAGCCGTGCCGAACACCCCATCGGGGGTGGCCCCGCGCGCCCGCCGCCCCGGGACGCGAGACGATCAGTGCGTGGAACTCACTCTCCTCGGCACCGGAGCCCCCGGCGGGCTGCCCCGGCCCGGCTGCCCCTGCGCGTCCTGCGCCACCGCCGTCGGCCCCGACGCGCGGACAGCGACAGCGCTGCTCATCGACGGCGCCCTGCTGCTCGACCTGACCCCTGGCCCCGCTCTCGCCGCCGCCCGCGCCGGGCGCTCCCTGACCGGGGTGCGGCAAGTGCTGCTCTCCCATCCGCACGACGGTCCCGCGTTCGAGTTTCCCGCCGGTCTGCCCGCTCCCGGGCGGGCGGCCGACGGTCTGGAGCTGGCGCTGCTCAGCGGGCACCGGGTGCGCGCGGTGGCCGTGGACGCGCCGGGCACCGGCTACGAGGTGACCGGGCCCGACGGGGAACGGCTCCTGTATCTGCCCCCTGGCGCCGCCCCGGCCGGGCTCCCCGACCGGGGCGCCGGGGCGCTCGGCACGGCGCGGGGCACGGCCCACCCGTACGACATGGTGCTGCTCGATGTGCTGGAGCGGCCGGACGCGCTGGCCCGGCTGCGGGGGGCGGGCGTGGCCGCGCCGACCACCGATGTGCTGGCCGTCCACATCGACCACTCCGTGCCACCGGGCCCCGAGCTGCACCGCAGGCTGGCGGCGGCGGGCGCGCGGGCCGTGCCCGACGGACAGACGGTGATCGTCGGGGAGTACCACGCGGTGCCCGACCTGGCCCGGCGCACGCTCGTGCTGGGCGGCGCACGGTCCGGCAAGTCGCTGGAGGCGGAGCGGCGGCTGGCGGCGTTCCCCGACGTGCTCTACGTCGCGACCGGCGGCATCAGGGAGGACGACGCCGAATGGGACGCCCGCGTCGCCGCGCACCGCGAGCGCAGACCGGGCAGCTGGCGTACGGCCGAGACCTGCGAGTTGCCGCCGCTGCTCGCGGAGGACGGGCCGCCGCTGCTCATCGACTGTCTCTCGCTGTGGCTGACGGACGTGATGGACGCGGTGGGCGCCTGGGACGACGAGCGCTGGGCGCGCGGCGGTGAACGGGAGCTGCGCGCGCGGGTCGCCGAGCTGGCGGCGGCGGTGCGGGTCACGCGCCGCCCGGTGGTGGCGGTGAGCAACGAAGTCGGCTCCGGCGTCGTCCCGGCGACCGCGTCGGGCCGCCGCTTCCGGGACGAGCTGGGGCGGCTGAACGCGGCGGTGGCGGCCGAGTGCGAACACGTCCTGCTGGTCGTGGCCGGACAGGCGCTCGCCCTGCGCGGCTGACCTGGCTCCGCCCCGCCCGCCCCGCCGGGGTCAGGACCGGTCCCCGGCGGGAGCGTCCGGCAGACGGGCCCCGCCGGGATCTGCCCCGCTGCCCCGTGTCGCCTGCGCGATCCCCCTGGGGCGGGACCCCACAAGGTCATGCCGGACCGATAGGGTGCGGCGGATGAGCGGTCTACACCTCGATGACTTCGTCGACCTGATCGAGCGCCCCGACGGCAGCGTCCGGCGCGACGCCGAGGAGCGTCGCGCCCGGCTCGTGGCGCCACCTGGTTCGCTGGGGCGTCTCGACGAGCTCGGTGAGTGGCTGGCCGCCGCCCAGGCGGCGGTGCCGGTCAAGCCGGTCGAGCGGCCGCGCGTGGTGCTGTTCGCGGGTGACCACGGGGTCGCCGAGCTCGGTGTCTCCGCCCGTCCCGCCGGGAGCACCCACCAGCTCGTACGGAACGTGCTCGACGGCACCAGCCCCGTCGCCATCCTCGCCCGGCGCTACCACGCCCCGGTGCGCGTGGTGGACATGGCTGTGGACTGCGACCCGGCGGAGCTGCCCGACGAGGTCACCCGGCACCGGGTGCGCCGCGGGTCGGGCCGGATCGACATCGAGGACGCGCTGACCGCCGAGGAGGCGGAGCAGGCGTTCCGGGCCGGTATGGCCGTGGCCGACGAGGAGGCCGACTCCGGCACCGACCTGGTCATTCTCGGCGACCTCAGCGTGGGCGGCACCACGGCGGCGAGCACGCTGATCGCCGCGCTGTGCGGTACGGACGCCTCCGTGGTCACCGGCCGGGGCGGGCTGACCATCGACGACCTGGCGTGGATGCGCAAGTGCGCGGCGATCCGTGACGCCCTGCGCCGGGCCAGGCCGGTCCTCGGGGACCAGCTGGAGCTGCTGGCCGCCTCCGGCGGCGCCGACCTCGCGGCCATCACCGGGTTTTTGCTGCAGAGCGCGGTGCGGCACACGCCCGTGATCCTGGACGGCGTCGTGTCGGCGGCGTGCGCGCTGGTCGCGCAGCGGGTCGCTTTCCGGGCCCCCGACTGGTGGCTGGCGGGTCAGTCCAGCGGCGAGCCCGCGCAGGCGAAGGCCCTGGACCGGGTCGCGCTCAACCCGCTGCTCGATCACGGCGTCACCGTAGGAGAGGGAACTGGGGCGCTGCTCGCACTGCCCATGGTGCAGGCGGCCGCCGCCCTGGCGGCGGAGCTGCCCGAACGGGACTGACATCCGGCCGGAGCGGCTGGGCCGACTTGCGGAGCGGTAGCTCGGAATCGCCCGAACGGCGCCAAAACCACCATTCCCCATATGCTCTACTTTTATGGGAGAAGTGCGCTTGAGTCCGCATGAAGACAAGCAGCGGGGCCCGTGGGCTCAGCGGAGCGCGGCGTTCGCCGTCTGGTACCTGCGCGCCGTCACGTTCATCAATTTGCTGAGCGCCGTAGTCGTGTCCTTCGGCAACGACGTCCGCCGCCATAACGTCGATGAGTATTTCACCCCGTATCTGCTGACAGCGGGCTTCTTCTCGGCCGCCCTCTCGCTGTTCCTGGCGGTCACCATGCGGCGCCGTAAACGCGCCGCGTGGATTCTCAACCTGGTGTTGAGTGGCCTCCTGCTGGCCGCCTTCGTCCTCGCCATGCCGTTCCACGAATACCGCCAGCACCCCCAGAACTGGGTCTCGCTGGTGCTGACCGCCCTGTTCGTGGCGGCGCTGCTCGTCGGCCGCCGCGAGTTCTACGCGAAGGGCGACCGGTCCAACGCGAGGCTGGCGGCCGCCGTCGCCGTCGTCGGGACACTGGTCGGCTCGCTGCTCGCCGCCCTGCTCGTCACGGTCACCAACGACGCCCCGGACGGCGAGTCCAGCTTCCTCACCAGGTGGCGGTACGGCGTGACGCGGCTGATCTCGCTCGCCGCCGACGACGACCGCTTCTCCGGGATCGCCACCCCGGGCTGGGTCGATGTGGTCATCAACGTGATGAGCACGCTTCTGCTGCTGCTCGTCCTGTACGCGGCCTTCCGCTCGCGCCGTGCCGTGGACGCGATCACCCCGGACGACGAGGCCAGGCTGCGCGCGCTGCTCGACCGGCACGGCGAGCGGGACTCCCTCGGCTACTTCGCCCTCCGCCACGACAAGAGCGTCATCTGGTCGCCGTCCGGCAAGTCCGCCGTCACCTACCGGGTGGTGGGCGGCGTCTCCCTCGCCTCCGGCGACCCGATCGGCGACCCCGAGGCATGGCCGGGCGCGATCGACCGCTGGCTCGCCGAGGCCCGCGAGCACGGCTGGGCCCCCGCGGTGATGGGCGCCAGCGAGGACGGCGGCAACATCTACGCCCGGCACGGTCTCGACGCGCTGGAGCTGGGCGACGAGGCGCTCGTGGAGACCGCCGACTTCACCCTCGACGGCCGCGCGATGCGCACGGTGCGCCAGGCGTACAACCGTGTGAAGCGCGCCGGGTACACCGTCCGCATCCGCAGGCACGAGGAGATCCCCGACGACGAGATGGCCGAGCTGGTGCGGCTCGCCGACGACTGGCGGGACGGTGAGACCGAGCGCGGCTTCTCGATGGCGCTGGGCCGCCTCGGCGACCCGCGCGACGGCCGCTGCGTCATGCTGGAGTGCTTCGACGGCGACGGCGAGCCGAGGGCCCTGCTCAGCTTCGCCCCGTGGGGGCCGAAGGGCCTCTCGCTCGACCTGATGCGGCGCGACCGCGACTCCGAGAACGGGCTGATGGAGTTCATGGTCATCGAACTCATCCAGCGCGCGAAGGAGGTCGACGTCACCCAGATCTCGCTGAACTTCGCGATGTTCCGGTCGGTCTTCGAACGCGGCGCGAAGCTCGGCGCGGGCCCGGTGCTGCGACTGTGGCGCTCACTGCTCAGCTTCTGCTCACGCTGGTGGCAGATCGAGTCGCTCTACCGCGCCAACGCGAAGTACCGGCCCATCTGGGAGCCGCGCTACCTGCTGTTCGAGAAGAGCACCGACCTGTTGCGGATCGGCCTCGCCAGCGCCCGCGCCGAGGGCTTCCTTGAGGCGCCGGGGCTGCCGAAGTGGCTGAACCGCAAGCACCTGGAAACCGCGCGGTGAGCCTGTCGGCACCGCGCCGGGCCGCGCGTGCCGAATGGGGACCACTACTGGGAGCCGTACGTGCCGGGCTGGCGCGCGGCGGGGTGACGGCGATCCCGATGACGCTCGTCGCCGTCGCCCTGACCGGCCTGTGCCAGGCCGTCCAGAACCAGCCCTGGGGCTATGAGCCGGTCCGGTTCCTCGGCATGGTCCAGGCGTCCCAGCCCTGGTGGTCCGCGCTGCCGCGCACCCCGCTGTCGCTGTTCGTGCCCGCGCTCGACCTGCCGGTGTGGGGCGCCCTCGTACAGCTCCTCGTCGTGTTCGGGATCTGCGAGCTGGCGCTGGGCCGTGGCCGCACCCTGCTGATCGCGTACGTGGCCACCCTGGCCGGCACGACGTACGCGCGCCTGGGTATCGCGGTCGGCCCCGGCGGCCTCCTCGGCCTGCCCGCCTCCGACGCGGCCGTGCACGACACCGGGCCCTCGGCGGCGGTCGTCGGGCTGGCGGTGTACGTGTGCTGGCGCCACCGGGCCCGGTTGACCTGTGCGCTGGTGGTGGCGGCGATGGTGGCGGAGGCGTTCATCAAGCCGAACCTGGCGGGCAAGGAGCATGTGGCCGCGGTCGTGGCGGTGCTCACGGTGTGCGCGGTGAGCACGTACCGGCAACGGCGCCGAGCACGCGCCGACCGCGCGGCCCGGCCGGGGGCCCGCGCGCCGGGCGGCTGAGCGCCCGCCGCCGGTCCGCGGCCTCCCCCCGCGCCTCAGGGCCCCGCCAGGCCGCTCAGCGGGTGCGCGATAGCCTGCGGCCCGATGGACACCACGCCTTCCCAGCCCCCGCGTCAGCCGCCCGCTCGGCCGGTCCGCCCGCCGCGCGCCGGTTCCGGCACGCTCGTCGACGGGCTGCGGTTCGCCTTCGGCACGCTCACCGCGCTGCCGGTGCGGGTGACCCGCTGGGACCGGGAGGCAGCGCGTGCGGGCATGCTGTGCGCTCCGCTGGCCGGGCTGACCGTCGGGCTGGCGGCCGCCGGTGCCGGGGGGCTGCTCATGCTCTGTGGTGGCGGGCCGCTGCTCGCCGCCGTCGCCACGGTGGCCGTGCCCGCGGTGGCGACCCGTGGCCTGCACCTCGACGGCCTCGCCGACACCGCGGACGGCCTAGGCAGCGCGAAGCCCGCCGATGAGGCGCTGAGCATCATGAAGCGCTCCGACATCGGCCCGTTCGGCGTCATCACCCTGCTGTTCGTGCTGCTCGCCCAGGTCGCCGTCGTGTACGAGCTGTACGCGGACCACTGGGCGCGCGGCGCGCTCGCCGTGGCCGTCGCCGCGCTCACCGCGCGCTGCGCACTGACCCTCGCCAGCCGCGCCGGGGTCCCGGCGGCCCGTCCCGAGGGGCTCGGCGCCGCGGTCGCCGGGGTGGTCCCGGCGCGCGCCGCGGCCATCGCCGCCGTCCTGGCCGTCGCCCTCTGCGCGGGCGCGGGCGCGCTGGACGGACCGTACGGCGCGCTGCGGCACGGACTCGCGGTGCTCATCGCGCTGGCCGCCGCCGAACTCCTGCTACGGCACTGCCGACGCCGCTTCGGCGGGGCGACGGGCGATGTGTTCGGCGCCCTGGCCGAAACAGGGGCGACGGCGGCCCTGGTCGTGCTGGCGTGTGGCTGACCGGCCATCACCTGGCACCCGGGAACAAGCCGGACGCTCCCGTTCCGCGCCGCGACACGCCCGCACCGTCAGCTGACGGCTGTGGTCAGCCGCGGTCGGCCGGGATCACCGCACCCCGGATCTCGGCACGTTACCGCGCGAGCCCCACCCGGGGGCGTCGTGAGGAAGCAGCCCCGGCCCAGCGCAGGGGCATCCCCCGTCAGGGGCGCGGGGAACCGCGCGACCGGCCACCACGCACCCGCGGTCCGCGACGCGCACACAGGAACTCCCCCAACACGATCCGCCGCACACGGCGCAGGCCGGCCACCGCGTCGTGCGCATAACACGCCCCGTACAGCGCGAGTTAGGCTCGCGATGGCCGCCACGACCGCCGCACCAGGCCGCTCCCTGTCAGGGACCGGCGCATACGATGCCCACCGGCGCGGTCGGCCCACCCAACGGCCGTGACTTTTCAACGGAAGAGAGACCCCACCACCGTGACTGCTCTGACTCTCAGCACGTCCAGTGCGACCTCACTGCGTGCGGACGCCATCGTCGTCGGTGTGGCGAAGGGCGCCAAGGGCCCCGTCGTCGCACAGGGCGGCGAGGCCATCGACAAGGCGTTCGGCGGGAAGCTGGCCGCCGTCCTCGAAACGCTCGGCGCGACCGGCGGTGAGGGCGAGGTCACCAAGCTCCCCGCCGCGTCCGGTCTCAAGGCCCCGGTCGTGCTGGCTGTCGGCCTCGGGGACAGCCCCGCCGACGACGAGGTCTTCGACGCCGAGGTGCTGCGTCGGGCCGCCGGTGCCGCCGCCCGCGCGCTGGCCGGTGCGAAGAAGGGCGCGTTCGCGCTGCCGGTGGACGACGCGCATGACGTCGCCGCCATCGCCGAGGGCGCGCTGCTCGGCGCCTACGCCTTCACCGCCTACCGCGCCTCGGCCAACGGCAAGGGCAAGGGCAAGGCCGCGGCGAACCGTGCGCCGCTCGCCGAGATCGCCGTGCTCGGGGGCAAGCCGCGCGACAAGGAGTTCAAAGCCGCGGCAGAGCGGGCCATCGCCGTGGCGAGCGAGGTCAACCGCGCCCGGGACCTGGTCAACATGCCGTCCAACGACCTGAACCCGAAGACCTTCGCGGCCGAGGCGCAGACGGCGGCCAAGGAGTACGGCCTCAAGGTCGAGGTGCTGGACGAGAAGGCGCTGAAGAAGGGCGGCTACGGCGGCCTGCTGGGCGTCGGCCAGGGCTCGGAGAACCCGCCCCGCCTGGTGAAGCTCGCCTACACGCACCCCAAGGCGAGCAAGACCCTCGCACTGGTCGGCAAGGGCATCACGTACGACTCGGGAGGCATCTCCCTCAAGCCCGCCGGGCACAACGAGACGATGAAGTGCGACATGAGCGGCGCGGCCGCCGTGTTCGCGACCGTCGTGGCCGCGGCCAGGCTGGGCCTTGAGGTCAACGTCACCGGCTGGCTGGCGCTCGCCGAGAACATGCCGTCGGGCTCGGCCACCCGCCCCGGCGACGTGCTGACCATGTACAGCGGCAAGACGGTCGAGGTGCTGAACACCGACGCCGAGGGCCGCCTGGTGCTCGCCGACGCGCTCACCCGCGCCTCGGAGGAGAACCCGGACGCGATCATCGACGTGGCGACGCTGACCGGCGCGATGGTCCTCGCGCTCGGCAACCGCACCTTCGGGATCATGTCGAACGACGACGCGTTCCGTACGACGATCCACGAGGTCTCGCAGGAGGCCGGCGAGCAGTCCTGGCCCATGCCGATGCCGCCGGAGCTGCTCAAGGCCATGGACTCCCCGGTCGCCGACATCTCCAACATGGGTGAGCGGGCGGGCGGCGGTCTGGTCGCCGGTCTGTTCCTCCAGGAGTTCGTCGGCGAGGGCATCACCTGGGCGCACCTGGACATCGCGGGCCCCGCGTTCCACGAGAGCGCGCCGTACGGGTACACCCACAAGGGCGGCACCGGTTCCGCCGTACGCACCCTGGTCCGGCTCGCCGAGCGCACCGCCGCCGGCGACCTGGGCTGACCAGCCCGGCTTGATCCGGGGGACCCGGCATACGGACACCGGCCCCCGGATGAACGTCGCGGTACCCACGGCCCCGTGCGACTGCGCCCGGGGCCGTCGCGCGTTCGCTGAGAGCGATCTACTCGCCGGTAGGTGTAGCGCCGACCGTCTCGTGTGTCCGTCTTTATGGGCATACACCCGCTTTAGCCCACCTCAGACCCCGGCCCGCCGTCCCGTCACCCGGCAACAAGTGCGAAGATGTTGTCTCGGCAGGACAGGGCCCCCGGCTCACTCACACACCGAGCCAGACCGCAGGGCCGAGTATTACAGCGGCCGAACAACAGCCGCCGCCCGGTCACGGGCTCTGCTTCCGTAGGCTCTGCTGGAGACAGCAGAGAAACCGAAGCGCAGCGGAGTGACCGGCTCCGGCGTACCCATGCATGGAGGACGTGACGTGGCGAACGACGCCAGCACCGTTTTCGACCTAGTGATCCTCGGGGGCGGCAGCGGTGGCTATGCCGCTGCCCTGCGCGGAGCTCAGCTGGGCCTGGACGTCGCACTGATCGAGAAGGACAAGGTCGGCGGCACCTGCCTGCACAACGGCTGCATCCCCACCAAGGCGCTTCTGCACGCCGGTGAGATCGCCGACCAGGCTCGCGAAAGCGCCGAGTTCGGCGTCAAGGCCAGCTTCGAGGGCATCGACATCGCGGCGGTCCACAAGTACAAGGACGGCGTGATCTCCGGCCTGTACAAGGGCCTGCAGGGCCTGATCGCCAGCCGCAAGGTGACGTACGTGGAGGGCGAGGGCCGACTGTCCTCCCCGACATCCGTGGACGTGAACGGCCAGCGTTACGAGGGCCGCCACATCCTGCTCGCGACCGGCTCCGTGCCGAAGTCGCTGCCCGGCCTGGAGATCGACGGCAACCGCGTCATCTCCTCGGACCACGCGCTGGTCATCGACCGCGTGCCCCAGTCCGCGATCGTGCTCGGCGGCGGCGTCATCGGCGTCGAGTTCGCTTCCGCGTGGAAGTCCTTCGGGACCGACGTGACCATCGTCGAGGCGCTGCCGAACCTCGTCCCCGTCGAGGACGTGAACAGCTCCAAGCTGCTGGAGCGCGCCTTCCGCAAGCGCGGCATCAAGTTCTCCCTCGGCTCCCGCTTCTCGGGCGTCGAGTACACCGCCGACGGTGTGAAGGTCTCGCTGGAGAACGGCAAGACCTTCGAGGCCGAGCTGCTGCTCGTCGCCGTCGGCCGCGGCCCGGTCTCGCAGGGCCTGGGCTACGAGGAGGCCGGGGTCACTATGGACCGCGGCTACGTCCTCGTGGACGAGTACATGCGGACGAACGTCCCGACCATCTCGGCCGTCGGTGACCTCGTCCCGACGCTCCAGCTCGCGCACGTCGGCTTCGCCGAGGGCATCCTGGTAGCGGAGCGGCTGGCCGGTCTTCAGACCGTGCCGATCGACTACGACGGCGTGCCGCGCGTCACGTACTGCCACCCCGAGGTCGCCTCCGTCGGCATCACCGAGGAGAAGGCCAAGGAGCTGTACGGTGCCGACAAGGTCGTCGCTCTGAAGTACAACCTCGGCGGCAACGGCAAGAGCAGGATTCTGAAGACGACGGGCGAGATCAAGCTCGTCCAGGTGCGTGACGGCGCCGTGGTCGGTGTCCACATGGTCGGTGACCGTATGGGCGAGCAGGTCGGCGAAGCGCAGCTGATCTACAACTGGGAGGCACTGCCCGCCGAGGTGGCGCAGCTCATCCACGCACACCCGACGCAGAACGAAGCCCTCGGCGAGGCCCACCTGGCTCTGGCCGGCAAGCCTCTGCACTCGCACGACTAGCAGTCCCGGGCGCGACCACATCCGCAAGATCGTTAGGAGCAACCGAAACCATGGCGGTTTCCGTAACCCTGCCGGCGCTCGGCGAGAGCGTCTCTGAGGGCACCGTCACCCGCTGGCTCAAGGCCGAGGGTGAACGCGTCGAGGCCGACGAGCCGCTGCTCGAAGTCTCGACCGACAAGGTCGACACCGAGATCCCGGCCCCCGCGTCCGGCGTCCTCGCCTCCATCAAGGTGGCCGAGGACGAGACGGTGGAGGTCGGCGCAGAGCTGGCCATCATCGACGACGGCTCCGGCGCCCCCGCCGAAGCCCCCGCCGCGCAGCCCGAGCCCACCCCGGCCGCCCAGCCCGAGCCGACCCCGGCTCCGGCGCGGGCCGAGGCCCCGGCTCCGGCCCCGGCGCAGGCCGAGGCTCCCGCCCAGGCGGCGGCTCCGGCCGGTGGCGCCGAAGGCACCGCTGTCACGCTGCCCGCACTGGGCGAGTCCGTGACCGAAGGCACCGTCACCCGCTGGCTGAAGGCCGTCGGCGACTCGGTCGAGGCCGACGAGCCGCTGCTTGAGGTCTCCACCGACAAGGTCGACACCGAGATCCCGGCCCCGGCCTCCGGCACGCTGCTGGAGATCGTGATCGGCGAGGACGAGACCGCTGAGGTCGGCGCGAAGCTGGCCGTGATCGGCGCCGCGGGTGCTGCCGCTCCGGCCGCCGCCCCCGCTCCGGCCGCTCCGGCCCCGGCGCAGGAAGCCCCGAAGCAGGCCGCTCCGGCGCCCGCCCCGCAGGCTCCGTCGGCTCCCGCCCCGCAGGCGGCCACCCCGGCTCCGGTCGCTCCGGAGCCGACCCCGGCCGCCCCGGTGCCCGCTCCGGCTCCGGCTGCCGCCCCGGCGGCTCCGGCGTCGGCTGACGCCGAGGGCGCGTACGTCACTCCGCTGGTGCGCAAGCTGGCCTCGGAGAGCGGCGTCAACCTGTCCACGGTCAAGGGCACCGGCGTCGGTGGCCGCATCCGCAAGCAGGACGTCATCGACGCCGCCGAGGCCGCGAAGGCGGCGAGCGCCGCTCCGGCGCCCGCGGCCGCCGCGGCACCGAAGGCCCCGGCGCTTGAGGCGTCGCCGCTGCGTGGCCAGACCATCAAGATGCCGCGCATCCGCAAGGTCATCGGCGACAACATGCTGAAGGCCCTGCACGAGCAGGCGCAGCTGTCCAGCGTGGTCGAGGTGGACGTCACCAAGATCATGAAGCTGCGGGCCCGTGCGAAGGACGCCTTCGCGCAGCGTGAGGGCGTCAAGCTCTCGCCGATGCCGTTCTTCGTCAAGGCCGCCGTCCAGGCAGCGAAGGCCCACCCGGCCGTCAACGCCCGGATCAACGAGGCCGACGGCACGATCACCTACTTCGACACCGAGAACGTCGGTATCGCTGTGGACGCCGAGAAGGGCCTGATGACCCCGGTCATCAAGGGCGCGGGTGACCTCAACCTCGCCGGCATCGCCCGTAAGACGGCGGAGCTGGCGGGCAAGGTCCGGGCGAACAAGATCAGCCCGGACGACCTGGCCGGTGCGACGTTCACCATCAGCAACACCGGCTCGCGCGGTGCGCTGTTCGACACGATCATCGTGCCCCCGAACCAGGTGGCCATCCTGGGCATCGGTGCGACCGTCAAGCGCCCCGTGGTCATCGACCACCCGGAGCTCGGCGAGACCATCGCCGTCCGCCACATGACCTACCTGACGCTTTCCTACGACCACCGCCTGGTGGACGGCGCCGACGCCGCCCGCTACCTGGGTGCCGTGAAAGCAGTCCTGGAGGCCGGTGAGTTCGAGGTCGAGCTCGGCCTCTGAACAACACCGCCGCCGAACACGCGGTAACGGCCCGGCCCCGGTTCATCCCATGAACCGGGGCCGGGCCCTTTCCCGCATCCCGCCGGCTGCCACTCCTCCCGAGCGGACGGTTCCCACCGTCCGGACGGGAACGTATCGCTGCCGCGCTACAGGACGGACATGCGGGGACAGGGATACGGGGACGAGGGGCGGGGATACGGTCGGCGACCGCGATACCGGGATACCGGGATAATGGCCCTCGTTCACCGCGCTCACCCTCATACAGCGCGCGACCGCAAGGAGCGCTTTTATGACCCCGCCCGTCGTCCATTCGCTGCGCGAGCAGATCCGCGAGCACATCCTTGAGGGGATCGTCAGCGGCCGATGGCAGCCGGGCCAGCGGATCGTGGAGCGGCACATCGCCGTCGAGCTGGAGGTCAGCCAGACGCCCGTACGGGAGGCGCTGCGCGAACTGGAGTCGCTGCGGCTGATCGAGTCGGCCCCCAACAAGGGCGTGCGGGTCCGCAACCTCACCGCCGACGACCTCAAGGAGAGCTACCCGGTGCGCGCCGGGCTGGAGCAGGTGGCCGCCGAGCTGGCCGCCTCACAGCTGATGAAGGACGCCACGGCACTGGAGCGCGAGGTGGCCGCACTCCGCGACGCCGACCGCGAACACGACGGAGAAGCCCAGGTCAGGCACACGGTCGCCTTCCACCGCGAGATAGTACGAGCCTCCGGCAACAGCGTCCTCCTGCACACCTGGGAGTCCCTGGGTATCGAGGTCTGGACGACCCTGTCCATCCGCTGGCTCAGCCCGGAACCCCGCTCCCACGCCGACGAGCACCAGCAGATCGTCGACGCCTTCCGCCGCCACGACCCCCACATAGGCGAACTCCTGAGAACCCACGTCCTCAGCTGCGCCCCAAAACTCTGACCCGCCGCAGCCCGTCCGACGGATGAGGCATCCGATTAAGCCCGTCCGGCGATTGAGGACGAAACTCCGGCGGCTGGGGGCCCATCAACCTGGCGCCATAGGGCACCCGTCGTACGTGCCCGATGGATGAGGCATCCGATTAAGCCCGTCCGGCGATTGAGGGCTGGGGCCTGGGGCGAAGCCCCAGGAAACGAAACCCGCCACCGGACACCACACGGCTCACGCGCCCCGTCAGACCCACCACACCCACCCCACCTGGGCGGAGCCCCACCCGGGCAGAGCCCGAAAACCCCGGCACTCCGTGCCGAAGAAAACGGCACTCCGTGCCGACTTTTACGGATTCGTAGAGGCGCCATTGATCGATCATCGATCAGACGCGTATCGTCGAACACGGGCGCGACACCCCTGCCCGCAACCCAAGCTCACAGCCCAAGCTCAAGCTCAAAGCTGCACCGTCCGGAAAGGGGCCACCCATGCCCGACCCCGTAGGCGTTCCTTACGCACAGCTCGACCAGATCCCGGACCGGGACCCGCAGGAGACCGCCGAATGGCGGGAGTCGCTTGACGCCGTGACGAAGGCGGCAGGCCCCCACCGCGCCGCCTACCTGATGCGCCGCACGCTTGAGCACGCCGCGCACACCACCCAGTCCGCGGAAGGCCGCTTCGGCCTGCCCGCCCTGCTGGAGACCGATTACGTCAACACCATCCCCACCGCCGCCGAGCCCGCTTTCCCCGGCGACGAGGCGATGGAGGCGCGGATCACCGCGTGGAACCGGTGGAACGCCGCCGCGATGGTCACCCGTGGCGCACGCTTCGGCCTCGGCGGGCACATCGCCACCTTCGCCTCCGCCGCCTGGCTCTACGAGACGGGCTTCCAGCACTTCTTCCGGGGCAAGGAAGCCGCTGACGCGGCCGGTTCCGGCGACCAGCTGTACATCCAGGGCCACGCCTCCCCCGGTATCTACGCCCGCGCCTTCCTCGACGGCCGGCTCACCGAAGCCCACCTCGACCGCTTCCGCCAGGAGGCTGGCGGCGGCGCCGTCCCGGGGCTCCCCTCCTACCCGCACCCGCGTCGGCTCCCGTGGCTGTGGGAGTTCCCCACCGTCTCCATGGGCCTCGGCCCGCTCTCCGCGATCTACCAGGCCCGCTTCAACCGCTACCTGGAGCACCGGGGCGTCAAGGACACCTCCAGCTCGCACGTGTGGGCGTTCCTCGGTGACGGCGAGATGGACGAGCCCGAGTCGACCGCCGCCCTCGCGCTGGCGGGCCGCGAGGGCCTGGACAACCTGACGTTCGTCATCAACTGCAACCTCCAGCGGCTCGACGGCCCGGTGCGGCCCAACTTCAAGATCGTTCAGGAGCTGGAGGCCCAGTTCCGCGCCGCCGGGTGGAACGTCGTCAAGTCGCTGTGGGGCGCCGCCTGGGACGAGGTCTTCGCCCGTGACAGCGAGGGCGCCCTGCTGCACCGCCTGCGCGAGGTGCCCGACGCCCAGTTCCAGACGTACGCGACGCGTGACGCCGCGTATCTGCGGGAGCACTTCTTCGGCGCGCGCCCCGAGCTCGCGGCGATCGGCCGCGAGCTGAGCGACGCGAAGCTGCTTGAGCTGTTCCAGACCTCCCGCGCGGGACACGAGCCGCGCAAGGTCTACGCGGCGTACCGCGCGGCCGTGGAGCACAAGGGCGCGCCGACCGTGATCCTCGCGCAGACCGTCAAGGGCTACACGCTCGGTCCCGCGTTTGAGTCCCGCAACGCCAACCACCAGATGAAGAAGCTGACGGGCAAGGAGTTCCGTGCCATGCGGGACCTGCTGGAGCTGCCCATCCCGGACAGCGCGCTGGACGTCGACCTCGTGCCGTACGCGCATCCCGGTGAGAACTCGCCCGAGATCCAGTATCTGCGCGAGCGGCGCGCCGCCCTCGGCGGTCCCGCCCCGGCCCGCAAGGTCGTGCCCAAGCCGCTGCCCGCCCCGCCCGCCAAGCCGTTCGAGGCGCTGCAGAAGGGGTCGGGCAGCCAGGAGATCGCCACGACGATGGCGTTCGTCCGGCTCGTGAAGGACCTCATGCGGGACAAGGAGACCGGCCACCGCTGGGTGCCGATCGTCCCGGACGAGGCCCGGACGTTCGGCATGGAGTCGCTGTTCCCGTCGGCCGGGATCTACTCGCCCGTCGGCCAGACCTACGACCCGGTCGACCGCGACCAGCTCCTTTACTACAAGGAGGCCAAGGACGGCCAAGTCCTGAACGAGGGCATCACCGAAGCGGGTTCGCTGGCGGAGTTCACCGCGGCGGCGACGGCGTACGCCACGCATGGCGAGCCGATGATCCCCTTCTACATCTTCTACTCGATGTTCGGCTGGCAGCGCACCGCCGACCAGTTCTGGGCGCTCGCCGACCAGCTCGGGCGCGGCTTCGTCATCGGAGCGACGGCGGGCCGTACGACGATGACCGGCGAGGGCCTGCAGCACGCCGACGGCCATTCGCATCTCATCGCCTCGACCAACCCGGCAGCGATCTCCTACGACCCGGCCTTCGCCTACGAGGTCTCGGTGATCGTCAAGGAGGGCCTGCGCCGGATGTACGGTCCGGAGGCGGAGGACGTCTTCTACTACATGACCGTCTACAACGAGACCAAGGTGCAGCCCGCCATGCCCGAGGGCGTGGAGGAGGGCATCCTCAAGGGTCTCTACCGCTTCCAGGAGGCGGCAGCGGCGGGCGACGACAGCCCGCGCCTTCAGCTGCTCGCCTCCGGCACCGCCATCCACTGGGCGCTCGACGCCCAGCGGCTTCTCGCCGAGGACTGGGGTGTCTCCGCCGACGTATGGTCGGCACCCTCCTGGACCGAGCTGCGCCGCGACGCCCTGTCCTGTGACGCGGCGCAGCTCAAGGGAGAGGACCGGGTCCCGTACGTCAACCGTGCCCTGGCCGGCGCACCGGGCCCGGTCCTCGCCGTCAGCGACTGGATGCGCGCGGTCCCCGACCAGATCGCCCCCTGGGTGGAGCAGGACTGGACGTCGATCGGCACGGACGGCTTCGGTCTGTCCGACACCCGTGAGGCGGCCCGCCGTCACTTCGGCGTGGACCCGCAGTCGATCGTGGTCGCCGCGCTCGCGGCGCTGGCCAAGCGCGGCGACGTCAAGCCGGAGACGATACGGGAGGCCGCCGAGCGCTACGGGCTCTGAGGCTCGTCCCCCAGGTTCTCAGCGCTGCGGCGATGTGATCTCACCCCAGGGTCGGCGGCTGTCAGTGGCCGCGTGCATGATGACGTCATGCGCGCGGCCCGACTGATCAAGATGGTGCTGCTGCTCCAGTCCCGGCCGTCGATGACGGGTGCCGAGCTGGCGCGGCAACTTGAGGTATCGGAGCGTACGGTCTCCAGGGACGTGCTGGCCCTGTCAGAGGCCGGGGTCCCGGTGTACGCGGACCGTGGGCGGGCCGGTGGATACCGCCTGATCGGCGGGTACCGCACCCGGCTCACCGGCCTCGGCCGGACCGAGGCGGAGGCGCTGTTCCTGTCCGGAGTGCCGTCCGCGCTGCGCGAGATGGGGCTCGCCGACGCGGCGTCGGCCGCCCGGCTGAAGGTGTCGGCGGCGCTCCTCCCGGAGTTGAGCGACGCGGCGGACGGCGCGGCCCAGCGCTTCCACCTGGACGCGCCCGCCTGGTATCAGGAGCCGAGCACGCCCGAGCTGCTGCCGGTGATAGCGGACGCGGTCTGGGACGACCGGCGGATGACCGGGCGGTATCGCCGTGGTGAGTCGGAGGTGGAGCGCGTCCTGGACCCGTACGGTCTCGTGCTGAAGGGCGGCATCTGGTATCTGGCGGCGCGGTCGGAGGGTGACCTGCGGGTCTACCGCGTAGACCGCTTCACCGCCGTGGAGCTCACCCAGGAGCACTTCGACCGGGACCGCGACTTCGAGCTGCCCGAGTTCTGGGCGGAGCGGGCGGCGCAGTTCGCCCGTTCCCTGCTGCGCACGGAGGTCGTGCTGCGGCTGAGCGAACTGGGGGCGTGGCGGCTGCCGTACGTGGTGGACCGTGCGGCGTCCCAGGAAGCCATCGCGGCGGCCGGCGAGCCCGACGGGCAGGGCCGGATCACGGTCACCCTGCCCGTCGAGTCGCTGGACGTCGCCTACGGCCAGCTACTCACCCTCGGCCCCGAAAGCGAGGTGCTGGAGCCGCCGGAGCTGCGTCAGCGCTTCGCGGCAGCGATGGCGCGGGCAGCCGCACTGTACGCGTAGCGCGCCACCCCGCCCTGTGCGCCTGGCGCGCCGCCCTGTCCGCGCCCGCACCCCGCGCGCCCGCACCCCATGCGTCCCGCCAGGAGCTGCGCACGCTAGCGGTAGTCCTCGGCCGTCCCCTCCTTGCCGCCGAAGACGACGTCACGGAAGTAGCCGATGGCGTCCGGCTGCGACCCGTCGGTGTCGGTGAAGCCGTACGCCTTGGCGAGTTCACCGCTGAAGACCGAGTCGCCGTTCCAGCGCGCCCTGTCCTTGTCGGCGGCGAGTGCGGCGACCGCCTTTCCCACGAAGGCCGGGGATTCCGCGACAGCGAAGTGCGGCTCCTGCCGTACCGCGTCGCGCCAGTTCGCCTCGGTCACCCCGAAGTGGTCCAGCATCTCCTCCGACCGCAGAAAGCCCGGCGACACGCTGACGGCCGTGCCGCCGTACTCCCTCAGCTCGGTGGCGAGACCGAACGCCGCCCGGATCGGGGCGTTCTTCGCGAGGTCGAAGAAGAGGTTGCCGCGGTAGGTCTTGTTGAATTCGGCCGTCCCGTCGGTCATCTCGACCAGCAGCCCGCCAGGCCGCCGGATCAGCAGCGGCAGCGCGTAGTGACTGGTGATGAGGTGCGTCTCCACGCCGAGCCGCAGCATGCGCAGCCCCTTGTCCAGGTCGACCTCCCACGCCTTCGTCTCGAACTCGATCAGCCGGTCGCCGCCCCACATCCCGTTCACCAGGATGTCCAGCCGTCCCTGCTCGGTGTCGATCCGCTCGACCAGCGCCCGCACCTGGTCCCGCTCCAGGTGGTCGGTGCGCACCGCGATGCCGGTGCCCCCGGCCGCCGTCACCAGTTCCGCCGTCTCCTCGATGGTCTCCGAGCGGCCGACCTCGCTCGTCACCACCTCACCGCCGGTGCCTCCGGGCTTGCGCGTCGTACGGCCGGTCACGTACACCGTGGCGCCCGCCGCCCCCAGTGCCACGGCGATCGCGCGGCTCGCTCCCCGGGTGGCCCCGGCGACGAGTGCGACCTTGTCCGACAGTGCGAGTGAGCCCTGAGTCTCCACGTACGTACGTCCCTTCGGGTTGTGCTGCTGTTGCGTACGGACGACCCTTCCAGTCAATGTGGACATCCTCTGTCGTAATTTCCGTCGTGATGCGCGAGCCGGTTCGTCCGCACGTGTCGTACGGAGTACACGGCGGCCGACGGCTCCCCTCCGGCCGCATCACAGGGGGACTGGCTGCTCACCCCGGCCGGAGACCGGGCCGGAATCGCCGCGCGACCGGTGCGACAGTCACACGATGTGGTGGATAACGAGCCGACCCGTGGGCGATAACGACACAGCGGCATCCGGGTGACTCCGCGTGCACGGTGCGGCAGGAGGAACGATGCTGGTCCCGTGATGGACGAGACCGAGTTCTGGGCGTTGATCGACGCATCCCGCGACGCCGCCGACGGCGACCCCGAGTACCAGGCCGACCTGCTCATCGACCGGCTCCTACGGCTCGACCCCGAGTCCGTTCTTGACTTCGCCCGCCACTTCGAGGCCCGCTACAACCGCGCCTGCCGCTGGGACCTGTGGGGAGCGGCCACCGTGCTGCTCGGCGTCGCCAGCGACGACGCGTTCGACGACTTCCGGTGCTGGCTCATCGGTCAGGGCCGGGAGGTCTTCGAGGGCGCGATGCACGACCCCGACGATCTCGCGAACCTGCTGGAGAGCTTCGACGCGCGCCAGGACGGGGACGCTGAGGACCTCGGCTACGCGGCCGACGAGGCATACGAGCAGCTCACTGGCGCCGAGACGCCGGATCTGGGCCTGCCGGAGCCCCCCGGCGAGCCGCTGGGCACCGCCATCGACCTCGATGACCACGCCACGCTGACCGATCGCTTCCCGCAGCTCTGGGACCGCTTCAGGGCAGCGGACGACTGAGCCCGGCGCCACCGTGGCAGCCCGCCGTCGCAGCTCAGCCAGTGAGCGCGCGGCCCATCAACACATCGTCCACGTACGCGCCGTGGAGGAAGAACTCCCCGGTCAGCACGCCCTCGACGACAAAGCCCTCCGAGGCGTAGAGGCGCCGTGCGGGGGCGTTGTGCCCGAGTACCCGCAGCGTCATCCGGACCGCGTCCTGTCGCCGCGCCTCCTCGTACGCCGCGCGCAGCAGCGCCCGCGCCACTCCCCTGCCGCGCGCCCACTCGTCCACCGCCAGCCCCTGGATCTGGCGTACGTGCGCGTTGCATGCCAGCGGGGTCGGCGGCACCAGGCGCAGGTATCCAGCGAGGCGCCCGTCGGCCTCGGCGGCGAGGATGTGCTCGGGAAGGTTCCGTTCGGTGAAGAACGGCTCGTACGGCGGCTCGTCACGCGGCTGTACGGAGTGCAGCGGCGACCAGGTGCGCCGGTCCAGCTCAGCGAGGCCCGCGCCGTCGGCGAGCGCGGCACGGCGAATGATCAGTGGCTCGGACACGGGGGTCACTGTGCCGCACGCGCACGGCACCGGCAAACGAAAAAGGCCCCCAGGGCACCTTGCTACGCGCCCGGCCGCACCGCACCAGCCGGCAGGCCGCGTTCCGTGGTCGCGCCGCGGCCGGATATGCGCGGCCTTTCCGCAGCCGCACGGGATTCCCGCTCGACGACACGTCACACATTCCGCTCACACCCGTCTCATGCCACCAAACCCGGCACCGGCTCCGGCACCGGCATCACCGGGGCCGCAGATCGCCACGGGGCGGGCGCAGGCCATAAGACACAGGCCGCAATAATTCCCCCCTTTCCATGCCGGAACACAGAGGCCGAATTCCCCAGCACAGCAACGCGATAACGGCAAACCCGAGCGGCGACTCATAACTCAGCGCTCTCATCTATAACTCGGGATATTTCCGGGAGAACGGGAGAGGATACGTCCATGCAGATCGCGATTACCGGTTCGACCGGCCTCATCGGCTCCGCACTCGCCCACTCGCTCCGCGCGGATGGGCACCATGTCGTACGTCTCGTACGGCGCACGCCCCATACGGACTGCGAGGTCGAGTGGGACCCGCGCCGCCAACGGGTGGACACGGCCGGGCTGAGTGGCTGTGCGGCCCTCGTGCATCTCGCGGGGGCGGGCATCGCCGACCGGCGCTGGACCACCGCGCGCAAGAAGGAGATCCGCGACAGCCGGGTGCTCGGCACCTCCGCCATCGCGGAGGCGGTCGCCTCCCTCGACACACCGCCGCGGGTCTTCGTGTCCGGCAGCGCCATCGGCATCTACGGCGACACCGGTGACCGCGCCGTCGACGAGACCTCGCCGCCTGGCGACGGCTTCCTCGCCGAGATCTGCCAGGAGTGGGAAGAGGCAGCGGCGCCCGCCGAAGAGGCGGGCGTCCGCACGGTGTTCGCCCGTACCGGACTTGTCGTGGCGCGCGAGGGCGGGGCCTGGGGCAAACTCTTCCCGCTCTTCAAGCTCGGCCTGGGCGGGCGGCTCGGTGACGGCCTCCACTACTGGAGCTTCATCGCCCTGCGGGACCACGTCGCCGCGCTCCGCCACATCATCGACACAGAGACGCTGTCAGGCCCGGTCAACCTCACGGCGCCCGAGCCCGTCACCAACCGCGAGGTCACCGCGGCCATGGGCCGGGTGCTGCGGCGGCCGACCCTGCTGACCGTCCCGAAGCCCGCACTCCGGCTGGCGCTGGGCGAGCTGGCCACGGACGTCCTCAGCAGCCAGCGGGTGATCCCCCGACATCTCATCGACTCCGGCTTCCCGTTCGCCTTCCCGCGCATCGACGACGCCGTCCAGGCCGCGCTGACCGGACGCGGAGCCGAGCGGGGCATGACCGGCAGGCGCTGACACGGAGGGGCGCCAGACCGGCCCCGCCCCGCTCCGCTTTCCTCCGCTCTCCGCCTCAGCGCCCCGTCCGGGGACGGCGCACTCAGCGCCCTTCGCGCGCGCCCGACCGGCAGAGCGCGATTCCGCCTCCATACGACCACTGTGCGACGCATGTGCGACCGCCGTGCGTCCGTGCTCGTCCTATGCGCGACTGCCTTTGAACGTTTTTCTTCTTACCGTCGAGTCCGATCCACGCATCCCCAGAGCTTGTTGGGGGCATCAGGCCCCCGAAACCACGGACCGACCTCGGGGAGGGGCACGTGCTGGACAGCGCACGCCAAACGGACGTCGTCATCATCGGAGCCGGGCTCTCGGGTCTGTCCGCGGCCCATCAGCTGACCAGTGCGGGGCTGACCGTCACGGTGCTGGAGGCGGCCCCTCATGTCGGGGGCCGGATGGCGACCGACGAGATCGACGGCTTCCGGCTGGACCGCGGCGGCCAGTTCTTCGCCACCTCCCTCGCCGAACTGCGCCGTACTCCGGGGCTCAGCGAGCTGCCGCTGCGGCCGTTCTCCTCCGAGATCCTGGTCCACAGCGAGGGGCGTACGCATCGCGTCGGCGCACCCCGGAGCACGGGGGGCGCATTCCCCACGGCGCGCGCCCTAGCGACCGCCGCCCGCACGCCCCGTACGGGCGGGATCGACCAGGCGCGGCTCGGAGCCGCCCTCGGCAGACTCGCCACGCTCCCCACCCAGCGGCTGCTCGCCCGGCCCGAACGTCCGGCATCGGCCGCACTGGCCATCCGCGGGCTCCCCGCCCGCACCGTCAACGGCTTCCTGCGCCCCTTGCTGACCTCGCTGCTGTGCGACCCGGAACTGATCACCTCAAGCCGCTGCGCCGACCTCGCACTGCACGGCTACGCGCGTGGCCGTCTGTGCCTGCCTGCAGGCGGTGCGGCCACCGTCCCGGAGCTGCTCGCCGCCGCGCTGCCCTCTGGGACGATCCATACGGGGGTACGGGCCGTGACGGCGTCGACCACGACCGTTGCCACCGCCGAGCACGGCGAACTCAGCTGCCGCTCCGTGCTGGTGGCGACCGGGGCGGAGGCGGCCGCCCAACTCCTGCCGGGGCTCCGGCTCCCCGCCTTCCACCCCGTCACCGTGCTGCACCACACGGCCGACGAGGCACCCCTGCGCGAACCGGCGCTCATCCTCACCGCCGACCGGCGCGGCCCCGTCGCCCACACCACCGTCGCCAGCGAGGTGGACCCCTCCCGCACCAAGCCGGGCCGGGCGCTCATCACCTCCACGGTGCTCGGCGCCGCCGCCACGACACCGACGGCCGCACTCGACACCGCCGTCCGCGCCCAGCTCTCCGGCGTCTACCGCACCTCGACCACCGGCTGGCGGCTGCTCACCGCCCACCACGACCCGTACGCCGTCCCGGCGATGCCCGCACCGCACGACATGCGGCGCCCCGTCCGGCTGCTCGGCGGCCTGTACGTGTGCGGCGACCACCGCGACACGAGCACGGCGCAGGGCGCACTCGCCTCCGGACGCCGGGCGGCCCGCGAAGTGCTCAGGGACTTCGGACTGCGCTCCTGTCACGAGACGGCACCACTGCGCGCGGCGGCGTAAGCCGCGGTCGGCGGCGTAAGCCGCAGACCGCAAGCCCGACCAGGTGCCACGCCGGACCACCGAGCGGACCGTACGACTGGACCTACGACGGGACCGTACGACTGGACCGGACAGCCGGACCACCGGGCCGACCCGGCGCACCCGCCTACGGGCCGGACCGGGCAGCCGCGCCGGACAGCCGGCGCCCAGCCGCCCGGCCCGGCCAGGACGCGCCAGGTCATCGCTACCCGAGCGCGGCCACCCGCTCCCGGTAGCCGCGCACCGGCGCCGCGTCGCGATAGGGCTCCAGCCGCCGCTCGAACTCGCGCACGTACTCCACCGCGCGCACCGACCGCATCTCCGACGCCTGCTGCGCCGCCTCAGCGCCCAGCACGCACGCCTGCTCAAGCTCCCCGAGCCCCAGCCGGGCCGTCGCCAGCACGACCCGGCAGAAGACACGGCTGCGGGCGAATCCCGCGCCGCGCAGCTGGAGGGAGCGCTCCGCGTGCTGCGCGGCCGCCCGGTACTGCTGGAGGTCGCGGAAGCAGTGGCCGAGGTCGTCGGCCAGTTGTGACTCGTCGAAGAAGCGCGCCCAGTACGGCACGTCGTCGCCCGGCCGAGCGGTCTCCAGGGCCCGCTCCGCCCGCGCCATCGAGGCCGTGCAGGCCCGGGCCTCGGAGAGGACCCCGTGCCCGCGTGCCTCGGCCGCGTGCAGCAGCGCCTGGACCACCGGTGGCGCGCCGGAGCCGACACCCTGCTGCGCGACCCGCGCCAGCTGCACCGCTTCCCGGCCGTGCCCCAGGTAGACGGCCTGGCGGCTCATCGTCACCAGGACGTAGCTGCCGTACGCGCGGTCCCCGGCGGCCTGGGCGAGCCGGAGCGACTGGACGAAGTAGCGCTGGGCGAGGCCGTGCGCCGCGATGTCGTACGACGTCCATCCGGCGAGCCGGGTCAGGTCGGCGACGGCGGCGAAGAGGCGGCGGCCGATGGCTTCCCCGTAGGTGCCGCGCAGCATGGGCTCGCCCTCGTGCTCCAGGTAGCGCACCAGGGCCTGCCGGGCGTGCCCGCCGCCGTAGGCGTGGTCGAGGGCGCGGAACAGCTCGCCGACCGAGCGCAGCGCGGCGATGTCGCCGGTGGTGACCCGGTGGCCGGGCCCCCGGTCGGTCCGCTCGGTGAGCCGCTGCCTTGGCACGACGACCCGCCCCTGGAGGGGGACCCGCGCGCTGCCCGTCACGGTGGCCTGCCCGGCGGCCGTGCCGCCGGGTCCGCTCGCGCCGCCGGCCCCACCGGAACCGGACGCCCCATGGGCGCCGTGCGCCCCGTGCACGCCGTGTACCGCGGCGGACCCGCGCGCCGCGTGGGACCCAGAAGGCCCGCCCGCGCCGCCAGGGCGGCCGCCGGGCGCCGCTGCCCCGCCGGGGCCGCGACCGGGGCCCTCGGGGGCGCCCGGCCCCGTCCGGGCGGGCGCGGGCGCGGGCACCCCGTGCGCCACCCGTTCGTCGGCACGCCCGATGAGCCAGTCCCTGCTGGGCACCACGAGTCCGGCCGGGGTGAAGGCGATCTTCCGCAGTTCGCTGTGGGTGCCGGAGTCCTTCCGCCACAGCCCGCTGACGATGTCCACCGCCTCCTCGGGGGAGGACGCGAACTCCAGCCCCGCGTAGACCGGGGCGCACGCGTCGAGGCCGAGGTCCTGGGCGGAGAGCCGTCTGCCGAGCCGCCGCGTGAAGACCTCGGCGATCAGTGCGGGGGTCGTACCGCGCGGCTGCTGGCCGCGTAGCCAGCGCGTCACCGACGTCTTGTCGTATCGCAGGTCCAAGCCGTGCTCTAGCCCAAGCTGGTCCACCCGCCGGGCGAGCCCGGCGTGCGAGAAACCGGCCTCGGCGATGAGCGCGGCGAGCTGACGGTTGGGGGTGTGCTGCGGGGGTCGTTCCGTCATCAGCCTGCCGGTCTCCCTGATCGCATCGCTCTGTGGAACGGCGTGAATTTAGCGGTTGAGCGTGCCTTTCTCGCCACCTTCGCCCCACATTCATCCGATCGTGTGAGAAGCGATGAGATACGTAACGCGCTCCGTGCGCCCGATGGCGCCTGTCCGCACCTTGAGCGCTCCCCCAGGCGGGCGCGTACGGGTGCGGCGCACCGCCGCCGTACAGTGGCTGAGGCGCATCGGTTGTGAGTTTGTTCGAAGGAGCTGCCATGGAGCTTCCCCGGCCTGGCGAAGAGCGGCATGAGCTGCGTTTCGTCCACTTGGGCTTCGGCGCTGAGGCCGTCGAGTACCAGGAGGCGTGGCAGGAGCAGCGCCGGGTGCACGCGGCCCGGTTCGCGGACGAGATCCCGGACACCTGCCTGCTGCTGGAGCACCCGCCGGTGTATACGGCCGGGCGCCGCACGCACGACAGCGAGCGCCCGCTGGACGGCACCCCGGTGGTGGACGTGGACCGTGGCGGCAAGATCACGTGGCACGGCCCCGGGCAGCTCGTCGGCTACCCGATCCTGAAGCTGCCGCGCCCCGTGGACGTCATCGCGCACGTGCGCCGGCTGGAGGACGCCTTGCTGCGTACCTGCGCGGAGTTCGGCGTGGAGGCGACCCGGGTGGAGGGCCGCAGCGGCGTCTGGGTGCTCGGCGACCCGGTCGACGAGCGCCCCGGCGTCGGCGGGCTGAAACTGGACTTCGACCCGCGCCTGGCGGACGACGAGTTCGACCCACGCCTGAACGGCCCCGAGTACGCGCCGTCCAACGCGGGCCAGCGGCGCGAGGACCGCAAGCTCGCCGCCATCGGCGTGCGGATCGCCAAGGGCGTCACGATGCACGGCTTCTCGCTGAACTGCGACCCGGACAACACCTGGTTCGACCGCATCGTGCCGTGCGGCATCCGCGACGCCGGGGTGACCTCGCTCTCCAACGAGCTGGGCCGCGACGTCCCGGTGGCCGAGGTCGTCCCCGTCATCGAGAAGCACCTGCTGGATGTGCTGGGGGCGGCCGTGCCGCTTCCCCGGGCCGTCTGAGGGAATGCGGACCGCGCCGCACAGGTTGCCCTGAGACCGCCTCGGGGCGTCGGTACGGGCCCGCTCCCAGTCGTCGGCCGAGGCCGCCCATGGCCGCCAGTCAGGGGCGTAAGAGCACACAAAAGACAGGCGTACCCTGGTGTTCGCCGAAGATTCGAATGCCGCGCCAAGCGAAGGGGAGTGCCGGACGTGTCCGCAGTCGCACCCGACGGACGCAAGATGCTGCGCCTGGAGGTCCGGAACAGCCAGACCCCCATCGAGCGCAAGCCTGAGTGGATCAAGACCCGGGCGAAGATGGGCCCGGAGTACAACCACCTGCAGAAGCTGGTGAAGACCGAGGGCCTGCACACGGTGTGCCAGGAAGCCGGCTGTCCCAACATCTTCGAATGCTGGGAAGACCGCGAGGCGACGTTCCTCATCGGCGGCGACCAGTGCACCCGGCGCTGCGACTTCTGCCAGATCGACACGGGCAAGCCGCAGGCGCTGGACCTGGACGAACCGCGCCGCGTCGCGGAGTCCGTGCGGACCATGGAGCTGAAGTACGCCACGATCACCGGCGTCGCCCGCGACGACCTGGAGGACGGCGGCGCCTGGCTGTACGCGGAGACGGTCCGCCAGATCCACGCCCTGATGCCGGACACCGGCGTCGAGCTGCTGATCCCCGACTTCAACGCCGTCCCCGAGCAGCTGGCCGAGGTCTTCTCCTCCCGCCCCGAGGTGCTCGCCCACAACGTCGAGACGGTCCCGCGCATCTTCAAGCGCATCCGACCCGGCTTCCGCTACGAGCGCTCGCTTGAGGTCATCACCAAGGCCCGCGAGGCCGGCCTGGTCACCAAGTCCAACCTGATCCTGGGCATGGGCGAGGAACGGTCGGAAGTCAGCCAGGCCCTGCGGGACCTGCACGACGCGGGCTGTGAGCTGATCACGATCACCCAGTACCTGCGGCCGTCGCCCCGGCACCACCCCGTGGAGCGCTGGGTCAAGCCACACGAGTTCGTCGAACTGAAGGACGAGGCTGACGAGATCGGCTACGCCGGTGTCATGTCCGGCCCCCTGGTCCGCTCGTCGTACCGCGCCGGCCGCCTGTACAAGCAGGCCATCGAACGGCGTAACGCCACGGCACCAGCCCAAGCCGGCTGACCAGCGGCGCAGCGAAGCGCCCGCCACTCCCATACGGCCTTACTACGCGGCCCGTACGACCCGCAAGCAGCATGCGGCCGTGCGGGCCGTGTCTGCGTTTCCTAGGGGTTTGACCGACTGGACACCCACTGGTAACAACAATGAGTGACACTTGAGGCACACACTGTTCGCCAACGAATACCCGCCGCGATACCCACCGCCTCCGAGGAGACTGCCGCCATGCTGGCCGTGCCCGTACGCCCGTCCGTACGTCCCACCGTCACCGACGCTCTGCGCTCTCTGGAAGGCCTGCTCCTGAGCGGCGGACAGCGCACCGCCCGCCGGAACGCCTGGACATCGGTCCTGGAAGACCGCCGCAGAGCCAAGGACCGCCTGGAGGCCCAGCACGTCATGGAGGCCGTGGCCACTCGCACGCCACAGGCGACGTAAACTGCCGTACATGGCGAGGAAGGAAACATCCGAGAACCCCGGGCGACTGAAACAGATCGCCCTGACCTACAAGATGACCAAGAAGGTCGACTCGAAGGTCGGTCTTGTCGTCGCGGCTGTGGGAATCATCACCTTCGGTGTCTTCCTCGCGATCGGCCTGCTGATCGACCACCCGATCCTGCTGGGCATCCTGGGCTTTGTCCTGGCCTTCCTCGCGATGGCGATCATCTTCGGTCGGCGCGCCGAGCGAGCGGCTTTCGGCCAGATGGAAGGCCAGCCGGGCGCGGCCGCGGCGGTCCTGGAGAACGTGGGCCGCGGCTGGACGGTCACCCCCGCGGTGGCCATGAACCGCAGCCAGGACGTCGTCCACCGGGCCGTCGGCAAGGCGGGCATCGTACTGGTCGGCGAGGGCAACCCGAACCGGCTGAAGGGCCTCCTGTCCGCCGAGAAGAAGCGGATGGCCCGCATCGTCACCGACGTACCGGTCCACGACGTGGTCGTGGGCGACGGTGAGGACCAGGTCTCGATCAAGAAGCTCCGCACCACGATCCTGAAGCTCCCGCGCGTGCTGCCCGGCGCCCAGGTCACCGTGGTCAACGACCGCCTCCGGGCGCTCGGCGACCTGATGAGCAACATGCCGATCCCGAAGGGCCCCATGCCCAAGAACATGCGCATGCCGAAGGGGCGCTGACCCGCACCCCAGGCACGCACGCACGCCCCAGAACACACACGACGATGGGCGGCCCGGAGACTCCCGGGCCGCCCATCGTCGTGTCGGGGTATCCGGGCGGACTTCCGCGCCACGTGGGCGCCACCTGGTTCCTACGCGCGCCAACGCCATAGGGGGCTCAGCCATAGGGGGCTCACAGGCAGCGCAGGGCAGGGCGCAGGACCGTGAGGAACCCACGCACGCACACGAACACGCACACACCCCGGCACGCGCCGAAGAGCAGGTGGCCGACCGGCTCCGGCTAGCGACTCACAGACGGACCTGGACGGCGCCCACAGCCCGGTCGTGGAGGCCACGGGTGTCCCGGTCCCAGATGACCGCGGGGATGACCAGGCCGAGCAGCACGCAGCGCATCAGCGTCCGCAGCAGCGGCAGCCGGTTGCCGTCCAGGCCGATGACCCGAAGCCGCAGCAGCATCTTGCCGGGCGTGCAGCCCAGCGTGCCGACGGTCAGCAGGGACATCACGAGGAAGACGCCCAGCGCCCAGTTTCCCGCAGCGGCGAGATCACGGTCGGTGAACAGCCCGTACGCGATGAGGAGGCACAGGCCCCAGTCGATGAGGAGGGCGAGGATGCGCCGCCCAGGCGGCGCGATCGATCCGGGCCCGTCCTGCGGCAGCCCAAGCTGCTCGCCCCGGTAGCCGAGGTCGACGCCCATCTCCTCGGCCGCCGCGCGGGGCCCGGAGAGCCACGATCCGAGTACGTGCCTGTTATCCACTCCCCCACGGTACTGCGAGGGCCCTCTCCGGTGTCCGGGCGGGGCGCGGGATCGGCCTGATCACGCCGTTGCCGAGCGAGCCAATACCGCACCCCGCACCCGCGTGCCGGTTAACCTCTGCGAAACAAATGGGTCATGCTCGGGAAATCCCGGCTACCTATGGTCGGGCCAGCGCACCACCGCACATCGGCAGCGCGACCGAAGCAACCCCGACCGCGTACGGCCGGGCTAGGAGGAGTTGGATGTTCCAGAACGGCGACGACGCCAAGAAGTTCATCTCGGATGAGGACGTCAAGTTCGTGGACGTCCGGTTCTGCGACCTGCCTGGCGTGATGCAGCACTTCACGATTCCGGCAGCGGCGTTCGACCCGTCCGAGGAACTCGCGTTCGACGGCTCGTCGATCCGCGGCTTCCAGGCGATCCACGAGTCCGACATGGCGCTGCGTGCGGACCTCAGCACGGCGCGTGTCGACCCGTTCCGCCGGGACAAGACCGTCAACATCAACTTCTTCATCCACGACCCGATCACGGGCGAGCAGTACAGCCGTGACCCCCGGAACATCGCGAAGAAGGCCGAGGCGTACCTCGCCTCCACGGGCATCGCCGACACCGCGTACTTCGGCCCCGAGGCCGAGTTCTACGTGTTCGACAACGTCCGTTTCAACACCGCCGCGAACGAGTCCTTCTACCACATCGACTCCGAGGCCGGCGCCTGGAACACCGGCGCGGTCGAGAACAACCGTGGTTACAAGGTCCGCTACAAGGGCGGCTACTTCCCGGTCCCGCCGGTCGACCACTTCGCCGACATCCGTGCGGAGATCTCCCTGGAGCTGGAGAAGTCCGGCCTCCAGGTCGAGCGTCAGCACCACGAGGTGGGCACGGCCGGCCAGGCCGAGATCAACTACAAGTTCAACACGCTGCTCGCCGCGGCCGACGACCTGATGCTCTTCAAGTACATCGTGAAGAACGTCGCCTGGCGCAACGGCAAGACCGCGACCTTCATGCCGAAGCCGATCTTCGGCGACAACGGCTCGGGCATGCACGTCCACCAGTCGCTGTGGTCCGGCGGCGACCCGCTCTTCTACGACGAGCAGGGCTACGCGGGCCTCTCGGACACCGCCCGCTACTACATCGGCGGCATCCTCAAGCACGCCCCGTCGCTGCTGGCCTTCACCAACCCGACGGTGAACTCCTACCACCGCCTGGTCCCCGGCTTCGAGGCCCCGGTCAACCTGGTCTACTCGCAGCGCAACCGCTCCGCCGCGATGCGCATCCCGATCACGGGCTCGAACCCGAAGGCCAAGCGCGTCGAGTTCCGCGCCCCGGACCCGTCCTCGAACCCGTACCTCGCGTTCTCGGCCCTCCTCCTGGCCGGCCTCGACGGCGTCAAGAACAAGATCGAGCCCGCCGAGCCGATCGACAAGGACCTCTACGAACTCGCCCCCGAAGAGCACGCGGGCGTCCCCCAGGTCCCGACCTCCCTCCCGGCCGTCCTGGAAGCCCTTGAGGCCGACAACGAGTACCTCCAGCAGGGCGGCGTCTTCACGTCGGACCTGATCGAGACCTGGATCGACTACAAGCGCACGAACGAAATCGCCCCGATCCAGCTCCGCCCGCACCCGCACGAGTTCGAGCTGTACTTCGACCTTTAAGGGGCGGGGTCGGGTGGCCTCGACCGGAGACCTGGAAGCGGGTTGTGACCTGCGGAGGCACCGCTCGGTGTTTCTCGTTGGCGCCGCTGGTCTTCCAGGGTGTTTCGCAGCTGGTACGCACCGTTCGACGCATAACCTGACTTGACGACAGAGACAGCGATTGAGGGCTGCTTCCCCGGATCTGGGGAAGCAGCCCTCGCTGTCTGCTGTCAGCCCCCCAGTCGCTCCGACGACAGCAGCTCCCGTAGCTCCGCGACCGCCTCGCGGAGGTGGGTGGCGAAGGCGTGCATCTGGTCGGCTACCGGGAGGGGGGTGCTCAGGTAGATGTTGAAGTGGTCGGGCAGCAGGACGTACGCGACGCCGATGCAGCGGCTGCTGGTTGAGCCGAAGCCGAAGTACTGGATGTTGGCGGAGGGGGCGGAGCTGGTGCTCAGGTAGTCGTCGCGCATCGTGAGCCAGCCTGGGGTGCGGTAGAGGGCGGGTTGCTCCGTTACGCCCAGTTCTGGTCCGCGGCGGCGCTGGATCAGTTCCAGCTCCCACAGGTGCTGCTCGGGGGCTTGGCCGGTCTGGCACTCCTTCGCGCGGGCCACGTGCTTCTCGGCGGCGGTGCGGAACGCGGCGCGGCGGGCGTCCGCGGTCGTCGCCGGGTCCTCCATCGCCGCCACGAAATCCGCGATCTCGGGGGTGATGACGCGCATCGCCTCGGTCCGTCCGCGGCGGTACTGCCGGGTGGCGATCGACTCGTACGTGGCGCCGAGACGGCCCTTGGCGCGCTGGTGGGCGAGTTGGTAGGCCAGCTGGACGAACGCGTCCGGTGAGACGCGCAGCGACTTGGCGGTGTTGCCGCCGAAGTCGTCGAACGAGACGACACGGGTCGCGGTGTTCTCCCCGTACGCGGCGAACGCGTCGGCGGCGGAGCGCACCTGGGACCGGAGGGCGTCGTCCAGCTCGAACACGATCGGCCCCAGCTCCGGCAGGCCCTGGGAGCGGGCGCCGGACTGCTGGGACTGCTCGTCGGCGGGGGTGCTCAGCAGGGCGTCGACGAAGCTGAGGATCGTGGTGCCGTCCAGCTCGCAGTGCTCGACGTTGATGCCGGCGCGGCCGTCGCCGAACACGACCAGCGTCACGGCCTTGTCGAACCAGCGGTTGCCGCCGTCGCCGTACAGCAGCTGGTCGCACGTCTCCTGGGTGTCGGCGGGTGTGAAGTCCTCCAGAGAGAGGCAGAACAGGGCGGTCTCCACGTCGTCCAGCGCGGCCGCGTTGCGGGGGTGGCAGGCGAGCAGGGACTCCCGGGCGGCCGCCCACTCCGCGCGGGCCATGGTGGTGAGGTGGCCCACCGGGGCGGTGGCACCCACCGGCTCCGCCCCGCCCTTCAGCACGGCGCGCAGCCCCGCCTCAAGGTCGTCCAGGCTGTGCGGCACGCCGTCCGGGCCGAGCACGTCCAGCCGGAACATGCCGCCACGGAAGAACACCACGATGTGCCGCGCGCTGGACGGGCCGGGCCACTCCTCGGTGTACGGGGCGCGGACGGTGTCCTGTTCCGTGCCGGGAATCCGGGTGGCGGAGAACAGGAACTTGTTCTGCTCCATCGACTGCGGCTGACCGCGTTGCACTATCGGGGGGACGATCTCCTGATCGAGCTGCCGCTTGTAGTTGACGGCCCCCGCGATGAGCCCGGCGGCCCGCTCCACCTGGGACTGCGGGGAGTCCTTGAACAGGAAGAAGAAGTTGGCATTGAGCGCGATACGGTCCCTGCGGCCGAGGTAGCGGTACGGCCAGAAGGTGTCGAGCCAGCTGTGCACGCCGTCGGTTGCGTCGTACTCCTCAAGCACCGCGTGCAAGGCCCGGCCGTGACCGCCGGGCTGGAGGAAGGCGGTCACCTCCGCTTCGGTCGCCGCCCGCTCGTCGTCGGTCAGCAGTGGCGCGCACCAAGCGAGGAACCTCTCGCAGCTCGCCTCCAGCGTGGGCAGTGGCACGCGCGGCAGGCTGTCCTCCAGCGCGAAGGTCGGTGTGGGCGCCTGTTCCTGGCTGGCATTCAATTCTGGACTCACTTCGGCTCGTGGCTCGTCGTGGGGGTCGTGGGAATCGTGGCAATCGTGGGAGTCGTGGATCAAGTGGTCGATGGGGCTCGTCGTGGGCTGCGGGCGGCGGACCGCCAAGCCACGGACGGCGGGTGGCGGGTGGCGGAGGTGATGTGCGGCTGTGTGAGGGCGAGTTGGGTGAGCGGGAGTTGTACGCGGGGCTCCAGCCTTTCGTCTCCGGGCGCTCGGCAGCCACCCCGGCGACCGGCATCATCCGGACGCGGGATGCCCGACGCGGGATGCCGGGCGCCGGACGCCTGGCGCGCCGCGTCGGTCGCGGAGCACGCGCGTGTGCGCACGCGTACGTCCGTACGGAGATCCGTACGGAGAGCGGTCGCGGTGACCACGCGGCCTTCGTCGGCTGTCAGTCCAGCAGCTGGTCGCCGCGCACCGCCCGGCCCTCGGCCGCCGTGTGCTCGGGCAGTACGCGGCCGAAGAGCTGCCTGGTCCGCGCCACGCTCCCGATGACGCCGGGGCGCTCGCTGTAGGCGAAGATCGCCGAGTGGCGTGCGGCGTCGCCCCGCACGGGGCTCACGCGGTGCAGCGAGTAGCGGCCCTTGAACAGCTGGAGATCGCCCGGCCGCAGGGGCAGGCGCCGCGCCAGGTCTCGGCCGTTGCCCTCCAGTACGTCGCGTACGGCATCGAAGTTCTCGTGGTCCGCGGACCTGAGGTTCGGGCAGTACTCGAAGTCGCCGCCGGACCGCGCCTCCTGAGTCAGCATGCTCACCGTGTACTCGTTGGTGTCGAAATGCCAGGGATGCTCCTTGCCTGGCTCCACGACGTTGAGGACCAGCCCGGAGAGCGGGTCGGCCAGCTCGTACAGCTGCGGCAGTTCGAAGCAGTGGGCGATGAAGCGCTGGAAGGCCGGGTGGGAGTAGAGCTGGCTGATCAAGGCGTTCGCGGGGATGAGGTCGCGGGCGACGAACGCGTTGCCCCGTTCGAAGACCGTCCGGCCGGGGTGGCTCTCCGGGAGTGCCGAGTCCACCGCGATGTTGTAGACGTTGACCGTTTCGACGTCGAAGTGCGCCCGGGGGGCGATGGCCGAGCACTCCTCCCGCAGGGCATCGCGCAACGACGGACGGACGAAGTCCGGCAGTACGGTGCAGCCGAGCGACAGCAGTTCGCGCCGGGCACGGGAGACCACGGCCTGCCCCTCGGCGCTCTCCAGTTCCGACAGGGGATACCGAGCCGTGTCGACCACCTGGTCGAGCGTCATGGCTTCCAGAGTGCTCATTCGATCCTCTCCACGTACGGGCCGACCGTCCCGAGCCGAACTGCCCACGCGGACACGCGATTACGCGTCCGGCGCCCGGCCAGGACGACCGGCGCGACGCCACGGTGCCGTCCGAGTCCGCCCTCGGGTGGTCCGCAACTCTACTGGCGAGTAACGCACTTGTGGGCGGCTAACGCTGGAAGCTTGTCTGTGACACGTCACACTCCCCGCCGTGCGCGGCACGCTGGGCCATGGATTCGGTGCGAAGCGGCTCTCCGGGGCCGCTGTCGGTAGTCGCCGGGTCGCTGGCGGCCTGGCCGCCCCGCCGACGATCGGGGGCCCCGGAGCGCCGAGCGCCGCCCTGTGCGGGCGGCGCTCGGCGGTCGGACACACCCCGCCGCGCCGCGAACGGCACGGCGGGGCGCCGGAATCAGTGGTCGTCGAAGTGGATGAGGGAACGGACCATGTGGCAGGTCGTGTCGGAGGGCGGATGCACGCCGATCCGGCCCGCTGTGTTCCGTATCTTGCGGTTGGACGCCTGCTCGGGGCGATACACACCCGAGTTGAGCAGGGCGATGGCGAGGCGCATGGCCTTCAGGCGGCGGTGGTGGGTCTCGTACCACTCGCGTGGGTGCCCGGCAGGCACGCGCTTCTTCGGCAGCGTCGGGAAGCTCGGCAGGTCCGGCATGTACGGAAGAGGTGTTGCGGCAACGGCCATCGGCGTCCTCCTGAGGCGGTCGGGAACCCTCTCTCTTACTGCCTCCATTCTACGACCCACCACTGACAATCGGCCCAGGCCAGAAGGGGTTTGAGGGGTTCGCGAGGTACCGTGTGCGCCATGGAGATCTGGATCAATCCCGCGTGTTCGAAGTGCCGCAGCGCCATGACCTTGCTCGACGCGGAGGGCGCCGGTTACACCGTTCGCCGCTATCTCGACGACGTACCGAGCGAGGCCGAGATCAGCGCCGTGCTCGACCGGCTCGGACTCGAACCCTGGGACATCACGCGCACCCAGGAGACCGCCGCGAAGGACCTCGGGCTGCGGGACTGGCCGCGCGATGAGAGCGCGCGCGGCCGTTGGATCGCGGCGCTCGCGGCGCATCCGAAGCTGATCCAGCGGCCGATCATCACGGCCGACGACGGGACGGCCGTGGTGGCCCGTACGGAGGAGGCCGTGCGGGACGCGATGGCACGGAAGTGACCCACGACTGAGGGGGGTGCGCGGGCTGGGGTGGGGGTCCGCGCCCGCGCTGAGGCTCGTGCTCGCTGAGGCTGGGGCCGGCGGTCGCGCCCCTGCTCGTGTTCGCCGGTGCCGACGTCGGGGCAGGGCCCGGCCCGGTCGCCTAGGCCGGGTCCTGCGATCCGCAGTCCGGAGCGTCCAGCGCGGCGGCGTCCAGTGCCTCGGTGAGGTCGTGGAGGCGGCCGCGCAGCTCCGTGAGGTCGGCGAGGCCCAGGCCCGTGGCTCCCGCGATCTGGCGTGGGACGTCCTGGGCGCGTTCGCGCAGCGCGGTGCCGCTCGGGGTGAGGTGGACCGTGACCGAGCGTTCGTCCTCGGGGCTGCGTTCGCGGCGTACGAGGCCGCTCGCCTCCAGCCGCTTCAGCAGCGGCGACAGCGTGCCGGAGTCCAGCCGCAGGTGCTGGCCGATCCGCTTCACCGGCATTTCGCCGTTCTCCCAGAGCACGAGCATCACGAGGTACTGGGGATATGTCAGCCCCAGGTCGCGTAGGGCGGTGCGGTACAAGCCGCCGAAAGCGCGGGAAGCAGCGTGCAAGGCGAAGCAGATCTGCTGGTCGAGGCGGAGGTAGTCCTCGGGGACCGGTGCTGGATGACTCTGCGGCATATCCACAGCGTACCTTTAGATTGTGCACAATTTAATTGTGTGCTGTACTCATGGCTGTGAGGGTGCGGCGGCTGGTCCGCCGCACCGACCCTGGGTCGGCATGGCTGTCGGCCGGACGGACGGGCTCGTCTGCGGGCGCGGCCCGAGGAGAGGAATGGTTGCCATGAGTGCGCTCTACACGGCGGTTGCCACGGCCAATGGACGCGAGGGCCGCGCTGTCAGCTCCGATGGGCAGCTGGACCTGCCGCTGTCGATGCCGCCCGCGCTGGGCGGTAACGGCAAGGGCACCAACCCGGAGCAGCTGTTCGCGGCCGGGTACGCGGCGTGCTTCTCCAGCGCGCTCGGCCTGGTCGGACGGCAGGCGAAGGTCGACACCAAGGATGTGTCGGTGACCGCCGAGGTCAGCATCGGCCCCGACGCGGCCGGCGGCTTCGAGCTGGCGGTGACCCTGCGGGTGGAGCTGCCGGAGCAGCTGGTGGGCACCACCGGTGAGCAGCTGATCGAGCAGGCGCACGCGGTATGCCCCTACTCCAAGGCCACCAAGGGCAACCTTCCCGTCGAGATCGTCGTGGAGTGAGTTGGGTGAGTTGGGTGAGTTGGGTGAGTTGGGTTAGTTAGGTGAGTGGTGGGGTGTGAGTTGGGTCTGTGGAAGTTGAGTGAGCGGAGTGAGTGCGGTGGGTGGGGTGGGGGTGAGGTGGTGAGGTGCGCTGCGGCACGGGCGCGTCTCGGCTGGACGGCCGTCCCGGGCTCGGGGCGGCCGTCGCGCCTCAGAGCGCGAGTGCCCGCTGAAGGCCCGGCCCGTCGTACTGGATTCCGCGACGCACCGCCGCGGCCGCCGTCTGGCTGTCGAAGCGGCCGACCAGATGCAGTGCCATGTCGATCCCAGCCGACACACCCGCGCTGGTGATGACGCCCCCGGTGTCGACATAGCGCTCGTCGGGGCGCACCTCCACCGACGCGTCGATCCCGGCGAAATCCTCGATGAAGTCCCAGTGCGTGGTGGCGGGCCGCCCGGCCAGCAGCCCGGCGGCCGCGAACACCAGCGAGCCGGTGCAGACGCTCGCGAGGACGGTTCCGCCGCCGCGCAGCTCCCTGAGCCACGCCAGGTGCCGTTCATCCCGCTGGAGGCGTTCCGTGCCGTCTCCCCCGGGATGCACCAGCAGGTCGAGTGGCGGAGCTGTCGCCACGCCGTGGTCGACCGCCAGGCCAAGGCCCTTCGCGCATCGGACGATGCCGGGCTCGTCCCCGATGGCCAGCACCTGGACGGGGGTTTCGGCGACGTGGGCGGCCCAGTAGGCGAGGACTTCCCAGGGGCCGACGACATCGAGTTCCTCGGCGTCGGTGAAGAGGAGGACACCAACGGTCAGTGGAGTGTTCATGAGGTGCGGTGACCAGCTTTCGGGCGGATCGCGGACGTTGGGGGTGGGGGGATGGCGATGGTCGCGTACGGCGACGGGAGCCGGGCGCGGGCGGCGGTCGGCGGGGTAGAAGGGCGGGGCAAGCCGACCCGCGCGCACGGGCGGCACCGTGCGGGGCAGGGCGGAGAGTTGGACAGTGAGCTGGGCAGGGAGCTGGACGGAGAGCTGGGGCGGCTGGCTGGGCAGGGCAGGCCGAGGCACGCGCGGGCGCGCGCCCGTTCCGCACCTCCCACCGGGCCGCACCGCCCGTCCGGCCCTGCCGGCGCCCGGCGGGACGGTCAGCGGCCACGCACCGCCAGCGGCCACGCCGTACAGCCGACAGCGACAGCGACCGAGCACGAGCACGAACGCGGTCGCACGGGCACTCGTGCAGGCAGCCGCGTGCAGGCAGCCGCACGCGAACGGTCGCGCAGGCCGTCGCGTAGCCCGCACAGCCAGGCAGGCGGCGCCCCGCCCGGCAGCCAGCCGACCGGCCGACCGGGCCGCTCAGCCCAGGGCGGCTTCCGGCGCCCGGTCGGCGGCTTCCGTCGCCCGGTTCAGGGCCAGCGGGGCCGCGTCGTAGGTGATGCGGATGACGCCGTCGGCGTGCCGGTCGGCGGTGGCCAGCACGCCGAAGACGTCGTGGAGGGTCTGGGAGGTCAGGACGTCGAGGACGGGGCCCGCCGCCGCCACGACACCTTCGTTCAGGACGACGAGGTGGTCGCAGAGCCGGGCGGCGAGGTCGAGATCGTGCAGGACGGCGAGGGTGGTGGTGCCGGTGGAGCGGATGAGGTCGAGGAGTTCGAAGCGGGCTCGGATGTCGAGGTGGTTGGTCAGCTCGTCGAGGACGAGAAGTTTCGGGCGCTGTGCCAGTGCGCGGGCGAGCAGGACGCGTTGGCGTTCGCCGCCGGACAAGGAGGTGAAGTCGCGCTCCCCCAGTGAGCGCACGCCGCAGGCGTCGAGCGCTTCCTCGACGGCCTGGTGGTCCTCTATGCCGTCGCGGCCGAGGAGGCCGTGGTGGGGGGTGCGACCGAGGGCGACGATCTCCTTGACGCTCAGGCCCGTCGCGTTGCTGGTGCTGTCCTGGAGGACCGCCGCGGTGCGGCGGGCGGCGGCGCGCGTGGGCAGTTTCCACACGTCGTCGCCGTCGACACACACCGTGCCGCGCTCGGGGCGCAGCGATCGGTAGACGGTGCGCAGCAGGGTGGACTTGCCGCTGCCGTTGGGCCCGATGAGCCCGACGATGTCGCCTTTCTGGGCGTCCAGGCTCACCTCGCGCAGGATCGGCTGGTGGTCGAGGGTGACGTGGAGCCCGTCCACGGTGAGTTTCATACGGTGTCCCAGTCCTCAGCCGTCATGCGGTGTCCATGGCCAGGTCTCAAGGGTCTGCGGGTGCGGTCCGGGTGCGGGTCGCTCATGCGTTCCTCACGCTCCTCATCCGGTGTCCAGGCTCTTGTTACGCCGCAGCAGCCAGAGGAAGAACGGTGCCCCGAACAGGGCGGTCAGGATGCCGAGCGGCAGTTCGTTGGGCCGGTTCACGGTGCGGGACAGCAGGTCGACAACGACCAGGTAGATGGCCCCGACGACGGCGGCCAGGGGGAGCAGTCTGCGGTGGTCGGCGCCGACGGCGAGGCGTACGAGGTGCGGGATCATCAGGCCGACGAAGCCGATGCCCCCGGCGACGGCGATGACGGTGCCGGTCAGCAGCGAGGAGAGGACGAGCAGTCCGGCGCGCAGCCGGTGCACGTTCACGCCGAGCGCGGTGGCGGATTCGTCTCCGGCGAGCAGCGCGTTGAGCTGGCGGCCGAACAAAGCCAGGAACATCGTGGACGCGATGACGACGGTGCTGACGAGGGGCAGTTGGTCCCACTTGGCGCCGGCGACGCTGCCGAGCATCCAGAACATCACGGAGCGCAGCTCCGTGGGGGTCGCCCGGAGTTGCAGATAGCTGGTGCCGGCCAGGAAGAGGTAGCCGACGGCGACGCCGGAGAGCACGAGTCTCGTGGGGGCGAGGCGTCCTCTGGTCTGGCCGAGGAGGAAGACGAGGCCCACCGCGAGCATCGCACCGGCGAAGGCCGCCGCCGACACGCCGAGTCCGCCGAGCGCGCCGCTGGCCATGGTGATGACCATGACGGCGCCGAGTGAGGCCCCGGAGGAGACGCCGAGGACGTACGGGTCGGCGAGCGGGTTGGCGACCACCGCTTGCAGGACCACTCCGGAGACGGCCAGTCCGGCGCCGACGAGGGCCGCCAGGACGACGCGGGGGGTGCGGAAGTTCCACACGATCTGGTCGAGGGCGGGATCGTCGGAGGCGCCCGCGCCGGTGAGGTGGTGGAAGACGATGCTCCACACGTCGGCCAGGGGGATGGTGACCGACCCGATACTGACGGCCACCATCATGATGAGGGCGAGCAGCGCGATCAGGCCCACGAGGACGGCACCGGCCGGGACCTTGGACGCGCGGGGGGTCACCGGCCCTTGAACGCGTCCGGGTGCAGCGTCTTGGCGATCTTGTCGACCGCCAGGTCGTTGCTCGGTCCGAGGTAGACCGAGTCGGACAGCACGACGTACCGGTTGTTCTTGGCGGCCGGCCACTGTGGGAACTCCTTGATCAGCTTGCGGGCGTAGGCCGCCGGGTTCTTGTCCTGGTAGCCGATCACCACCAGCGCGTCGACGGGCTCGGCGGCGACCTTCTCCTTGCTGAGGTCGGCGAAGGCGTTGTCCGTGGCCGAGGCGAAGGCGTTGGTGCCGCCCGCCTTGTCGAGGATGTCGTTCCAGATGCCGTTGGCGGCGATCGAGCTGAAGTCGTTGCCGCCCATCGACATGTTGGAGAAGACCACCATCACCCGGGGTCGCTTCTTGCCCTTGACCTGCGCGCTGACCTGCGCGCTGACCTTGGCGATCTGCCGCTTGGAGTCGGCGATCAGCTTCTCGGCGCGGTCGCTGACCTGGAAGATCTTTCCGAGGTCGCGCAGCAGCCGGTAGCTGTCGTCGATGGTCATCTTTGAGGTGTCCTGGTCGCAGCCCTGGGGTGAGACGTACGTGTTGGCCGCCACCGAGCCCAGATCGTCGCGGGTGGCGAAGCCGTTGCCGGAGGAGAAGCCGTAGGACGTGGTGGACAGCACGAGGTCGGGGCGCAGGCCCAGCATCGCCTCGCGGGGGATGTCGAACGCGTCGTTGGCCTTGACGCCGCCGTCGGGGAGCTTCTCAATGGCCTCGGCCCGGCCCTTGACCTCGGATCTGCCGTACTTCTGCTGGTTGGCGACGATACGGTCACCGAGACCGAGGGCGAGCATCGCGGAGACCTCGGCGACCGAGGCGCCGTTCATGACGACGACGCGGCTGGGGGCCTTCTCGTACATGGTGCTCCGCCCGCAGTTCTTGAGGGTGACGGGATAGCCGACGCCGGAGCGCTCGCCCTTCACCTCGGAGTCGGTGGCCGTGGACGATGATCCGCCGCAGGCCGCCAGGGTGAGGCAGAGCGCTCCGGCCAGCACCGCGATGGCGGGCCGATTCTTTGTCATGCGGGCTCCTCGTGATGGGGCGGGCTCCGCCTCAGTAGTCGTGGCGAAGCCCGCCCGAGTTCCCGCAAGCGGCTAACCGGCCGTGATCGGGCCTGGCCGGTCGTCGCCGGTGGGGCGCGGCAGCGTTCCGGTTTTGACGCAGTGGTCGAGGTACCTGAACACCAGTGACCGGTCGATCGGCGGGCAGGAGATCCCGCTGCCGTCCAGTCCGCGCAGCACGTTGTCCGCCCGGATGTGACCGAGCCCCAGCTCGGGTTCGGCCGACCCGGGATCGCCGGCCTCACTGCCGGTGCTCACTCCGCCGACGGGAGCGCGGTCGCCGTTGCCGGCGCCGTCGCCGTCGAACGAGTCGAAGAACGCCAGCGTCGTCGCGGCCACGTCGGCGGCCCTGGGCAGTTCGGCCCGCCACTGGGCGAGCGGCATCCGGCGTACGGGATAGCCGTACGCCCGTACCCACTCGTACACATCGGCCAGCCGGACCTGCTCGATGGGCGCGTGGTTGAACACCGGTCCGCCGGTCCGGCCGCCGGACAGCGACAGCCGTACGACGGCTCGCGCCACGTAGTCCACCGGCGTCCAGACCTCGGCCTCGAAGAGGTCGGGCACGATGCCCGCCGGGATGCCCGCGCGGAGCACGCTCCACACGAAGTCCCGCTCGTTCACGTAGCCGGTCTCCGGGGCGCCGACGACCCGGCCGAGGCGGTGCAGGGTGACGGGAAGGCCGCGCTCGGCGGCCTGCTCGACCAGCCGTTCCGAGACCCACTTGCTCTGCTGGTAGCCGTAGACGAGGCCGGGGTGCGGCGGCAGGAACGCCTCGGGCACCTCGGGGCGCTGGCTGCGTGGCGGGGCCACGGACAGCGTGGAGACCAGGTGGAAGGGGACGCTCCGGGCGGCTGCCATGCGCAGCAGCTGCCGGGTGGACTCGGCGTTGGCGCCCCGCAGGCTGGCGTACTCGCGCATGATGCTGACGGTGGCGGCGTTGTGGAAGACCGCGTCGCAGGTCTCGGCGAGTTCCGCGAAGCGGCCCTGGGTCAGGCCCAGGTGGGGCCGGGCGAGGTCGGCGGGCTCGGCGATGATCCGGTGCTCGGCTCCGGCGACCGTGAGCTGCTGGTCGGCGAGTGCCTGCCGGATACGGCCTGTGCCCTCCTCAGGGGTCCGCGCGCGGACCAGGCAGACGACCTCTGCGTCGGTGGTGGCCAGGAGTTCGGCCAGCAGCTGGGCGCCGACGAAGCCGGTGGCCCCGGTGAGCAGGACCCGGCGCGGTGCGGCGGAGGTGTCCCGCGCACGGGCCGCGGCGCCGGGGACGATGTCGGCGTCGAGCACGGCGTCGGTGGCCATGGCCTCGGGGAGACCGGTGCCGGGCCCCGTGCTCCGTGCGGCGTCCTGGCTGTCACCGGCCCCGGCTGCGGCTCCCGTCGCGGGGGCCGTCGCACCGCCCGCGGTCTCGCTCTGGGTCCGGCCGTCGAGGAAGGCCGCGAGTTCGGCGGCTGTCGGGTACTGGAAGAGCCAGGCGACCCGCACCTCGCGGGCCAGTTCCACGCCGAGCCGGTTGGCGACCTGGATCGCCTGGAGCGACTGGGCGCCGAGGTCGAAGAAGTCGTCCTGCGGGGAGATCCGTTCGGCGCCCAGGATCTGCTCCCAGACACCGGCGATGGCCCGTTCCAGCGGGCTGTCACCGGCCTCCCCCGCGCTGTCGCTCGCGCCGCCCTGTTCCCGATCCGGGGAATCCGGGGACGCCGCGGAAGCAGCGGAAGCAGCGGAAGCGGCGGAAGCGGCGGAAGCGGCGGAAGCGGCGGAAGCGGCGGGCCCGGTGAGCGCCTTGCGGTCGATCTTTCCGGAGCCGGTACGCGGCAGCCGGTCGCGGAACTCGATCGCGGACGGCACCATCGCGGCGGGCAGCACCGCCCGCAGCCGCTCCCGTACCTCGGCCGCGTCGGGCGCGGGCTGCTCGGTGACGAGGTGGGCGGCGAGCCGCCGGGTGCCGTCGGGCAGCACCTGCCCGACGACGGCGGCCTCCCGGACGCCGGGCTGCCGCAGCAGCGCCGTCTCCACCTCCGTGGGGTGGACGCGGTGTCCGCTGATCTTGAACTCGCCGTCGACCCGGCCGACGAACCGCAACTGCCCGTCGTCACCGAGCCGTACGAGGTCGCCCGTGCGGTACGCGCGCGGCTGGCCGGGCAGCAGGGTGAGGGCGGCGAACCGGTCGCCGTCGGCCACCCGGTCACCCCGGTAGCCGGCGGCCAGCGCGTCGCCGACGAGGTACAGCTCGCCGACCACGTCCCCGGTGTCGGGTTCCGCGTCCGCGGCGTCACCGGGCTCTGACCGGGGGGTGACGAGGACCGCGCGGGTGCCGGGCAGCGGGCGCCCGATGGGCACGTCACCGGCGGCCAGGGCAGGGTCGTGCAGGTCGGCGACGGTGGCGACGACGGTGGCCTCGGTCGGGCCGTAAGTGTTGAACAGCCGCACCGAGGTGCCGACGGCCTTCCGCCACCGGTCCACGCGCTCGGCGACGGCGGCCTCGCCGCCGATGATGACGGTGCGCACCGTGGAGGGCAGCGCGGCGGCCCCCGTGGAGAGGGCGTACGCCAGCTCGTGCCAGTAGGCGGTGGGCAGGTCGAGAACGCTGATCCGCAGGCGCTCGCAGGCTTCGGTGAGGGCGGGGACGGACTCGGTCATCTCGTCGGTGCGGATGACGAGGGTCGCGCCGGTGCACAGGGTCAGGAAGATCTCCTCGACGCTGGCGTCGAAGTGCAGCGGGGCGAACTGCAGGACGCGGTCCTCGGCGCCCAGACCGTAGCGCTCGGTGGCGCCGGTGACGAAGTGCGCCAGCGCGCCGTGGCTGATCTCCACGCCCTTGGGCGTGCCGGTGGAGCCCGAGGTGTAGATGACGTACGCCAGTTGGCCGGCGCCGGTCGCCGGGGCCGGCAGGGGCTCCGGGGCCGTCCCGGCGGCCGTCTGCCCCGCGTCGTCGAGCAGCACCACCGGCACGCCGCCGGTGTCGCGCGGCAGCTTCCCGGCGTACGCGTCCGTGGTGAGGATCACGGCGGGTTCGGCGTCCGCCAGCAGCGTGGTGGTGCGGGAGGCGGGCGCGTTCGGGTCGATCGGGCAGTAGGCGGCGCCCGCGTACAGGACGCCGAGGATGGCGGTGACGGCGCCGATGCCGCGCGGGAGGGCGACGGCCACCAGGGAGCCGGGGCCGAGCTCGCGCCCGGCGAGGAGGTGGGCGACGCGGCGGGCGGAGGCGTCGAGTCCGGCGTAGCTGAGGCGTTCGCCGCCGTGCTCGACGGCGATGGTGTCGCCGTCGCGTGCGGCGATGGCGGTGATGTGGTCGAGCACGGGGCGGGCCGGTCGGCTGAGCGGACCGCCGTCGAGTATCACGTCCCGGCCGTGCGCCTGAAGCGGCTGTCCGGCGGATTCGCCGGTGGACGTCCGCGGCCCGACCTGTCGTGCGTCGCCGTCGCCCAGGGGCGCGGTGGGGTGGGCGATGGCGTGCCGCAGCAGTGCCAGCAGTTCCCGCTGGTGGGTCTCCAGGGCGGTCGCGTCGTACAGGTCGGGGTTGGCGTCCATGGCGATCCGCAGGCCCGCGCCCTCCGCGCGGTCGTAGACGTTGACCGACAGGTCGTCCACGGGACCGGCGGACACGTTGTGCACGCTGCTGGGGTGTCCGGCGAACCGCAGGTCGTACTCGAACGGCATGATGTTCACGCCGGGCCCCGACAGCCGCCGCTTGCCGCCCACCAGTTTCAGGTCGCGCCGCATGTGCTCGTAGCGGTAGCGCTGGTGGGGCAGGCCCGCGCGGAGCTCGGCGGAGACCCGGGGGGCGAGGTCGGACAGGCTGTCCCGCCCGGCGACCGGGACGCGCAGCGGCAGCACGTTGCGCACCATGCACGGCACACGCAGCGAGACCGACCCGAGACGGCCCATGACGGGCACGCTGAGAACGGGCTCCGGGGAGCCGCTCACCTGGTGGATGTAGCTCGCGGTGAGGGCGAGGATGACATCGGACCAGGTCACGGACAGCTCGGTGGCGACGGCGCGCAGCGCTCTGACCTCCGCCGCGTCGAGGTCGGTGATCCGCCGCAGGTAGTCCCGGGCGGGCAGCCCCGAGCTGCTGGCCAGGCTGGGCACGGCGGGGCGGTCCGCGTACCGGTCGCTCCAGTACGCGCGGTCCTTGGCGTGCCGGGGCGACTCACGGTAGGCGCGTTCCTCGTCGCGCACCGACTGGAGGGTGCCGAAGCCGCTGGCGGCCGGGGCGGTGCCCGCGACCAGCGCGGTGTAGACGTCGGCCACCCGGCGGGCGACGAGGGAGAGCCCGAAGCCGTCGAGCGCGATGTGGTGGACGTAGTGGTACCAGAGGAACGTTTCGGGGGCGATGCGGAACAGGGCGTGCCCGAAGACGGGTTCGGTCGCCAGGTCCCTGGGGCGTTCCATGTCGCGCGCCATCCACGCCAGGGCGGCCGCCTGCGGGTCGGCCTCGCCGGTGAGGTCGGCGATGTGCGGCTGCCAGTCGGTGGCGGGCACGGTGAGCTGCCACGGCCGGTCGTCCACGACGACGAAGCGGACGTTCAGCGCTTCGGTCTCGGCCACGACGTGCCGCAGCGCGCGCTCGAACGCACCCGTGTCCACGGGGCCGTTGATACGCACGTACTCGGCCGTGTTGAAGGCGGGGCTCTCCTGGTCGAGCTGCTGGCCGGTCCAGATGCCCTCCTGCGCGGCGAGCAGCGGGTGGCGCTCCCCCGCGCCGTCAGACCTGGGCATGTCCGGCCCCTGCCTGGCGGTCCGAGAGGAGCTGCCACCAGTCGGCGAACGAGGTCCGCTCCGCGAGCTCCACGAAGCTCACCTCCGCACCGGCGGCGCGCCACTTCTCGGCGAGGGTGACGATGCGGAGCGAGTCCAGGCCCGCGTAGAGGGGGTTCTCGGTGAGATCTACTTCATCGGGTTGCTGGTGCAGGACCTCAGCGAGGTCCGCGCGGAAGGCCGCCAGCGTCAAGGGCTCAGACATGTCGTTCTCTCTTGGGTAGCGGGTACGGATCGGGCGGCGCGGCGGTCAGTTGACCTTGCGTTCCGAGACCTTCCAGAAGCGGTCACGCAGCTCCCTGCGGAGGATCTTCCCGCTGGGGTTGCGCGGCACCTGGTCGATGAACTCGTACCGGGCGGGGAGCTTGAAGCTGGCGAGCCGGTCGATGAGGAAGCGGTGCAGGTCCCTCGGGGACGGCTGCTCGCCGGGGGCGGCGACGACGAAGGCGTGGATGGTCTCGCCCCAGCGCTCGTCGGGGGCGCCCACGATCACCGCTTCGGCGACGCCGGGGTGCCGCTCAAGGGCGTTCTCGATCTCGGCGGGGTACACGTTCTCCCCCGCGACGATGACGGCGTCCTTGATGCGGTCGCTGATGAAGACGTAGCCGTCCTCGTCGACGTATCCGGCGTCCCCGGTGTGAATCCACTCCCCGACCAGCGTCTCCCGGGTCTTGTCGGGAAGCCCCCAGTACTCGACCATGCGGGCGGGGGTGGCCAGGCAGACCTCGCCGACGGTGCCGGGCGGCAGATCGCGGCCCTGGTCGTCGATCACCTTGCTACGCACTCCCGGATACGGGTGGCCCGCGGCCTTCATCCTGGGGTGGCCGGGGATGTGGTCGGCCGGGGGCAGGCAGACGGCGGTGTTGCCGGTCTCGGTCAGCCCGTAGATCTGCGCGAACTCGCAGCCGAACATGGCCAGGCTCTCCTCCAGCAGCGCCTCCGAGATCGGTGAGCCGCCGTAGACGGTCTTCCGCAGGGTGGCGAAGTCGGCCGGGGTGACGCCGGGTTCGGCGAGCATCATCCGCAGCATCGCGGGGACGACGCAGGCGGTGGTGATGCCGAGGTCGCGGATGAGGGTGACGGCGTCGCGGGCGGCGAAGGCGCGCATCGCGACGACGGTGACACCCGCGTTGAAGTTCTGGGTGGCCCACCACAGGCCGCCGACGTGGAAACCGGGGATGCCGATCAGCGCGATGTCGCCCGCGCGCCAGTCGATCCAGTCCAGGCCCTCGCTCGCGAGCGCGTCGCGGATCGCGAAGAAGCTGCGGTGGGCGAGCACCACGCCCTTGGGCAGCCCGGTGGTGCCGCTGGTGTACAGCTGGGCGACGGGGGTGTCGGGGGTGGCGCCGGGTGCCAGCTCGGTGTCGGGCTGGGCCGCCTTCCACGTCGCGTACGCGCTGCTCTTCGCCGCGCCGTCCGGCTCCCCCGCACCTTGCTGGGTGGCCGCTTCGCCGAGGCGTACGAGCGTCACCGGGGCGGCGTCGGGGAGGCGCTCGATGACCGGCGCGAAGTCCGCTTCGAGGAAGAGGAGTTCGCTGCCGGAATCCTGGAGGATGTGGCTGACCTCGGGCGCGGTCAGCCGCCAGTTGATGGGCACCAGCACGGTCTCGCTCTTCGCGCAGCCGAAGAGGATCTCGTAGTAGTGCTCGGACTCCTTGCCCAGGTAGGCGACCCGCGCGCCGGGGGCGAGCCCGGCGGCCTTGATGGCGTGGGCGATGCGGTTGCTCTCCTGGTGCAGCTGCCCGTAGGACAGGGCCCGCCCCTCACACAGGACGGCCGTGGTCTCGGGCCGCTGCTGTGCGTGGAAGCGCGCCGTCTCGTCGAGGGTCCGGAGTTCGGGGTGGTACAGCCTGCTGTCGGATGTCCGCGTCATCGTGGAATCGGCCATGTCCGGCGCCTCCGTGGTCGGCCCGTGGTGCGTGCGCCGGCCATACGGCGGCACGCACCACGGGGTGGTGATTTCGCTGGGGGATCGCTAGGGGATATTGACGAAGGCGAGCTTGACTTCGCCGTCGCAGCGTCCGCCGTCAGCGTCCCAGTAACGGTGGGAGGTTTCCGCGAGCAGCATCGGGCTGCCACCGCCGGGCGACCTTCGTGTCACTGTCTCGAAGGTCATCTCACCGGAGAACGCACGCGGATTGATCGGGCGCCGGAAATTGCTGGCGAACCGGGCTATGAGAATGTCGGGAAGCTGGTGCTTCCAGTAGTCGTCCATCGTCCAGGAGGAGAATTCGGGCATCAGCCCTTCCTGTACGGACTTGGCGACCAGGTAATACATCATCTGGTTGTAGCAGATGTTCACCTCGACCGCGTTCAGGTGCCCGGTGTCGTCGATGTAGCACGATTCCGGGATCGAGAACTCACAGCGTGCCGTCGCCTGTCCGGAATGGGCGCTGACTTCGGCGGAGCGCAGGTACTTGCAGTTCTCCTTGTACGGGCGCAGCACCGGCGTCAGCAGAGCCTCGTCCGTCGGATACCACTCCCGGGTCCCGGCGAGTTCCGTGGCGGGCGTCACGCCGTCACCTCGTCGTACAGCTTCCGCTCGTCGTGCACGGTGACCCGGAAGGAGACCGTCGGCTCGGGGGCCGAGGTGTGCAGCGCGCGGTGGATGAGGCTGCGGTTGTCCCAGACGAGGAGGTCGCCCTTCTCGAAGCTCTGGAGGTGGATGTTGGAGTGCGTGAAGGTGTCGTCGAGCTGCCCGGTGGCCTCGAAGAGACGGTGCAGCAGGTCGGATTCGTCGGGCTTGCCGTCCGCTTCCTCGATGCCGACGGTGAAGCCCTCGGCGAGGTAGAGCACGGTCTCACCGGTCATCGGGTGGGTGAAGGTCGTGGGCTTGACCACCGGCGGGGTCTTGGTCTCCACCTCTTCGAGGATCTCGGAGATCGGGCGGTAGACGTCGTGCGGACGGATCTTGAAGTACTTGCGCACGGAGTGCCTGGCGTACGTCCCCGCGGCCTCCTTCTTCAGCTCCTCGGGCAGCGCCTCATACGCCTTGCCCATGTCGATGAAGTAGGTGCCGCGGCTCTTCTGCGGAATGACCTGCGGGTAGATCAGCGTGATGCCGAACGGGTCCGGCATGAACATGTAGTCGGCGTGCCAGAACTTACCGGTTTTCGGTACGCCGATCTGCTTGCCGTCCTTGGGCACATTGGAGGAGACGAAGACCTCCGGGACATCGGGGTGCTGGTACATCGGCTCGTAGTACGTCTCCGGGCGGCCGAGCCGCTTGCCCAGTTCCAGGAACTGCTCCGGGGAGAGATCCTGACCCTTGAGAACCGCGATCTTATGCGTGTAGACGGCTTCCTTCAGCTTGTCGATGTCCGTCTGCGACGCGCTGGTGTAATCGAAGCCGTGCACGGCGGCACCGAGCTTCTTGCCTGCCTGCGGAGTGATCTCCATGGTGTTACTGCCTTTCGCGGATGAGATACGGAAATGCGGATGCTGCGTGACCGTGCCGGATCGCCGGAAGGGGAGACCGGCGGGCCGGTGCCCCGGTCCTTACGGGTGAAGTCGTTCGTCGAGCAGCTTTACGGTCGCTGCGAGGCTGAGGCCCTCATGCAGCTCGTTGTCATCGATGCTCACGCCCAGTTCGCGTTCCAGATGCATGCTGATCTCGACCATGGTCAGTGAGTCGACGTCCAGCTCCCCGTAGGTCATCTCGGGGGTGATCTGGTCGGGCGGGGTGTCGTGCAGCTTCGTGAGGATGGTGAGCAGTCGGTCGTAGGTGGCACTCATGAGGCTTGTCGCCCTCCCATGTCTGCGCGTTCGTGTGCGGTTGGCGGTGTCAGTCCTGGGCGGGCCAGCGCAGGGCGCAGGAGCCCCAGGTCAGGCCGCCGCCGAAGGCGGTGAGAAGGACGCGGTCACCGGGCTTGATCACCTGTGCGGAGACCGCGTCGGCCAGGGCGAGCGGGATGGAGGCGGCGCCGGTGTTGCCGACGGACTCCACGTGGGAGACGCAGCGTTCGCGGGGCAGCCCCAGGTCGTCGGCCACGGCGTGCAGGATGCGCAGGTTGGCCTGGTGGGGTACGAAGTGGTCGACGTCGTCCACTTTCCACTCGGCGTCAGCGAGCGCGGCGCGCGCGGAGGCGGCCATGCGGGTGATGGCGTGCCGGTAGACCGCCTTGCCCCGCATGGTGAAGTGCTGGTCCTCGCGGCTCACTTCGCCCGGGGTGGAACGCTGCCGGGAGCCGCCCGCCGCCACCATGATCAGTTCTTCCTCGGCGCCGTCGCTGCCGAGGTCGAAGTGGCCGACGGCGCCCGGCTCCCCCGGGTCCCCGGCGCGCAGGACGACCGCTCCGGCACCGTCGCCGAAGATGATCGCGTTCGTCCGGTCCTCCGGGTCCACGATCGTCGAGTACGTGTCGGCGCCGATCAGCAGGACCCGCTTGGCCACGCCCGCGGCGATCAGCCCGGCGGCCGATGCCAGCCCGTAGATGAAGCCGGTGCATACGGCGCTCACATCGAACGCCGCCGCGCCCGTGAGGCCCAGCCGGCTGGCGACGAGGGGCGCCGTGGCGGGGCAGCTGCGGTCGGGGGTCGTCGTCGCGACGATGACGGCGTCCACACTGCCGGGCCCCGCGGAGGCCAGAGCGCGCCGCCCCGCTTCCACCGCCAGGTCGGAGGTCGCCTGCCCGGGCTCGATGAAGTGCCGTTGGCCGATCCCGGTACGGGTTCTGATCCACTCGTCGCTGGTCTCCAGCCGCGCGGACAGCTCCTCGTTGGTGACGACCCGCGGCGGCACCCAGCCGGCGAGCCCGCACAGCACGGCCGTACGTCCCCGTCGGCCCCCGTCCCACCGGTCGCCGGACTCCGCCGGCTGCGCGCCGGGCCTGGCGCCCGACGGGCTGGCGGCCAGGGGTGACCCCGCGACGGGCTCGGGTTCTCGGTCGTCGGAAGCAAGCGTCTGCGTGGCGGCGCTGGGCACGGCTGTTCTCCTCAGTTGGCATGCGTGGGGGGTGGGACGAGAGGGGGGCGGGGCTGTGGGGGCTGTGCTGGACGGGAAGGCCGGTCCGGGCGTGGGGCCCTTACCGGCTGGGAGCCTTGCGCAAGGCGAGGATCACCAGGGCCCCGCAGCAGATTCCGGCCGCGATCAGATAGGCGACGAGCCGGATTCCGTCGATCAGCCCGTCGTGGAGGGCGGCACCCCTGAGGCCGTCGGTGTGCGCGTTGGCCACGGCGACGAGGATGGCGAGCCCGACCGCGCCGCCGACTTGCAGCGTCGTGGAAGCGAGCCCCGAGGCGATGCCCTGGTCACCGGGGGCGACGCCGGAGGCGGCCACGATCCACATGGCGGTCCAGGCGGCGCCCTGCCCGAGGCTCACCAGCACGATGCCGGGCAACAGCCGTGCGTACGAGCCGTCTTCGGCGAAGCCGAGGCCGAGGGCCGCGGCTCCGGCGGCGCCGAGCGCCATGCCGCCGAGCAGCGTGGCGCGGACACCGAAGGCGGCGATGGCCCGTTCGCCGACCTGGGTGCCCGCCGCGACCAGCACGGCGGGGACGAGGAAGGCGAGGCCGGTGCTGAGCGCGCTGTAGTGGTGCACCGTCTGGAAATAGAGAGTCAGGAAGTAGGGCAGGGAGGCGAAGGTCGCGTTGAAGACCGCGGTCAGCGCCATGGCGGCGACCAGCGAGCGGTGTGCGAACAGCCGTGCCGGGGTGAGCGGGTCGCGGCTCCGCGCCTCGATGACGGCGAAGGCCGCCAGCAGCAGGACCGAGGCCGCCGCGCAGACGAGCACGGAGCGGCTGCCCCATCCGGCCTCGGGCGCGTGCACCAGGACGAAGACCAGCAGGGTGATGCCGCAGGTCGCCGTCAGCGCACCCAGGATGTCGAAGTCCCGCTCCCGCGACCACGGCGGGTCGGCGGGGAAGAGCAGCCAGCCCGCCACCGCGATCGCCCCCGCGAGGGGGACGTTCACGAGGAACACCGACGGCCAGCCGAACGCCTCCACGAGCACGCCGCCGAGCAGCGAACCGAAGCACAGCCCGCCCGCGCCCGCCGCACCCCACACGGCCAGTGCCCGGTTACGGCCCGGGCCCTCCTCGTAGATCGTGTTGATCAGCGAGAGGGTGGCGGGGAAGAGCAGGGAGCCGCCGATGCCCTGAACGGCGCGGACCGCGACCAGCAGCCCGGCGGAATCGCAAATTCCGCCCACCAGGGAGGAACCGGCGTACAGCCCGGCCGCGAGCACGAACATGCGGCGCCGTCCCAGCAGATCCGTCGCCCGCCCGCCCAGCAGCAGGAAGCCGCCGGTGGCCACGACGTAGGCGCTCACCACCCATTGCAGGTCCTGCTCGGAGAAGCCGAGACCGTCCTGGATGCTGGGCAGGGCCACGTAGACGATGTTGAAGTCGAGCGCGATGACGAGCTGCGCCGCAGCCAGCACGAACAGGGACAGCCCAAGCCGTGGGCGTGGTGGTGCATGTGACGACGTTATAGCGGACATCCCCGGACATTCCCCCTTAGGAACCTACCGGACTCGCATCCAGCGGTTCCCCATGCCTTGGTGCGACGGATCTCGGGCGGCTTCGGACACGTAGGGCCCACCCGGCGAACCGGCTTCGACTGCGGCCGCCCCCGACTCGCGGCCGGTTAGTCATATGCCCGTGGGCGGCTCGTTCTGGATGCTTACGCACGGCCTTCCGGCGCGGCAAGCGTTCTCCCTCCTTTTTGGCCTGGCTCAGATTCCGGTTGCGGAACCGTCAAGGCGTCAACTACAGGAGTCGTGCACAGAGAGAACCAGCCACTCGGAGCATCGGATTCCATTCCGCTCCGCGCCCGGAGACCCGAGGAGCCAGGGCACTAACGGCAGGAGAATCCCGGAACCTCATTCGATCTCCCGCTTTAACCCGCCTCGCCCACGCCTCGGAACCGCGCCTGGGCATCGCTTTTCAGCCATGCCCAGGGCAGCGTACAGCGCCAGGGATGGCTGATTCAAGCGGCTGGAACCTCAATTACCGCTCATACATGAGTCATTCCCGAAGAGATTCGGAAGCAACCGTTCCACCTTGCCGAGAAAGGGCTTTACCAGTAGTCGTACGACAAAGCTGTCTGGTTCCCCGGGATCTCAAGATTCTTCGTCACACGCGGCATGGGCATACCTCGCGGCAGCAGGGCGTTACCTGGTTGACCGGAGATACAGCACCGCTCACGCAGCAGTCGGGCATCGTTAACCCCCACGCCTCCCAGGCGGGTTAAGGGCCCACACCGGAGGACACGGTTTGGCCAGCCGGAAAAAATCCACGGTGCCCTGGTCTTCTGGCGCGGCGCGACCTTCCGCCTGGCAGAAGAAAGGCGAGTTGGGGGAGCGTAACGGGCCAGGGCGGGTTTACGGGGCCGCTTCCCGTGTTTGGCCGAAGTTTCGCCGCTCGACCGGGCCGGGCCGGGCAAGAGCCAGCCGGAGAACACGGCCGGTCCGGCGCGCTCGGTGCGGACCGCTCCCGCGTTCCTGATGCGCGGCGATGGCGCGCGGCGACTGGGCGGAGCGGTCGGGCGGGTGGCCGGGCGGCGGCGCTCGCCGGTTGAGCGGGGCCGGGCGGCGCGGACGGGATCACCGGTCGTGGGCGCCTGGGGCCGGGTCGGGGCCACCGCCGCCGAACCGGTGTGACCTGGGACGACCGCTTCGCGGGCCGGGTCGCCCGACATCGGCCGACCCGGCCCGCTCCGTCATCCGCCGCCCGTCATGCCTCTTTCTTCATCCGCCGTTCTTCATCCGCCGTTCTTCATCCATCGGCCGGCGTCCGGGCGGCCGCCAGCCGTCAACCAGCCTGCCGCCGCCCGGACTTCCACCGCCTGCCGGGGATGGGCTGTCGGCTCAGCCTTCGCCCATCAGTTCGCGGATCTGGGTAATGAGCGCGACCAGCGCCTTGCGCTCGGGAATGGTGGTGTCGGGGTGCCAGAGATCCACGAGCAGGCAGGTCCGGGGACGCGTTCCGCCATTCCACGCCTCGTGTTCAAAGGAATAGTCGAAGAGCAGGCACTTGCCCTCTTCCCAGCGGCGCGTTTCTCCTGCGACCTTGATCCCACAGCCCTCGGGGATATCGACCGCCAAATGCAGGTTGATACTGAAATTCCACAGATCGCAGTGCGGCGCGATCGACGCGCCAGGAAGCAGCGTGGAGAAGTGGCACTCAAGGAGCGGGCACAGCTTCTCGGTGTCGACAGCGAAGTCCTTCAGCACCTTGTACGCGGTCGGCACGGTGGCCTCCGACTCCTCGACAAGGCCGCCCTTCCGGTAGAGGTACAGGGCCTGCCAGTCCTGCTGCGAGGTCAGATAGTGCTCATAGTCCGAGAATGCCTCCCGGCGCCCGGACCAGGCCGTCTCCAGTTCCGCTTTGATGGAGGCGTGGTGGGATTCCAGCGCGTTCACCACAGGGGCCAGCTCGGCATGGCCGTACGGATCGTGCCAGGGCTGTTGGGATATCCCCGGCAAGATCCACTTGGCGCCTTTCTGTAGCGGGTGCCGCTCGTGCTTCTTGGGTTCCAGCATCTCTTCGACGCGCTCGATCGAAGCTGACCCGTACTCATTCCGGATCGCGGCGAAGGCGTTCTCAATCTCAGGTGTCATATCGGTCTCCTGGTAGGGGAAAACAGGGTACGGACTCCACGATGCCGCACACGGATGTGTCCGCCGGGCCGCACGACCGGGGGCATACCCATGAACCGGGTCGGGACGCGTCCGCAAGTGATCATCACGGTGACGTCGGTGACGGGACAACGACGCGCCGGAACGCGACGTCGGTGGCGGCAGTCAGGCGGCCATCGCCACACCACCGATCTCGGCGGTGCGCAGCAGCGTGACCAGGTCGTCCCGCGCCCGCGCCACTCGAGAGCGCACCGTACCGACGGGGCAGCCGACGACCTCGGCGGCCTCGGCGTAGGGCAGGCCGAGGAGTTGGGTGAGGACGAATGCCTCACGCCGATGGGTGTCGAGGGTGTCCAGCAGGTCGAGGAGCACCACTCCCTCCTCGAAGCCGGGAAGTCCGGACGGCTGGGCACCTTCCGCCGCGGTCTGCCAGTTCGCGGCGTCGGCGAGCCTGGGGCGGACAGCGGCTGAGCGGTAGCGGTCGACGACCACCCGGCGGGCGATCGACAGCAGCCAGGTGCGCGCGTAGGACCGGCCCGCGAAGCGGGGCAGCGAGCGCAGCGCGCGAAGAAAGGTTTCCTGAGTCAGGTCGTCAGCGCCGTGCGCATCGCCGCTGAGGTGCGTCACGAACCGCCAGACATCCCGGTAGGTGGCCCGGACGAAGCACTCGACAGCCAAGGGGTTCCCGTCCCTGGCGGCGAGCGCCCAGCCGGTCACCTCTTCATCGTCCACGGGGCCGGACGGCCCCGTGCTGTCCCGGACAAGAGCAGGAATCATCGCAACGGGTCCTTATGGAGAACGCTGTGGTCCGCGCCATGGGGAGGCATGGCACGGGTAGGGGAACGGCACCGCGCGCACCTGTCACACACCCGCCGCGATCGGCTCACGGGGCGCGTCCAGCCCGCGCGATGCGACCGGCTGACGGCGCGCCACCGACTCACCACGGCAGCCACGACAAGGCTCACGAAACGACAGGACCTGACCTGACCTGATTCGAGCTGATCTGATACCTGACCCGACACCTGGCCTGACCGGTCACGACATGGTCAGGCCGGACGCACAGAGCAGGACTTGGCAGATCTTGACAGGACTTGGCAGGACATGACGTCAGCACACGTGAGCCTTCAGCGGCACCGGCGTCACTGACGACACTGGCGACATCGGTGTCACTGACAACACCAGGGTCACCGGCGACATCGGTGTCATGAGCGTCATCGGCACGCGGACGGCGAAAGGAGCGGGGCCTGTTGCCGACGTGCGCGCAGGGACGCGGCAGTGGCGGCCGGGCACGTCGGTGCTGCGCCCGTCACCCGGGCGCGCCACGGAGCGCGGAGGGCGGAGCGGTCAGCAGTACGCGGCGGATGCCGGAGGGCTTCTGCCTCCGAGGCCGTAGCGCAGGAACACGCCGCGCAGCCTGCGGACGAGGAACGCGCCGACAGCGCGCGGGACCGGTCGCCAGACGGAGACAGGGCCCAGGCTGCGCAGCGCGACGCGCAGCGGCACGAAGGCGACGGCCGCGAGGGCACGGCCCAGCCGGAACGCGGCGGCCTCGCCGCGCCACAGCCACACGCCGCAGACCAGCGCGGCCAGTACATGGACGAGGAGCATGCTCCCGGAACCGTGCCCGATGAAGGGCAGGCTCACCATGTCACCGCTGGGAGCCGGTCCGGGGATGCCTCCGGTCACGCCCATGGGGTCAACGCCGGTGGCGGCATGGGTGTGCTCGCCGTGCGCGTGGGCCATGGGGGCGGAGGAGGCCGTATACGAAAGGGGTCCCGCGTGGGACATCGCGCTCGCGTGTCCGCCATCGGCCGCCGATGACGGAGGGAGCTGCGTGAGGCTGAACAGGAAGTGCAGGCCGAGTTGGGCGGCGACGGTGGCGCCCGTCACCACCAGCGCCCCGCGCTCGCGCCCGGTGAGCCACCAGGCGGCGGCGGCCGTCCCGGCGAAGGCGCTGCCCAGGGCCAGTGCCGGTAACTGGCTGCCCGCGGCCAGGGAATGCCCCGCGGCGGTGACCAACACGCATACGGCCGCGAAGGTCGCGGCTCGTATGGCGCGGCACGCCAGCCCAGTGGTCATACCCGTTATCGTGCCAGCCGCCACTGACAGGCGGACCGCCGCGGGGGGAAACTTTGCCGGGGGCGGCGCACGGGCGAGGGCCTCGTGAACGGTGTGTCCGGTGCCGCTCACTCAGGGCTCCGAACGGCCCTGATCACGCGGGGGCGGGGCCGGGTGCGCACGGCCGCCCGCCCGAGGCCACATGTGCGGTGCCGGGGTGTTACCTAGAGGTAACCGCAGCTGCTTTGATGTGCCCGCGACGTTCAACCCCCCACCTCCACAAGGAGATCCCGTGCAGCATGCTGTCCCCCGCCGTGCCCGGCGCGCGCTCATCGCGTCCGCTTTCGCCGCGGCCACCCTCGCCACCGCGCTGCCGTACGCAAGCGCGGCAGCGGCGGAAGGCCGGCCGACGGCTGGTCGCCAGGCCGACCGGACCGGTTCCGTTTCCACCGCCCCGCCAGCGCTTCGGGTACTGAGCTACAACGCCTTCCTGTTCAGCAGAAACCTTTACCCAAATTGGGGCCAGGACCACCGGGCCAAGGCGATTCCCGCCGCCGGCTTCTTCCGGGGCAACGACGTCGTCGTGCTTCAGGAAGCGTTCGACAACTCCTCCTCCGACGCCCTGAAGGCCAACGCCGCGGGCGCGTACCCGCACCAGACCCCCGTTGTCGGGCGCTCCAGGAGCGGCTGGGACGCCACCGGCGGCGACTACTCCGCGCTGACCCCGGAGGACGGCGGCGTGACCGTCCTCAGCAAGTGGCCGGTCGTACGGAAGGAGCAGTACGTCTACGACGAGGCGTGCGGCTCCGACGGGCAGTCGAACAAGGGCTTCGCCTACGTGGTCCTGAACGTGAACGGGACCAAGGTGCACGTGGTCGGCACGCACGCGCAGTCCACCGACTCGGGCTGCGCGGCGGGCGAGGCGGCGCGGGTGCGCTCCGCGCAGTTCAAGGAGCTCGACACGTTCCTGGACGCGAAGGCCATCCCGGCCGGTGAGCAGGTGCTCGTGGCGGGCGACCTCAATGTGGACTCACACAGTCCGGAGTACCAGTCGATGCTCAGCGGCCTCGACGTGGCGGCGGCGGACCGGCGCACCGGCCACGCGTACTCCTTCGACACCGCGGAGAACTCCATAGCGGCCGACCGCTACCCCGACGACCCGCGCGAGGATCTGGACTACGTGCTGCACCGCGCGGGCCACGCCAAGCCTGCGGGCTGGACCAACGAGGTGGTCAAGGAGTCTTGCGCGCCGTGGACCGTCAGCAGCTGGGGACAGAAGTACACGTACACCAACCTTTCGGACCACTACCCCGTGGTCGCGAGCGGCGGCTCGCGTGCCGGGGCGGCCACGTAGCCGGTGTGACCTGCGCCCCGGGCCCGGGACCACGGACGGATTGTCTGCTTCAATAGGCCCATGGCCAGCAACCAGTACGCCGCGACGGGTCGCAGTGACCTTGAGCCGTTTTGGCCTTCTCGGCAGGCGCATCACTTCGACCGCGAGTGTTGTCCCGCGCTGTGACGCGCGGGCCCGCTCGCCTCGCTGACGCCTGACGTTCGCTTCTCGCCGCGTCGGCATTCCCGGCACCAGCCCTGCCCGCGCGCATGACGTCCCCCAGACGCCCACTGCGCGAAAGAGCTGACCATCATGACGAACATACGCACACTGTCCGCTTCATCTGCTTCATCTGCCGCGTCCGCCGCACCCCTCGCGCCGGGTTCCGGTCCGCTCTCGCGGTCGCCGCACGCGTCGCCCCCGCAGCCGCCCCGCCAGCGGCTGCGGGCGGTGGCCCCCGATGAGGTGCCACCGGTCGCCGACCTGCTGCACGCGGACGCCACCTGGCTGCCCGCCCCCGCGCACAGCCTCCCCGCACTGCCCGGACGGCCGCCGATGGTGGGCTACCTGGTGCTGGTGCCCGCCGACCGGCGGTCCACCGCCGCGCCGCCGGACGGGGCGCCCGTTCCCGTCGGCGACGCGCTCATCCGGATCGACGCCGCGCGGCGGACCGTACGGGTCGCGGGCCGCCCGCTGGAGCTGACCTACCTCGAATTCGAGCTGCTGGCCCACCTGGTGGCGCACCCGCAGCGGGTGCACACCCGGGACCAGCTGGTGACCACGGTCTGGGGATACGGGCATGTCGGCGACGGCCGGACCGTCGATGTCCATGTCGCCCGGCTGCGCCGCAAGCTCGGCGCGGAGCACCGGGCGTCGATCGTCACGGTACGGCGGGTCGGGTACAAGTACGCCCCCGTCAATTGACCCAAGCGTGACCCAAGCCGCCCGCCGACAGCCAAGGCCCGGTATAGCGTGCCGCCATGGGACTCGACCGCTTCCTGCCCGAGCACGACTACCGGTCCAGTTACAGCCGCCGGATCGCGGCCGACCCGGACACGACGTGGCGCGCCTACCAAGCGCTGACCGCCGAGGAACTGCACATCACCCAACTGCTGACCGGCTTCCGCTCGCTGGGCACGTTGCGGCTCAGCGGGCGGCTCACGGAGACGGCCCCCGTCCCGCTGCTGGCCGTCGGCACGCGCGAGGAAGTCCGGGGCAAGGTGGCGAAGTTCTGGCATGTCCGCCCGGAGCTCGCGCCTGTGCCCGACGGTGACCCGGAGGCGTTCGTGGCCTTCACCGAGCCCGGCTGGGCGAAGACCGTCACCGGCGCGCGGGTCGTCCCGGACGGCGACGGCAGCCTGATGACCATCGAGACCAGGGTGCGCTGCACCGACGAGCGGTCCCGGCTGGTCTTCGGGGCGTACTGGGTGGCGATTCGGGCGGGCGGTGCGGCGTTCGTCCGGCTGGAGATGCTGCTGGCGGTGGCCCGCCGGGCGGAAGGGGCGGCGCTGGCCGCCTGACGCACTCGTACGCCCGCGAGCTCCCCGGGGATGGCCGGGGAAACTCGCGGGCGGTGTGGTGCCGTCCGGAGTAATGAGTGCGGTGCCGTCCGGTGCGGTGAGGGCACCACGGGCCGGTGGCCGCCTGCTCAGTTACTCATCAGCGGCCGTACGACGACCCCTCGTACACCGGCTGCGGCGCGACCGGCGCAGCCGTCGGCTCCTCGCCGTGTGAGAAGTGCGGCAGCCAGCCCAGCCAGCGCGGCAGGTACCAGTTCCGCTCTCCGAGCAGCGCCATGATCGCGGGCAGCAGCACCATCCGTACGAGGGTGGCGTCGAGCAGCACGGCGACGGCGAGGCCGACACCCATCTGCTGCATGTCCTGCATGGACAGCATCGCGAAGACCGCGAACACGGCGACCATGATCGCAGCGGCCCCGGTGATCGGTCCCGCGGTGGCCTGGATGCCCTCGACGATGGCCTCCCGGGTGCCGCGGCCCCGGTCGTGGGCCTCCCGGATACGCGAGACCACGAAGACGTGGTAGTCCATCGACAGGCCGAAGAGGATGACGAGGACGAACAGCGGCATCCAGGACTCGATCGCGCCGGCCTTCTCCATGCCGAGCAGTCCGGCGCCCCAGCCGTGCTGGAAGACGGCGACCATCGCACCGTAGGCGGCGGCCACCGACAGCAGGTTGAGGACGATCGACACCAGGGCGATGGGCACCGACCTGAAGCAGACCAGCATCAGCAGGAACGTCATGGCGATGATGAAGAGGAACACCGGCACGATGCCCGACTTCAGCTGATCGTTGAAGTCCACGGAGGAGGCCAGGTCGCCGGTCACGTACACCTGCTCGGCGGCATCGCCCAGCGTCCGCGGCACCAGGTCCTCGCGCAGGGTCTCCAGCGCCCGCTTGGAGTCGCCGTCCGAGCCGTTGCCCGCCAGCGGTACGTCGATCTCGACGACGCCCTTCGCCTGGTGCGTGACCACCTCGATCGTCTTGCCGAACTCACCGGTGGCCGCGGCCTGCTTCCTGAAGTCGGCGACCGCGCGCTTGAACCCGGGCGAGGACACGTCGCCGGCCTCGATGATCACCTGTGCCGGGGTGGGGCCGCCGGGGAACGTGCCGGTGATCTGCTGGAAGGACACGGAGATCTCGGCGTCCTTGCCGAACTGCTTCTCCAGTCCGAGCTGTTCGGTCTTCATGCCGAGCGCGGGTGCGCCCAGCACCACGAGCAGCACCGCCGCGGCGACCGCGAAGAACGCCGGCTTGGCCACGACCGGCTTGATGAGCGTGGCGGACAGCCCGCCACCACCGCGCGTGGCGCGCTTGCCCGCCCGGCGGCCCACGAACGGCAGCCGCCCCTTGTTGACCCGGTCACCGAGCCAGGACAGCATCGCGGGCAGCACCGTCACCGATCCCAGCATGGCCATGAAGACGACCACGATGGTGGCGACGGCGAATCCCTTGAAGAGCATCAGACCGGAGAAGAACATGCCCGCCATGGCGACCATCACGGTGAAACCGGAGACCAGCACCGTGCGGCCGCTGGTGGCCGCCGCGATCCGCAGCGCGGTCTCCGCGTCACGGCCCGCCGCCCGCTCGTCCCGCTCACGCCGCAGGTAGAACAGGCAGTAGTCGACGCCGACGGCCAGGCCGACCAGGAACATCACCGAGTTGATGGTGGGGGTCAGGTGCATCTGGTGACTGACCAGCGCCAGCACACCGAAGGTCGCGACGCAGGCGGTCAGCGCGAGGATCACGGGCAGCAGCGCGGCGACGACGGCGCCGAAGACGACCAGCAGAATGCCGAGCGCCAGCGGTACAGCGGTGAACTCGGCCTTCTTCATGTCATCGCTGAGCACCTTGTCCAGCCAGGTGCCCGAGCTGGCTTCGCCGAACTGGTAGACCTCCAGCTCCTTGTGCTCCCTCCCGGCCTTGTCCACCACGTCCATGACGGGACCGACGCGGTCGGAGGAGGTGTCGGCGTCGCCCTTCATGTCGAAGCTGATCAGCCCCTCCTTGCCGCTGTCGGACCGGACCGGCTCCTTGACCTCGGTGACCTCACCGGTCTTCGCGATGCCGGTGCTGATCTGCCGCGCCACATCCCGCCAGCCGTCCGGCTCGGCGCTGCGCACCATCACCATCTCGCCCGCGGGGGTGTCCAGACCGGCGTCCTCAAGGATCTTCTCGGCCTTGACCGAGTCGCCCGCGCCGTTCTCGGAGTTCGTCATCTCGACCATGCCGGAGGCGCCACCGCCGACCGCGATGAGCACGACGAACAGCAGCCAGCCGAAGATCGCGGTCTTGCGGTGGCGGGTGCTCCACCCGCCGAGCCGGGCCGCGAGGTTGTTCTTCATGGCGTTTTTCCCCCTGAGGTAAGGACCGAGTACGTCACGCCCCAAAGCTAGGAAGCGGCGCGCCTGGCCCCCAGCCGCTGAAGCACCCAGCCGCTGAAGCAAAAGGCGAGGTCACGGGGGTGGTGCTAGGTACACCCCCAGCCGGGGCCCGCGCCCAGTGCCTGACAATGGACAAGCGGCCAGACTGGGCCGTGTCCGAAGTCCGGGCGCAGTGACAAGACGGGGAGACACCACATGAAGGTCCGCAACGCGTTGCGTGCGACCGCCCAAGGGTTCGCGCTGATGTTCATCTCGCTCGCGGGCTCGATCCTCCTCTTCGTGCTCTCGGTCCTCTCGATCGCGTTCATCCTGCTCGGCGTAGGTCTCATCACCACCCCGTACGTGCTGGCAGCGACGCGGGGCTTCGCCAATTTCCGCAGGCACAAGGCCGCCGAGTGGGCCGGGATCACCATTCCCGAGCCGTACCGCCCCTTCCCCGCGGACCCGCGCCCCGGCTTCACCGGCCTCGTCGAGCGGTGCACGGTGCTGCTGAAGGACCCGGCGACCTGGCGGGACCTGCTGTGGCTGCTCGTCGACATGACGGGCGGCTATGTGACCGCGCTGCTGGCCTTCCTCCTCATCCCGTACGGGATCTACGGTTCGGTGCTCGCGGCGGGTGTGTGGCGGCCGATCGTGCACTCCGGCGGCAATGAGTGGTACGCGTTCATCCCGATCTCCTCGCAGTCCACCGCGAACCTCGCGGCGCTGCTCGGCCTGTTCTTCCTCGTGATCAGCCTGTACGTGACCCCGAAGCTGCTGCTCGCGCACTTCACCCTCGCCCGTGGCCTGCTGGCCCCGACCCCGCAGATGGCACTGGCCGCCCGGGTCGAGCGGCTGACCGCCACCCGGCATGACGCTGTGGACAACTCCGCCGCCGAGCTGCGCCGCATCGAACGCGACCTGCACGACGGCGCGCAGGCCCGGCTGGTCGCGATGGGCATGAGCCTCGGCACCATCGAGGCGCTGGTCGAGAAGGACCCCCAGCAGGCGAAGCAGATGCTGTCCATGGCCCGCGCGAACTCGGCGGAGGCCCTGTCCGAGCTGCGTGACCTGGTACGCGGCATCCATCCCCCGGTGCTCGCCGAGCGCGGTCTCGGCGACGCGGTGCGGGCCCTGGCGCTGCGCATGGCCGTGCCGGTCGAGGTGGATGTGGACCTGCCGGGCCGGACCGAGGAGCCCGTCGAGTCGGCGGCGTACTTCGCGGTCAGCGAGGTGCTGACGAACGCGGCGAAGCACTCGGGGGCGGAGCGGGTGTGGCTCGATGTGCACTACGCCGACGGCATGCTGCGGATCGCCGTCACCGACAACGGCAGGGGCGGCGCCGACACCGCGCTGGGCTCCGGGCTGACCGGCATCGAGCGGCGGCTCGGCGCGTTCGACGGGCTGATGGCGATCACTAGCCCGATCGGCGGCCCGACGATGGTGACCATGGAAATCCCGTGCCCGCTGCTACCCGGACGGCCTCCGGCCTCCTGACGCCACGGTTTCCGGCGGCGGGTCTCGGCAGCGGGTCCCGTACGCGGATTCCGGGCCCCGGCCCCCTCCCCCGATTTCGCGCCTGCCGCACCGTTTGGGAGCATGAGCCGAACGCTGGCGGACGGCCGCGTCGAGAACGTGAGACGGGCAGCACATGAACGAGTGGACCGAGATCCGGGGCCGTGCCGGTGCCATCGTCCGGGAGGACGGGACGTATCTCGTCCTGAACAAACCCGCCGGGATCTCGGTCATGGGCGAACGGCATGAGACCGACCTGGTCAGGCTGGCCGAGGAGGTCGGCGAGACGCTGATCCCCTGCCACCGGATCGACAAGGTGACCTCCGGCGCCGTGCTGTTCGCCAAGGAGCAGCGCGTCCAGTCCGAGGTGACCCGGCAGTTCAACAAGCGCACCGTCGCCAAGACGTATCTCGCCATCGTGCCGACGGGCGGGCTGCCCGGCGGCCTTCCGGTGCACGGCACGATCGACATGCCGCTGAGCGTGGGCCGTAAGAACCGGGTACGGGTGGGCGCCCAGCGCGAGGACATCACGGCGAAGCTGGAGGGCTCCGCCGACCCCCAGCACGGCACCTGGTCGGTGCCGGAGGAGAAGGTGTTCTCGCACGTCAGGACGTATCCGTCGATCACGCACTTCACCCGGCTGTGGGCGGACGACCAGCACACCCTGCTCGCCATCGAGCCCGTCACCGGCCGCCGCCACCAGATCCGGGTCCACCTGGCGTGGATCGGCCTCCCCATCGTGGGCGACCCCCTCTTCGACAAGCAGAGCGCGGCCCGCGGCGAGCGCACTTGCCTGCACTCCTGGCGCCTGGCCTTCGACGCCACCTGGGAGGGCGGCGAGCGAGTGGAGGTCTCGGCGACTCCGGGCGACGACTTCTGGACCCCGATCGCGACCCGCCTCCCCGAGGGCGGGGCGGCGGGGGTGCTGTCGGGGGCGTGAGGGGGCGCCTTCCGGGGCGGGTTCACCGGATGCCCTCCTGTGTGATCAGGCCCGCCATGCGCGCGCACAGCGGGTGGGCGCCGGTGCCCAGGGTTGCTACCGGGTTGTGCGGTCCGGAGCCGTGCCGCCCGGAAGGGCCAGAGCTAGAGCACCCGGGCGTAAATCTTCGCGCCGGAGTGAAAGCGCAGGGTGAGCCCGCGATGGTCGGCCTTGGCACCGTCGCGACGTGACCAGAGTTCGACGGACTGGATTTCGCGGTTACCACTGGCGGAGAGCACGGTCCCGAGCCACGCCTCAGCGTCCGCGGATGACGGCTCGCGGGTGGCCGGGGCGGCTTCCACAGGGGGTGCGGGGTCGCCCTCGACGGGAGCCTCAGTCTCGCTGTACTTGTCGCCGGGAGCGGACTCCGCGATGAACTGCCACCGCACTTCGCTGCCCGCGACGGTCACGACGAGACCGAACGGGTGCTTGGTGTCACCGGCGTCCGCGAGGGTCAAGACCCGCCCGGCCGTAGGAGCGTTCTTGACCAAGTCGAGCGCGAAGCTCTGGAAGCGGTCGGGGCGCATATGTGATCTTTCCTTCCACCGGCGGCGGTCTCAGCTTAGAAGGAATCACGAGGGGCCGAGCCCCGATCCGGCGGCGGCCCGGGGCGGGTTCACCGGGTGCCCTCCTGTGTGATCAAGCCCGCCATGCGCGCGCACGCGGGGTGGGCGCTTAGGCGCCGTGGCGGTGGATCGCCGGGGCGCGGTGGGCGGATCGCGGCTACCGCTTCGTCGCGGGCCACCGCCCGGTCGCAGACCTTGCACTGGAGCGCCAGAGCATCGAGCCCGTGCACGGACATCACGGCGGGAGCCAGCACGCTGGAGAGGAAATACGGGCTGATGAGGTAGCGGCCCGACCAGTTGTCGGGGAGGTGCCAGTGCGGGCCCCAGCCCGCGCGTCGGTACGCGGGCGGTACGCCCACGTAGTGGACGCTGGCCCCCTCAGCCAGCAGCGCTACGTGTCGGTGCAGCCGCTCCCACTCCACGAACGGCGCCAGGGAGGCGATGCGAGGGGGCATCAGCCAGTAGACCGCATCGGTGTTGGGGTCGATGATCGAGGCCGCGTTGCCCTCGCCGTCGAGAAGCTGGAACGCCCACTCGGCGACCGCCGTACTCGTACGCGCGGCATCCCACTGGCGGCCTGCGGGGAGCAGCATCACGTCGTCGGATGGCGGCGGAAACCAGTCGAAAGGCATCGCCGTCATGAGGCTGACTCGTTCCGGATCTTCTCCCGCACCGTGCCGAGCGCCTCAAGCAGCCGGTCGAGGTCGGTCAACAGCCGGTCGGGGCTGGGCTTGACGCGCCAGTAGGTGGTGCGGTCGCGTTCCATGCCGGGGACGAACATCATGGTGCCGTCGTCGCCGGGCGTGTCGGCGCCCTCCGGTAGCTCGTGGCCGTCGGCCGCGCCGCGCGGGATGAGCCACGTCATGGTGCGCGCGAGATCGTCGCGGATCACGGCGCCGCTGTCCTCGCCGAGATCGGCGAGGACTCGTTCACCGCGCCACTGGGCCACGGTGACGGCGTGCCAGCCATTGTTTGCCGATGGGCACCCAGTTCACGCCGTTACCAGGCGGAATCCACTCGTACGGGCTGGCGGGAAGGGTCGCTTCGGTCGGCATGGCGCAGCCTCCGGCGTCATCGGTGATCGCTTGATGACTGACCGTATGAGCCGCGAGGGGCGGTCAGGGACACAGAGTGTCTCCCTGCCGTCACAGCACGCCGAGACGCATTCCGAACTCGGACATGCCGGTTCGGCGCCGCGCGTTCAGCATGGTGTTCACCGTCTCGCGGACCGCCGGGTGCATCCGGGTAGCCTGCGGCGCCAGCCGCTCAGCCTTCAAGAAGGCGTCCAGCGCCGCGTCGTTCTGGCCGTTGTAGTGGTGCGCCCGGCCTACATCGATGAAGTAATGGCTCCGCCGTTCCCGTGCGTAATCGGGCGGTAGATCCGGTGTCACCTGCTCAGCCCGGGATACCGCTTGGTGGCCCTGCCCCATTTCGACGGGCAGCGTCACTGACCAGATCGCGACGTTTGTAGGACCGAACTGCATCTCGAAGTCATTCCGGTCATCGCCCAGCGCTTGGGCTTGGCGGTCCGCCTTCGCAAGGTGCGCTTTCGCGGCTTCCTTGTCGCTGGCCCGGGCGTAGTTCAGGCTGGCTTTCAGATGAAAGGCGCCCATCAGCGATATCTGTTCCGGGCGTCCGGTACGCAACCGGCCGAGTTCGGTGAGCGCGCCGTCGATGATGGCGCCGGCCTCGTCATGCTCACCAATAGCGAGGAACTCGCCGCTCTGGTACCAGTGCCCGGACAGGGACCGCAACGGATCGCCGGTCTCCTCAGCCGACCAGACCACCCGCTCGGTAGCCAGCGTGGCATCCGAGCTGCGCCCGAGCTTGTAGAGGTACTGCATGGCGCACTCGTAAGCTGAGGCCAGCAAGTCGTACGCCTCATTCCGGTCGCTCATGTCGCAGACCTCTACGGCGACTTGCAGATCGCGGAGTAGGGCAGGCAGCAACTGGCCGCTCTTCGAGAGTGCGGCCTTTTGCCGGTAGCTGTTGGCGGAGGCGACACGGGCGCGGAGGTCGCACAGGTCGACTTCGGCGGCTTCCTGTTCCGAGGGCCGAGCAGGTCGGCCATGGCGCAGGATCGCACGGCGGACAGCGGCCACGGACAGTACGGCGGACTGCCCTTCGAAGTCGGTTTCCGGAGGAGCGTAGGGCTGGCCGGTGATCTCAGTGGGATGGCAGTCAAGTGCTTTGGCGAAACGGAGGATGACATCCGCGCGGTCCAAGGAACGTCGGCCTTGCTCGAACTTCTTCACGGCGGAGAGGGAATATCCGCTCTCCGTAGAGAGTCGCGTCTGATTCCAGCGGCGTCGTTCACGCAGTCGCGCGAGGCGCTGGCCATTGGTGAGTGTGCTTTCGGGAACGCCAGAGTGAAGCATAATGGCTCCTCGTCCTGAAGCTGCGTCACATGAAACGGTACTCCCGGCGAGCACGCGGTGTTCCACGCAATCGACGCTACGTGCTCGTGTCTTGGCGCCCATGCAGGCGCCCGCACGCCCCCGGAGGAGTGCGCCCGCACACCGGTCACCGGTCGGCCGGGGCTGACAACGTCCCTACTGGTCCCGCTGGAACGTTGCCACCATGGCGACGAAACGCCGGTGGTCGAGTCGGTACGGACGCTGTTCGCTGACACCGGTCTGCGAACTGATCGTCAAGGGTAGGGGGCATCCCATGACGCAGCACGGAGCCGTCGCCGTCGAGTGCCTGGACGGTGCGGCCGCCGCGCGGGCAGTGGACGCGTTCCGGTTGATCTATGCCGAGGTGTTCGTCGAGCCGCCCTATAACGAGACCGAGGACGGCGTCGCGGCTACCTTCCGGCGCTTCCGTGCGCAGACCCGCAAACGTGCCTTCCGCGCCGCCCTCGCCCGCGCGGACGATGGCACGCCGGTCGGCACGGCCTACGGCTACCCGCTCGGGCCCGACACGGGCTGGTGGGACCAACTCACCCAACCCGTACCCAATGACATGCGCCGCGAGGATGGACACCGGACGTTCGGTCTCATGGAGCTTGCCGTACGCGGACCGTGGCGAGGGCGGGGGATCGCGCGTCGGCTGCACGAGAGCGTGCTCGACGGCGCCGAGGTCGAACGCGTGCTGCTCAACGTCCATCCGGAGAGCACAGCGGCACAGGCGGCGTACCGGGCATGGGGATACCGCAAAGTCGGCGAGGCCCGGCCGTGGGAGGGCGCCGACCCGCACGACGTCATGATGCTGACCTTGCGGTGAACCGCTCCGGACAACTACATGACAAAGCCGCCCCGGCGGCACCCCCGCACCCCCTCGGTAGAGTGCGACCGCACATCTCTCACCGTTCGTCGGCTCGCGCCGACATCCCTACCTGTCCCGCTGGAGCCCGAAGTGCGCGTTGTCATCGCCGAAGACCTCTTCCTGCTGCGGGACGGTCTCGTGCGGATGCTGGAGGCGTTCGACTTCGAGATCGCCGCAGCGGTGGAGAGCGGGCCCGAACTCAGCCGTGCACTGGCCGAATTGCGACCCGATGTCGCCGTCGTCGATGTCCGGCTGCCGCCGTCGTTCACCGACGAGGGGCTACAGTGCGCGCTCGCCGCCCGCCGGGCCACCCCGGGACTGCCGATTCTGGTGCTCTCCCAACACGTCGAACAGCTGTACGCGAGGGAGTTGCTGGCCGACGGCAGCGGCGGCATCGGGTATCTGCTCAAGGACCGGGTCTTCGACGCCGACCAGTTCATCGACGCGGTCCGGCGGGTCGCCGGGGGTGGCACGGCGATGGACCCGCAGGTCATCTCGCAGCTGCTCTCGCGGCGATCCCAGGACAAGCCCCTGGGGAATCTGACTCCACGGGAGCGCGAGGTGATGGAGCTGATGGCGCAGGGCCGGTCCAACGCGGCCATCGCCGCCCAGCTCTTCGTCACCGAACGGGCCGTCGCCAAGCACACCTCCAACATCTTCGGGAAGCTCGACCTGCCGCCGTCCGACGACGACAACCGGCGCGTTCTGGCCGTTCTCGCCTACCTCGACCGAGGCTGACGCACCCCCGGACGCCCCCCGCGCGGCCCGTCGCGGCCGGTCCGGCTCGCCGGACACAAGTGCCTACGGGTACCTCGACCCCGGATGGGTCAGCGGTTACCGTGCCCCTCGCATGTGTCTGTTGATCCTGCCGAGTCGTGGGGGCATACGTGAGTGACCTGACCAGACGCACCGTCCTGGGCACCGCCGGAGCCATCGGCATCGGAGCCGCCCTGGCAGCACACGGCACCGAGGCCGCCATCGGGGCGCCACGCTCAGCCGCCGACGAGAAGGCCGCGAGCGAGCCGTTCAGCAGCGCGCCCGCGCGCGCCGCCCTGAACAGGCTGCTGCCCGACCACGCCAGGCAGTTCCGGCTGATCCCGCTCGCAGACGGAGGGGGCGCAGGGGGCGGCGGCGCGCACGGCGCGACACATGGCGGAGGCGGCGGCAGCGGCGGACCCGACCGGTGGACCGTCACCGGGTCGGCGGGCCGGATCGTGGTGGCGGGCACCAGCCCGGCCGCGCAGCTGACCGGGGTGCACTGGTACCTCAAGTACGTGTGCCAGGCGCATATCTCCTGGTCCGGCAGCCAGCTCGACCTGCCGGACAAGCTGCCGTCGCCCGGCCGCCGTGAGGTGCGCCGCTCCACCGCGCTGCCGCACCGCTTCGCGTTCAACGACACCCATGACGGCTACACCGCGCCGTACGCCGACTGGGGGCGCTGGGAGCGGCTGATCGACGTCCTGGCCCTGCACGGCTGCAACGAGGTGCTGGTCACCGCCGGTCAGGAGGCCGTCTACCACCGGCTGCTCCAGGACTTCGGCTATACCGACGCCGAGCTGCGGACCTGGCTGCCCGCGCCCTCCCACCAGCCGTGGTGGATGCTGCAGAACATGAGCGAGTACGGCGGCCCGGTCAGCCCCGAACTGCTCGCCAAGCGCGTCGCGCTGGGCCGCCGCATCGCCGACCGGCTGCGTGAGCTGGGCATGTCGCCCATCTTCCCCGGCTACTTCGGCACCGTCCCCGCCGGTTTCGCCGAGCGCAACCCCGGCGGCCGCACCATCGAGCAGGGCACCTGGAACGGGCTGCCCCGCCCGGACTGGCTGGACCCGCGCACCCCCGTCTTCGCCGACGTCGCCGCCGCCTTCTACCGCTACCAGGAGGAGCTGTTCGGCCCGGCCGAAGGGTTCAAGATGGACCTCCTGCACGAGGGGGGCAACGCCGGGGACGTCCCGGTGCCCGCGGCGGCCCGCGCCGTGGAGAGCGCTTTGCAGACCGCGCGGCCCGGCGCCACCTGGATGATTCTCGGCTGGCAGGAGAACCCCCGCAGGGAGCTTCTGGACGCCGTCGAGCACCGGGACCGGATGCTGGTCGTCGACGGGCTCTCGGACCTGGAGACGGTCACCGACAGGGAACGGGACTGGGGCGGCACCCCGTACGCCTTCGGCACCATCCCGAACTTCGGTGGGCGCACCACGATCGGCGCCAAGACCCATATGTGGGCGGATCGTTTCACCGCCTGGCGCGACAAGCCCGGCAGCAAGCTGACCGGCACCGCGTACATGCCCGAGTCCGCCGAGCGCGACCCGGCCGCCTTCGAGCTGTTCAGCGAGCTGGCGTGGCGGGACGATCCGGTGGACCGGGCGGAGTGGTTCGACGGGTACGCGGACGCGCGGTACGGAGGCAGGGACGCCCGCGCCCGCGAGGCGTTCGCCGCGCTGCGCGAGACGACGTACGAGATCAGCAGCCGTGACGGCCGCCCGCACGACTCGATCTTCGCCGCCCGGCCCAGCCTCACCGCCCGCTCCGGCACGTACTACGCCACGCACACCCCCGCCTTCGACTCCGCCGGATTCGACGCCGCCTTCGGCGCGCTGCTCGGCGTCCGCCCCGCGCTGCGCGGCTCCGACGCCTACCGGCACGACCTGACCGACCTCGGGCGGCAGGCGCTGGCCAACCGCTCCTGGCAGTTGCTCCCGCAACTCCAGGACGCCTTCGAACGCAAGGACCTGACGACCTTCCGTGCCCTGTCCCGGCTGTGGCTAAGGCTGATGGGGCTGAGCGAGGAGATGGCCGGGGCGCACCGCCGCTTCCTGCTCGGGCCGTGGCTGGCCGACGCGAAGCGGATGGCGTCCAGTGAGGCGGAGGAGGCGCAGCTGGAGCACACCGCCCGGGCGCTGATCACCACCTGGGCGGATCGTTCCACCGCCGACGCGGGCCGCCTCGCCAACTACGCCAACCGCGACTGGCAGGGCCTCATCGGCGACTTCCACCTGCCGCAGTGGCAGCGCTTCCTCGACGAGCTTGAGGACGCCCTCGCCGAGGGCCGCGAGCCGAAGACCTTCGACTGGTACGCGATCGAGGAGCCGTGGACGCGGGAGCGCAAGAGCTATCCGGAGCGGCCGGTCCGCGACGCGTACCGCACGGCCAGACGGGTGCGTGAGGTGCTGGCGAAGGCCCCGTACCAGGGCACCGTCACAGTCACCGCCCAGCCCCCCGCGCCGGAGCCGGGCGGCACCGCGGTCGTCACCGCCGCCTTCCGCAACGTCAACGGCCTCTGCGCGACCGGCCGCGTGGACTTCACGCTCACCGGTCTCGACGCACAGCCGCAGGGTCCGGTGTCGCTGCCCGGCGTGGAGCCGGGCGGGCGCGGCGAGGCCCGGTGGCGGGTCACGGCGCCAAGCACCCCGCTGGAGCAGCCGCTGAAGCCGCTGCCGTACGAACTGAGCACGGCGTACGGCCCGAAGGGCGAGCCCAGGGTGACGGCCGTCCACCACGGCACTCTCTTCGTCGCCGGTCCGCTGGAGCAGGGCTGGAAGACGGTCACCAACAACGCCGCCGTCTTCGGGCAGCTCGGCGACCGGTTCGCCATCAACGGGGCGGGCCAGGACCTGTGGAGGGCCACCGCGGAGTTCGGCGCGCTCTACCGCGAGGGCGTGCTCACGGCGGGCGGATCGGTGACCGTACGCGTGGACAGCCAGCCCGCCACGGGCCCTTGGGCGCGCGCGGGCATCATCGTACGCAACGCCCTCGCCACGACGGGCTCGCCCGGTTTCCTGAACCTGTCGGTCACGCCAGCGAACGGTGTCGTGCTGTCCTACGACACCAACGGCGACGGCACCCTGGACGCGTACAAGCGGATCACCGGCATCAAGGCCCCGGTCCTGCTGCGGCTGACGCGCGAGTCCTCCGGCGCGTACACCGGGGCCTGTTCGACGGACGACGGCGCCACCTGGCGCACGGTCGCGACGGTCACCGTGCCCGGCGCGGCGGTCACCCAGGACGCGGGGCTGTTCATGACCGCGACCCACGGGGGCACCGGGGCGCGGGGCACGGTGGAGTTCGGCGGCTGGAAGACAGCGGGTTAGCCGCCGGCGGCGGGCCGCTTCCCCAGCGCCCGGACGGGCCGGCAATTCCCGGCCCGTCCGGGCGCTTTCCGGCGATGGCGAGGGGGCGCGGCGCCGCAGAAGGGCCGCTCCCGCGCCCGCCGGCACCGCCCGCGGCGCGCGTCTCCCGCCCGGGCCCGCGGCCCGGGCGCGGGGTGCCGCCCCGCCGGGCTCTGGTGACCAACACCCCCCTTCACTCGTTCAACGGACCGTGGAACAGCAGCAGGCGACAGCGCCCCCCTCCGAGTCCGTCGGCACCATCGACGGCCCCGTCGATGTCGAACTTGCCGAAGCAGCGATCGTCGAGCACTACCCACGGCTCGTACGGCTCGGCTACCTCATCTTGCCGACGAGCCTGGGCCGTACCCGGCGCGTGATGACCGCGCACTCGCTCGCGCAGCGCGCCTTGCCGCGCGGCCGTCTTGGCAGCACCGACGCGGGCGAGGGAGGCACCGGCGCGGCCGGGATGCCGGGGCAGCGCGGGGCGGGCGGGACCGCTGGGGAGGAGAACAGCGGCTCCGGTTACGCGTATGTGCGGCTCCGGGTGCTGCGCTCCGCGCTGGAAGCGGGACGGCCGCGCCGCCGGTGGGAGCTGCCGCGCCGCAGCCAGTTGCCACCGCTGCTGCCCCAGGTCTGGGGGCTGCGGCTGTTCCCGCGCGCGGGCGGGAGCGATGAGCTCGACCTGGAGAGATCACTGGGCGCGCTGTCGGGCCCCGGCCGCGCCGCGTACGTCCTGCGCGGGCTTGAGGCGCTGAACGACCGTGACGTGCGCAAGGTCCTCCAGTCGGCCGGAGTGGCGGACCCGCGTGCCGCGCTGGCCGAGGCGGACACGGTGCGCACCCCGGCGGGCAGCACCGACCACTCGCTGCTGAAGTCACCCGAGTTCGACCCGTGCGCGCTACGGGCCCGGCCCACCGACCTGATGCGGCGGCGGCAGCACACGCGGGCGGCCCTCGCCGCGGCCGCCGCCATCGTCGTGTGCGGCACGCTGCTCGGCATGCCCGGGGAGGGATGGGGTCCCGACGGCGCGGCGGCTCCGTCGTACGCGCGCAACCCCGCGGCCGAGGCGGCGCTCGACCCGGAACGGCTGACGCGAGCCGAGCCCGCCGCGTGGCGGCGTGCCACCCGGGCCGGTTTCGGCGCCTGGCCCGCGCGCGGCGAACGGATCGGCGACAGGGCCCTGCTGCGCCGCGCGCTCGCGGTGTGGGCACGGCCCGGGGGCTCGGTCCAGGTGTCGGCGACGACCGGTACCCAGCCGGGCCCGCCCGCCGGTCCGGCCCAGCTGCTGTACGCGGGGGACATCGACCAGGCCGCTGTGGTGCTGCTGTACGACGGGCTGCGGGTGGTCAGATACGCGGAGCCCAAGGGCAGCGAGGGCGGCGAAGCCTCGCTCGACCTGGCGCGCACCGACGCCGCCGACGCGGCGTCGGCCTCGGCGCTCCTCATCAGCCGGACCGACGGGAACGTCCGCTATCTGACCGCTCCCTGGGTGGGTTCCGCGGCCGTACGTGATCTGCTGCGGCCCACCGTGGAAGCACGCCCGCTGCGCCGGGACGCGAAGGGTGTGACCGTGCCGGTGCGCAGTCCCGCCGAGGCGAGGAACTGTGAGACGTGGCCCGCCCTCCAGTTCGGCTCGCGGCTGGTGACGGATCTGGGCGAGCTGACGCCCGCGCGGCTGACGTACGGCCCGCCGCGCGGCGCGGGCGACGTGACGGGCCCGCTGGCCCGGGCGAGCTGGGCGCGCGGGGCCTGCCATCTGCCCGCTCTGCGCGCCGGCGGGGTGCGCAGCGTGAACTCCTGGGAGTTCGCGACGCAGCCGCTCCCCGAGGGGGTGGGCAACGCGACGTGGGTGTGCACCAGGGCGGAGACCTGGCGCGGCCCGGGTGCGCGGACGCTGGCCCAGTTCCAGCCGCCCGCGAAGCAGCCGTACGCCCCCGGTGCCGCCGTCGCCCGCGCCGAGGACTCAGCGGCGTGCGGGCCGCGCGCGCCCCGGGTGCTCGCGGGTGTGCTGTGGAAGTCGCCGGGCAAGCGGTGGTATCTGCTGGCGGCGGGCAGCCGTCAGGTCACGAAGATCACGCTGAGCGGCGGGAGGCACGGCGAGGTGGAGGGCAATCTCCTGGCTCAGCCCGCCAAGCCTGGCGAGCGGCCGGAGCTGCGGGCGCGGCTCGCGAACGGCGGCCAGCTGTCGGCTCTGCGCTGAGCCGTGTGCGGCGGATGGTGCGATGGTGCTTGGGGGCTGTCTCTGTCCGTGCGTCGCGGAGTGGCGGGTGTGTTGTGGCTGGGTACGCGGTTCCCCGCGCCCCTTACGGGGCACCCCCTCGCCGTGCCAGGGCTGGCCGGCGGCGGCCAGCCCTCGGCCCCGCGCTGCCGCGGTGGGGTGGAGCCTTGTCGGCGCGTGGCGAAAAAGTCGTCCGCGCATACCTGTTGCCAGCGGCTTACTCGCCAGTACATTGACAGCATGTCTAATACGGCCAAGGCGCAGCCCGCCCCCGTAGCCTCGGAGTACATACCGCTCAAGGCTCGCAACGTCGCCTTCGACTGGTCGCGTACGCCCCTGCACTGGGTGCCCGGCGATCCCGCGACCACGCACACGATCAACGTGCTCCACTTGCTGCTTCCGGCCGGTGAACGCTGGTTCGTGCACGTCTACAAGCAGGTCTTGCCGTACATCCGTGATGAGCGGCTGCGCGAGGACGTCCTCGGGTTCATCGGGCAGGAGGCCATGCACTCCCAGGCCCACGACGACGTGCTGCCGCACCTGAAGAAGCTCGGCCTCGATCCGACCCCGTACACCGCCCAGGTCGACTGGCTCTTCGAGAAGCTGCTGGGCGACCGGACGCTGCCGCCGGGCAAGGCACGCGAGTGGTGGCTGATGGAGCGGGTCGCGATGATCGCGGCGATCGAGCACTACACCGCGTTCCTCGGCGACTGGGTCCTGAACGCCGAAGCCCTGGACCGCAAGGGCTCCGACCCGGTGATGCTCGACCTGCTGCGCTGGCACGGGGCCGAGGAGGTCGAGCACCGCTCGGTGGCCTTCGACCTGTTCACGCACGTCGACGGCAGCTACCGGCGGCGCATCCGCACCTGGGCGACCGGGTTCGCCGCGCTGGTGTTTCTGTGGCAGCGCGGGACCCGCTTCTTCATGGAGAACGACCCCACGCTGCTGGACGGCAAGGCCAGCTTCAGGGAGTTCTTCCGGGCCGGGCGGGAGGGCGTGCTGCCGCACAGCAAGGCCGTCGCCCGTTCCATCCCGGCCTATCTGAGCCGGAGCTACCACCCCTCACAGGAGTGCAGCACCGCTCAGGCCGTGGCGTATCTCGCCGGTTCTCCCGCGGCGACCGCCGCCGAGGCCAAGACCCCCGCCCGCACGACCGGAGGTGCCTGACATGACCCGCGTGCCCCTGCCCCGCGTCCGGACCGTCCTCGTCGCCGCCGGTGCCGCGCTGCTCGTCAAGCGCGCCATGGGCCGCCGCGTCGAGAAGTCGCCGCTGTGGCCGATGCCCGCCCTGGAGAACCCCATATCGGGGCGGGGCCGGACCGCGCTCGGCACCACCCTGAGCGTGATGATCACCGAGCGGCACGAGGAGGCGGAGGGCGTCGTCCGGCTGCGGCTGGCGGGCACCGGCCTCCCCGCGTGGGAGCCCGGCGCCCACCTCGACCTGGTGCTGCCCTCGGGCACCGTCCGGCAGTACTCACTGTGCGGCGACCCGGCCGACGGCGACACGTACACCATCGCGACCCGGCTGATCGAGGACGGCAGGGGCGGCTCCCGCGAGGTCCACGAACATCTGCTTGAGGGCGAGGAGATCCAGATCCGGGGGCCGCGCAACCGCTTCCCGCTGGTCGAAGCGCCCGGCTACGTCTTCGTCGCGGGCGGCATCGGGATCACCCCGATCCTGCCGATGCTGCGGGCCGTGGAGGAGTCCGGCGCGCCGTGGCGGCTGCTGTACGGGGGGCGTTCGCTGGCCACCATGCCGTTTGTGACCCAGGTGGAGAAGCTCGGCGGCCCCGAGAAGGTCACCCTGGTGCCGGAGGACGAGCAGGGTTTCCTCGATCTGGCGGGTGCGCTCGCCGAGGCACCGGAGGGAGCCGCGGTCTACTGCTGCGGCCCGGACGGGCTGATGGACGCGGTCGCCGAGCTGTGCGAGGCCGCACCACCCGGCGGTGGCCTGCACATGGAGCGCTTCGCGCCGGGCGGCGGCAGGCGGGGTCCCGGTGCGGACGGCGGGTTCGAGGTCGAGCTGCGCCGTACGGGGGCGACGGTGACCGTCCCCGCCGGGACCAGCGTGCTGGACGCTATCCGCGCCGAGGCCATGCCCGACCTGGCGTACTCCTGCGCGCAGGGCTTCTGCGGCACGTGCCTCCAGCGGGTGGTCTCCGGCGACATCGACCACCGCGACGAGCTGCTGACGGACGCCGAGCGCGATGACCAGATGCTGATCTGCGTCTCGCGCGTGCACGGCGACCGGCTCGTGCTCGACCTCTAGCGCGGGCCCGAGAAACACCGTCACGAGCAGCACCGGCACCAGGGGGCACCGCCGCATCGCGTACGGGGGCCGGGACGGCTTGAGGCGCCGCCCCGGCCCCCGTGCTCACCGAGCGCCGCCCCGGTCCGCCCTGCCGTGCCGCCAACTAGGATGGCCGCATGGCAAACGGCGTGCGCCGCAGAATGGGCGTTGAGCAGCGACGCGAGCAGCTGATAACGGTGGCGCTCGACCTGTTCAGCCACCGCTCCCCCGACGACGTCTCCATCGACGAGATCGCCGAGCGGGCCGGAATCTCACGGCCGTTGGTCTACCACTACTTCCCCGGCAAGCAGAGCCTGTACGAGGCGGCGCTGCGGCGCGCGGCAGACGAGCTGACCGCACGGTTCGTCGAGCCGCACGAAGGACCGCTGGGCGAACGGCTGCTGCGCGTGATGGGACGGTTCTTCGACTTCGTCGAGGACTACGGGCCCGGCTTCTCGGCGCTGATGCGCGGCGGCCCCGCCGCCTCCGTCAGCGGCGGCGGCCGACCCCGGGAGCCTGGCAGCCCCAGCGCGATGATCGACGACGTCCGGCAGGCCGCGTACGAGCAGATACTCGCCCACCTCGAAGTCGAGCGCCCCAGCGCGCGGATCGAGTTGGTCGTCCGCTCCTGGGTCTCGCTCGCCGAGACGACGGCCCTGCTGTGGCTGGACGGCCGCCGGGTGCCACGCGCGGAGCTGGAGCGCCAGCTCGTCCACGACTTCGCGGCGCTGACGGCGGTGAGCGGCGCGTACGACGAGGACACGGCCGCACTGCTGCGGCGGATTCTCGAACAGGAACCCCCGGACGGCATGTTCGCCGACCTGGTCGCCCGGCTGTTCGCGCTGACCCCCCAGGGCTGAGGCGGCCCCCCAGCGCTGAGGCGGCGCGGTCGCGTCCCGCCGCGTATCCGCCCCGAGCCGCCAGCGCCGCGTGCCGCCACCGCCGCGTGCCGCCCGCCCGCACTGTGACGTGATCGTTCAGTGACGTTCGCCGTGCGACGCCTGTTCGACGCTGAGTTGTCAGACACTGGCGGTAGCGTCACCCTCGTGACCACGCACGCGACGCCTCCAAACCCGCTTTTCGCCCTGGCTTCCGACCCCACGGGCCGCTCCCTGGGCCTCGATTTCGACCTGCCGCCGGGGACATTGCACCGCCTCACTCCCGACGGCCCGTGGCATGTGCCGCTGCTGTGGCGCTCCACAGAGCCCGCCACGGAGGACTCCTGGGAGCGGCTGCTGCCCGCGCTGAAGGCGGCGGGTCTGTATCCCGTCCTGCTCGGCGGGACGCGGGAGAGCGATGGAGAGCACCCCTGGGACAGCGAGCTCGGCCCGGACATGGCCACGGACCCGGAGGACTTCGACGCCGCCGAGCTGCTGGCCGACTGGTGGGCGGACAACACGGCGCCCCCGGAGGACGAGGACACCGGCGGAGGCGCCGCTGACAGCGGCAGGGCCGAGGACGACGACGCGCTGACGCTGGCCCCTTTCGGCCTGGACTGGCCCGGCCTCGCGGAGGCCCGGGAGCCGCTGGTGGACCCGGATGAACGGGCGGCGGAAGTGGCCGCCGCGCTCGTCGAGTACGACATCCTGACCGCTCCGCGGATAGCGCTGGTCCCCGCCAGTCGCGGCGCGGACGCGCTGGCCGCCATCGGCTGGCTCGGCCCGCTCAACTACGACAACGACGCCGCCCCGTTCTCCGCCGTGCTGCGCTCCTGGGAGGATCGTTTCGGCGTGCGCGTGGTGGCCCTGGAATTCGACGTCCTGCACCTCTCGGTGCCCACTCCCCCGCAGACCCTGGAGGAGGCGCTGCCGCTCGCGGCCGAGCACTTCGCCTTCTGCCCGGACAACATCTGGCAGGAGAGCGAGACGCTCGTCGAGTACGCCAAGGAGCACCTGATCGGCAAGCACAACTGGTCGTTCTGGTGGGATTAGCGGGTGACCGGGCGGGAGCCGCCGCGCGCCCGGCGGCGGCTCTGACGCCTTGCCGCCTTGCCGCCTTGCCGCAGAGGCGGCCCCGCCCGCACGCCGTGCTGCGGACGCCGGTCCCTGCGCCCCGGCCCCCAGGCGCCGGCCCCTGCGCGCCGGTTGCCGGTTGCCGGTTGCCGGTTGCCGGTTGCCGGTTGCGCAGCGTGATCGTCGTACGTTTCAGTCGGTCAAGTCGCCCGGCTGGTCTCCTCGTTGACGCCAGGTATGCGACGCCCTCTCGACACCCGTTCTGCCGACGCGGCGGGACGCCCGCCGGGCGCAGGATCGTTGCGGCGAGTAACGGAAGCCCTCGCGGGGTACGGCGTGCACATGCCCGTCAGGCCCCCGCACGGTCAGGCACCACGCGCGGTACGGAAAGACCCCCGCGACCGCGCGACCGGCCCGGGGGCGTGGACCACCTGAAAGAGGCAGGCAGTCATGGTCGAGGCTACGTGGACGTGGACCGATCCGGGGCCCGGTATGGGCACTTTCCGGCGCGCCGGAAGACCGGGAGTCAGACGCGCGCGGCTGTTGCCGTGGCCGACGCCCGAGGGCGGGCCGTGTTATCTGGAGCCTTCGCGCTCGGGTGAGCCACTGGCGCGGCTGGCCGACGACATGGAAGACGTGCAGCTCACCATGGCCGCGCAGACGCTGGGACACGTCCGCGCTGTGCTGGCCGACCCCGATCCCCCTGCCCACGTCCTGCGGTACGCGTGCGTGCGCCTGACGGAGTGCCTCGCCGACGCCTTGCGGGTCGCCGAGAGCCGGAGCACCCCACCACCCGCACCGGATACGCGAGATACGCAGGACACGCCGGATACGCGAGATACGCGGGACACCGCGGACGCGGCGGCTACCGGCAGTGAAGGTCCGCGGCTTCCGGCGGAGGCGTTCGGATGAGCCCCAGCGTGTTGCGTTTCGTCCACCACACCATCCGCCAGACCCCCGAAGCCGCCGTGACGTTCGAGGCGTTCTGCATGGCCGTCGGCTGCCACGCGGAATCCGGTGGCCAGGAGCGGCAGGAGGACGCCCAGGACTGGTGCCTGCGGCACACCGGCCGCCATCCCGGGCACGACCTGTTCCGCCGGGTGGTCACCGACTTCGCCCGGGTGATGCGCGAGGGACAGGACGCCTCCGAGTGAGGTCGTCGGCGTAACCGGGGGCGCCTCAGATCTCCTTCGCGGCTGTCCCCGCGAGCGCCGGACGGGCCGGGCAGCAAGCCCGTCCAGCGCTCGCGGGCACGAACACGGGCGGCGTCAGCGTGCCGCCTCGAACACCGCCACCGTGCGGCCCGGCACCGTGAAGGTGCCCGAAGCCGCCTCGTACGACGAGCGTTTGACCGTCTCGTCCGCGCCGTCCGCCTGCACCGGGTGCAGGGCGTAGGACTCACCGGACGACGCGCGGAGCGTCTGCCGCTGGGTGTCCGGGGTCGCGTTGAAGACGACGACCAGGTCCCCGAGGCGCATGGTGATGACGCCGGGCGTCTCGTCCTTGCCGGAGAGCGGGAAGGACAGCGCGGACTGCACGTCGGAGGCCGTGCGCTGGCTGAAGGCGGCTTCGGTGCCGCGGATGGTGAGCAGATCGCGGTAGGCGGCCGAGGCGTCGGTGGTCACGGGGCAGCCGGGGCGGAGCGCCGGGTCGGCCAGCAAGGGGGCGGCGTAGCGCCACTTGGGCTGGTTGTCGGTGGCGGGCGGCAGGCCGCGGCCGAAGCCGTTGCCGGCCTCGCAGCGCCAGTGGATGGCGTTGAACCAGTCGCCGCTGTCGAAGGAGTTGCGGTCGAGGGACTTGGAGCGGAGCAGGTCCGTGCCCGCCTGGCTGAGGGCCGGGCCCTGGGACAGGGCGGCCGTGGCCATGGCCAGTACCTGGTGGCGGGCGCGGTCGGCCGCCGGGGTGCGGCGCGGCAGCTTGAAGGCGAGGGCGTCGTACAGGCTCTCATTGTCGTGGGCGTCCACGTAGGCGAGGGCGTCGCCGGGCGCGGCGGCGTATCCGGCGGGCGCGCCGTTGTAATCGACCTCGGAGCCCTTGACCCGGCTGCCGCCTGTGTCGGTGAAGGTGTAGTCGGCGAGGTTGCCGCTCAGCCCGACCTTGATCAGGTCCTGGTAGTGCAGCAGCCGGGACCTCTGCTCGGCGGGGGTGCCGTTCGCCGGGCTGTCGCCCGGGTCGGTGAACAGGCCGGAAGCGAAGCCCTGGACGCGGGGGTCCTCGTCGAAGGGGCCGCCGCCGCGCACCGCGTCCCGTGCCCGGTCGCTGAAGGTGGCGGTGCCGGTGCCCGCCATGTTCCGCTGGGTGGCCTGCTCGAAGCGGGCGTTCCCGGCGACCTCGCCGAAGTCCCAGCCTTCGCCGTAGAGGACGACCGCCTTGCCGTCGACGCCGTCCTTGGCGGGGGTCAGGGCGTTCAGCGCCTTCCGTACGGCGAGGATGTTGGCCTTCGGGTGGTGTCCCATCAGGTCGAACCGGAAGCCGTCGACCTTGTAGTCGCGGGCCCACGTCACCACGGAGTCGGTGATCAGCTTGTCCATCATGGCGTGCTCGGGCGCGGTGTTCGCGCAGCAGGTGGAGGTGGCGACGGTGCCGTCGGCGAGCAGCCGGTGGTAGTAGCCGGGCACGATCCGGTCGAGGACGGACTTCTCGTCCTGGCCGCTGGCGACGGTGTGGTTGTAGACGACGTCCATGACCGTGCGCAGGCCGGTGCGGTTCAGTCCCTGGACCATCTGCCGGAATTCGCGGGTCCGCCGGGGGCCTTCCGGGTCGCTCGCGTACGAGCCCTCCGGCACGGTGTAGTGCAGCGGGTCGTAACCCCAGTTGTACGCGTCCTTGGCCGCGGTCTTCCCGACGCACGCCTGCTGCTGGTCGGAGTCGGCGGGCAGCGCGGGGAGGTCGCAGCCGGGCTCGGCCTGGTCGGCCTCGCGCTCCGGGACGGTGCCGATGTCGAAGGCCGGGAGGAGGTGGACGTAGGAGGTCCCGGCCTCGGCGAGCCGTCGCAGGTGCCGCATGCCGTCGGAGTCGCGGTCGGTGAAGGCGCGGTACTCCCCCGGGTGGGCCGCGCTCCGGTCGGCGCTGGAGAAGTCGCGGATGTGCAGTTCCTGGATCTGCGCGTCGCGCAGCGCGGTGGCGCGCGGCTTGCGCAGCCGCGACCAGCCCGGCGGCGCGAGGGCCGGGTCGGTGAGGTCGACGGCGAGACTGCGCCGGGAGTCGGTGGTCAGGGCGGTGGAGTACGGGTCGGTGACGTGGTTGGTGACGACCTTCTGGACGGCCGGGGCCCAGACGGTGACGGCGTACCTGTAGGGCTTGCCCCGCCAGCCCGCCGGTCCTGTGGCGCTCCAGACACCGCTGTCGGCGGCGCGGCGCATGGGGACCTTCCGGCCGTCGAGTTCGAGCGCGACGGTGCGGGCGGTGGGTGCCCAGACGGACAGTGTGGTGCGGCCGTCCCGGAAGACGGGGCCGAGCCGGGTGCGGCGGGCGTCGGCGGCGTACAGGTCGTCCAGCGCGCCGGGGATCTGCACGCCGGTGGCCGACAACAGCGTCCCGTCCGTGTCCCGCTGGACAGCGACGACCTGGCCCCGTAGCGCCGTACGGGCCCGGTCGCGGTCGCGCGGGTCGACGGAGAAGGCCGGATAGTCCCGCAGATGCGGGTACTTGGCCCGCTGGTCCGGGGTGAGCGCGGCCGGGATGAGCCGCAGCCGCTGGTCGTCGGCGAGGGCGGCGGGGCGGGTTCCCGGGGCGGTCAGGCGGCCGTCGGCGGCGGTGATGCCGCCGCCCGGCGCGTAACTGAGCTGCTCGGTGGTGGCGCTGGTCGCCGTGACCTTCCAGACCACGGTGGAGCCGTCGATCCACTGCGCCTCGGCCTTGGTGAGGTCGGGGGCCGCGCGGGCGGCGGGGCGGGGCGACGGGGCGGCGTACGCGGACTGCGAGGCCGGTATCGCCGCCGCGACGAGCACGGTGGCCACCAGGGCGGCGGTGCGGCGCCGCGTGGCGCGGCGCGAGCGTCCGGACACACCAGTCACGGGAGATCTCCTTCACAGGTCGGGGGGTGGGGGCGGAGGGGAGGGGGCGCGTGCGGGAGTGGTGCGGAGGAGTGGGCCGCCCGGTGGCCTGCGGCGGAGCCGGGCGGCCCGTCCGGCTCCGCGGCGCCGTCAGCCCGGCCGGGCTGACGGCGCCGCGGGCCGGGGTCACATCACTTGCCCGCCCGCGCGCCCACGTGCAGGGCGAGGGCGACGTTCGCGTCGAGCGACGCCGTGAACTGCCCGGTGGGGCCCACCGTGAAGGACCTGCCGGTGCAGCCGCCGCTGGTGGGCGCGCCGCTCTGCACGTCGCAGTACGTGCCCACCGGAAGACCGGTCTGGTACGTGCGCGAGACGGTGCCGCCCTCGTGGTTGATGGCGACGAAGCCCTTGTCGCCGCGGCCGAAGGCGATGGCGTCGTTGCCGTTGTCCCACCAGTGGGTGGCGGCGGTGCCGCGTACGGTGTTGCGGAAGCCGACCATGCCGGCGATCTCGCGCCACTTGTGCTGGCACTTCCAGTTGTCGCGGTAGCAGGCGCTGACGTCGCCGCCGCCGGGCGGGCCCGCGTCCCGGTCGCTGAACTCGTAACCGGAGTGCACGTCGGGGGCGCCGTAGGGCCAGGCCAGCATGAAGACGTTGGCCAGCGTGTAGGCGGCGCCGTCCTTGTAGCTGAGGGTGTCGCCGCCGCGCTCGGTGTCGTGGTTGTCGACGAAGACGGCGGCCCGGCCGCTGGGGAGGTAGCCCCAGCCTTCGCCGTAGTTCTTCAGGTAGGCGAGGTTCTCGTGGTGGAAGACCCGCTTGAGGTCGCGGGCGTAGCGGAACTCCTGGACGTCGCCGGTGCCCGTGTACTCGTCGGGCGAAACCGCCTCGCCCGCGCCGTGGATCGCCTCCTGCTTCCAGTACGCGTCCGGCCGGTTCAGCTTGGCCTTGATGGCGGTCAGGTCCCCGGCCGGGATGTGCTTGGCCGCGTCGATCCGGAAGCCGTCGACGCCGAGGATGAGCAGGTCGTTGAGGTACTCGGCGATCTCGGAGCGTACGTACTCCTCGCCGGTGTCCAGGTCCGCGAGGCCGACCAGCTCGCACTGCTGGACGTTGGCGCGGTTGGTGTAGTCGGTGATCTGTGCCCGGCAGTCGTCCATGTCCTGGCCCTGGTAGTGCCCAGGGTAGTCGTACTTCGTGTACGACGAGCCGCCGGTGCCGGTGCCCGAGCCCGCCGACATGTGGTTGATGACCGCGTCGGCGACGACCTTGACGCCCGCGCCGTGGCAGGCGCGCACCATGGCGGCGAAGGCGGTCCTGTCACCGAGGCGGCCCGCGATCTTGTAGCTGACGGGCTGGTACGAGGTCCACCACTGGGCGCCCTGGATGTGTTCCTGGGGCGGCGAGACCTGGACGTAGCCGTAACCGGCCGGGCCCAGGGTCTGCCGGCACTCCTTGGCGACGGAGTCGAAGCTCCACTCGAAGAGGACGGCGGTGACGTCCTTCCCGCCCGGTGGGGAAGCCTGCGCCGTGGGGGGCGCGGCGAGCACGGCCGCCGCGGCCGCCGCGAGGGCGACGGCGGCGGCGGTGGGTCTCCTGACTGTGCTGACTTCGCCGGCTGTTCGGGGCATGGGGGCCTCCTGTTGGGGGAGGTGCGCGGGGCACTGGCGTCCACCACTGCGCCGCAAGAACGCAGCAAGTGCCAGCAAGAAATTTCGTTCGTGACCGTACGACTCGCCCAACCCCCGGTCAACCCTTCGGACACAGAGCCGCAGCGCCCCGGAAACCGCCCCGAAATCAAGGCACTTTCTTCATTGCAAAACCTTTCGCAAGGCTTGCTGTGCTGTTACGTTCATGACGACTCCGGCCCGGCCGGCCGGGGGTTCCGCAAGGACCCCACGCGCCCGGCCGGTCGGGCCGGTCAGCGTGATCCTCCGTCAGCACACGGGCCAGGTCAGTCCGTCGCGCGCGCCTGCGCCGTGGACCCGCGGACGACCAGCTCCGGCTGGAAGACGAACTCCGTACGCCGCATGGGGGTGCCGCCGATCTCCTCGATCAGCGCGCCCACGGCAGCCGCCGCCATCGACTGCACCGGCTGCCGCACCGTGGTCAGCGGCGGGTCGGTGAAGGCGATGAGCTGCGAGTCGTCGAAGCCGACCACCGACACGTCACGGGGCACCCGCAGGCCCCGTTCGCTCACCGCGCGCACCGCGCCGAGGGCCATCATGTCGCTGCCGCACACCACGCCCGTACAGCCCTGGTCGAGCAGTGCGCGCGCCGCCGCCCGGCCGCCCTCCAGGCTGAACAGGGTGTGCTGGATGATGCGTTCGGTCTCGGCGCGCGGCTGGTCGAGCACGGCTTCGAGCGCCGCCAGGAACCCCTCGGCCTTGCGCCGGGACGGAACGTCCCTGGCGGGGCCGACGGCGAGGCCGATCCTGCGATGGCCGAGGTCGGCGAGGTGGCTCACGGCCATCCGCGCGGCCGCCCAGTCGTCGGACGACACGAAGGGCGCGTCGATGTGCTCGTTGAAGCCGTTGATGAGGACGAACGGCACTCCGCGCGCGGCCAGTCTGGCGTAGCGCCCCGGGTCGGTGGTGGTGTCGGCGTGCAGACCGGAGAGGAAGACGATGCCGGTGACGCCGCTCTCCTCAAGCTGCTCGACCAGTTCGTCCTCGGTGGCGCCGCCGGGCAGCTGGGTGCAGAGCACCGGTGTGTAGCCGTGTCCGGCCAGGGCCTGCTCGATGACCTGCGCGAACGCGGGGAAGATCGGATTGGTCAGCTCCGGGATGACCAGCCCCACCAAGCCCGCGCTGCGCCGCCGCAGCCGCACGGGCCGTTCGTAGCCGAGCACGTCGAGGGCCGCGAGCACGCGCTGCCGCGTGCCCCCCGCGACCCCCGACTTGCCGTTGAGCACCCGGCTGGCGGTGGCCTCGCTGACACCGGCCTGCGCGGCGATGTCCGCCAGCCGGGGAGTGCTCACATCGCCCACCAGACCGCCGTGTCGGCGGGCAGGTCGGTGAACGCGCCGTCCACGGCGCCGAGTCCGGCGCTGGCCAGCAGCACCCGGCCGGGCACGGGGACGCGCACGGGCGCACCGGTGGTGTTCACGGTGCACACGACGTCACTTCGCGGTGAGCCTTGCGGGGAGTCGCGGCGGAAGGACAGCACGCCCTCCGGTGCGTCCAGCCAGCGCACCGCGTCACCGGCGCCGAGGGCGGACTGCGCCCGCCGTACCGCGAGGGCCGACCGGTACAGCTCCAGCATCGACTCCGGGTCACCGCTCTGGGCGGCCACGCTCAGCCGCGCCCAGCTGTCCGGCTGCGGCAGCCAGCTGGGGCCGCCCGGCTCGGGCCCGAAGCCGTACGGGGCGGTGTCCCCCGACCACGGGATCGGCACCCGGCAGCCGTCGCGCAGCCCGTCCTGGCCGCTGTCGCGGAAGAACGACGGGTCCTGCCGCACCTCGTCGGGCAGGTCGGTGACCTCGGGCAGGCCCAGTTCCTCCCCCTGGTAGAGGTAGGCGGAGCCGGGCAGTGCCAGCATCAGCAGCGCCGCCGCGCGGGCCCGCCGCAGGCCCTGTTCGGGGCTGTCGTCGGCGAACCGGGTGGCGTGCCGTACGACGTCGTGGTTGGACAGCACCCAGGTGCTCGGCGCGCCGACGGGGCGCATCGCGTCCAGCGACTCGTCGATGGCGGCGCGCAGCTCCGCGGCGTCCCAGGGCGTCTTGAGGTAGTGGAAGTTGAACGCCTGGTGCAGCTCGTCGGGGCGCAGGTACAGCGCGGTGCGTTCGGCGCTCGGGGTCCACGCCTCGGCGACGCCGACGCGCTGGCCCGGGTATTCGTCGAGGACGGCCCGCCAGCTGCGGTAGATCTCGTGGACGCCGTCCTGGTCGAAGAAGGGCAGCACCTGGTTGCCGAGCAGCTTCAGCTGTTCGCCGTGGCCCATGTCGGGCAGCCCGGCGGCCTTGACGAGCCCGTGGGCGACGTCGATACGGAAGCCGTCGGTGCCCATGTCGAGCCAGAACCGCAGGATCGAGCGGAACTCGTCGTGGACGGCCGGGTGGTCCCAGTTGAAGTCGGGCTGCTCGGGGGCGAACAGGTGCAGGTACCAGTCGCCGGGGGTGCCGTCGGGGTTGGTGGTGCGGGTCCAGGCCGGGCCGCCGAAGATGGACTCCCAGTCGTTGGGCGGCTGCTCGCCGTCCTCACCCTTGCCGGGGCGGAAGTGGAAGCGGTCGCGCAGCGCCGACCCCGGCCCCTCCCGCAGGGCGCGCTTGAACCACTCGTGCTGGTCGGAGCAGTGGTTGGGGACGAGGTCCACGATGACGCGCAGGCCGAGCTCGTGGGCCTCGCGGATGACGGCGTCGGCGTCGTGGAGGGTGCCGAACATCGGGTCGATGGCACGGTAGTCGGCGACGTCGTAGCCCGCGTCGGCCTGCGGCGACGCGTAGAACGGGCTGAGCCAGACGGCGTCGACGCCCAGCTCCTTGAGGTAGGGCAGGCGGCGGCGGACGCCTTCGAGGTCGCCCATGCCGTCGCCGTCGCCGTCGGCGAAGCTGCGCGGGTAGACCTGGTAGATCACGGCATCGCGCCACCAACCCGGGCGCTCGCCCGTGTCCTGGCGGGCCGTACCGGTGGTGGGAGTGGCGAGGTGCTGGGTCATGTCATCCCTGGAGTGCTCGGGTACGGGGCGAGGCGGCCCGGTCCGTATGCCGGGGGCGCCGCCACGATGGGGCGCGGCGGGCGGCCCGGCCGCCCGCCGGTTACGACTTGGTGGCACCGGCGGTCAGGCCGGACACCAGATGACGCTGTACGAGGAGGAAGACCAGCGCCGCGGGGATGGCGATGATCACGGCTGCCGCGGTCATCGAGCCCCAGTCGGAGCTGTACTGGTTGACGAAGGTCTGCAGTCCGGCGGCGAGGGTCAGGTTCTCCTCTCCGGTCATGAAGGCGGAGGCGTAGGCGACTTCGGCCCAGGCGGTGATGAACGTGTAGAAGCCGGTCACCGCGAGCCCCGGCTTGGCCAGGGGCATCACCAGCCGCCAGAACGTCCCGAACGGGTTGAGCCCGTCCACCCGTCCCGCCTCGTCGATCTCCACCGGGATGGTGTCGAAGAAGCCCTTCATCATCCACGCGCAGAACGGCACGGCGACGGTGAGATAGGTGACGATCAGGGAGATCGGCTGGTTGAGCCAGCCCAGCTTCGCCATGGTGTTGTAGAGCGGCACGATGAGGATGGCCACCGGGAACATCTGGGTGAGCAGCAGCAGCCACATCAGCGGCCGCATGCCGGGGAACCGGAAGCGGCTGACGGCGTAGCCGGTGGTGGCGGCGACGAACACCCCGATGACCGTGGTCAGCAGCACGACGAACAGCGAGTTGCCGAACCACGTGAGGAACTTCGTGTCGTTCAGGACGTGCGTGTAGTTCGCGAAGGTCGCGTTCTGCACCAGGGAGGTGCTGTACGCCTCGGACTTGGGCTTGAACGAGGTCACCAGCAGCCACAGCGGCGGGAAGACCGCGACGGCCGAGGCGAGCAGCAGCGTCGCGTGCAGCGCGACGGAGGCGAGCGGGCCGCGGTGGTGCCGTGAACTGGTCCTGCCCCGGGCGCGCCGCGCGGCCTTCGCCCCGGGCCCGGCGCTGTTGTCGGCAGGACGTACCCCGCCCTTGTCCGCGGGGGCCGTACCGGCCGCCCGCGCGGCTGTCTTCCGCACGCCGTTCACCACACCTCTCCCTGCTTACGGAGCGAGCGGCGGTAGACCACCGCGAAGAGCGACAAGATCAGCAGGATGAGCACGCCCCAGGCCGCGGCGCCCGCGAAGTCGCGGGGGCTGTTGACGAAGGAGAGCCGGTACGCGTACGTCACCAGGATCTCCGTGCTGTCCCCGGGCCCGCCCCTGGTGAGCAGGAAGATCACCGGGAACATGTTGAAGGTCCAGATGGTGCTCAGCAGGATGACGGTGCTGCTGACCGCGCGCAGCCCGGGCAGGGTGATGTGCCGGAACCGCTGCCAGGGGCTGGCACCGTCCATCTCGGCCGCCTCGTACAGCTCGCCGGGGATGGACTGGAGGCCGCCGAGCAGCGCGACCATCATGAACGGCACGCCCAGCCAGACATTGACGGCGATCACCGCGAACTTGGCGGTGGTCGGGTCGTTCAGCCACGGCACCGCGTCGATGCCGCCGCCGCTGAGGATCTTGTTGAGGATGCCGTTCTTCTCGTTGTAGAGAAGCCGCCAGGCGAAGACCGACACGAACGCGGGGACCGCCCAGGGCAGGATCAGCGCCATCCGGTAGGCGGCGCGGCCCTTGACCGTGCGGTTGAGCAGGTTGGCCAGGCCGAGACCGAGGCAGAAGGTGAGCGACACGCACGCCACGGTCCAGGTCACGGTCCAGCCGAGACGGTCCCAGAAGATCTGGTCCTGGAGTATCGCGGTGAAGTTGTCCAGGCCGACCACATCGTAGGTGGCCGGGATGTGGTTCATCCCGATGTCGCGCTCGACGTTGGCCTCGTTGGCGTTGGTCAGCGACAGATAGACGCCGCGCGCCAGCGGATAGCCGATGATCACGCCGACGACGATCACCACGGGGGCGACCATCGTCCAGGCGTACCAGTGGGTGGCCAGTCCCCGGCGGAGGCGGCCGGGGGGCTTCGCCGTGCCGCGGCCCCGGCCGCGGGCGCCTGCCGCGCCCGCGGCCCGTCCCGCCGACGGGCTGGTTTCAACAGCCATCGTCGTGATCCCTACTTCCAGTCGCCCTTGAGCAGCTTGCGGTACGCGTCGCCGACGGAGTTGGCCGCGTCCTCGGGGGAGGCGTCCCCGCTGAGGACCTTGGAGTACTGCACGCGCACGGGCTCGAAGAGGCTGTTGCCCTCGGGAATCCACGGGCGCTCGACGGCCTTGTCGACGGCGGGCTTGAAGAACTTCACGATCTCGTTGTCGGCGACCGCGGGCTGCTTGTAGACGGAGGTACGCGTCGGGAGCAGGCTCAGCTTCTCGGTCGTCTTGGCCTGCACCTCGGCCGAGCCCATGTACTTGGCGAACTCGTAGGCGGCGTCGAGGTTCCTCGAGCCCGCGTAGACGGTGAGGTTCTGTCCGCCCTGCGGGGAGCCCTGCGCCGAGCTTCCGGCGGGCACGGGCACGATGCCGAGGTTGGCCGGGTCCTTGAACTGCTTGCCCGCCCGGGCGTCCTCCACCGCCCACGGCCCGTTGATCATCATGGCGACGTCGCCGTTCTTGAAGGCGTTCTGCATGTTGTCCCAGCCGTCGCTGGAGTCGGTGGTGGCGGCGCCCGACGTCACCAGGTCCTTGGCCGCGGCGAACGCCTTGACCCCGGCGGGGTCGTCCACGGTGACCTTCTTGGCCTCGGTGTCGACCAGGTCGCCGCCCTCGCCGTAGAGGAACGGCAGGTACCAGTACGGGTCGTCGCCGCGCAGGTACATCCCGGTCTTGCCGGTCTTCTGCTTGATCTTCTTCGCCGCCGCCTTGATCTCCTCCAGCGAGGTCGGCGGCTTCACCCCGGCCTCCTTCAGCATCTTCTTGTTGTAGAAGAGGCCGAGGGTGTCGATGACCTGCGGCACCGCGTACGTCTTGCCCTCGAACTCGGCGCTGGCCGCCGCCTTCGGCAGGAAGTCCGACTCCTTGTCCAGCGCGGCGGTCTTGTCCAGCGGGGCGAGGTAGCCGAGGTGGGCGAGGTCCTGGGTCCAGGCGACCTCGGCGCGCAGCACGTCGGGGGCGCCGGAGTTGGCGCTCGCCGCGTTCTTGAACTTGTTCAGCGCCTCGCCGAACGGGACGTTGACGTACTTGATCTTGACCTTGGGGTGCTTGTCCGTGAAGTCCTTGGCGAGCTTCTCGTACGTGGCCTTCTCCGCCTCGTTCGAGGTGTCCCACCACGTCACCGTGCCGGACAGCTCGCCGCCCGAGGACTTCTTGCCGCCGTCGTCGCTGTCGCCGCCGCACGCCGTCGCCGCGAGCGCCAGCGCCGCGACGAGCGCGGTGGCCGCTATGCCACGTCGCATGTCAACTCCTGTCTGAGGAATGCCGAGATGGCGGAGGCGAAGACCAGCCCCTGCCCGACCTCCGCGCCTCGCGGCGCTGGGTTGTCGAGGAACGTAACAGGGATGCAAAAAACCCGAAAGACCTTGCGAGAAACTTCAGCAAGGCTCGCCGATCGTTACGCCGATGTGTCCGCCAAGTAGCCAACGCGCGCCTTGACAGCCAGGTCACGCCCGGGCAGCGCCCGGCAAGAAGGCACCCCCGCCCCGCAAACGGTTCTGCAAGCCGTTCCGCAAGTCGTTCCACGGGGTGACTGCGCAAGTCGTTGCGAAAGAGCGCCGCCGGGCGCCCACGGCCGGCCCCGCACCCGTCGGGCGGCCACACCCGCGGGCGCATGCCGTGCTGCCCTGTCCCGGCCTGTCCCGGCCTGTCCCGCTCGGGCCGGGACAGGCGGCGGAGGGGCGGCGCGCGCGGTGTTCGCGGCGTCACCGGCGACTACCGCCCGTGTGGGCAATCCGACAGGGTGACCGGTACAGTCCAACCCCATGACCGCACGGCTTGCTGACATCGCAGCCCAGGCGGGGGTCAGCGAAGCCACTGTGAGCCGGGTACTCAACGGCAAGCCTGGCGTGGCGGGGGCCACCCGTGAATCCGTTCTCGCCGCTCTCGACGTCCTCGGCTACGAGCGCCCCGTACGGCTGCGGCAGCGCAGCGCCGGGCTCGTCGGCCTGATCACACCCGAGCTGGAGAACCCGATCTTCCCCGCCCTCGCGCAGGTCGTCGGGCAGGCGCTGACCCGGCAGGGCTACACCCCGGTGCTCGCCACCCAGACGCCCGGCGGCTCCACCGAGGACGAGCTGACGGAGATGCTGGTCGACCGGGGCGTCGCGGGCATCATCTTCGTGTCGGGACTGCACGCGGACACCACGGCGGACGTACGCCGCTACGACCAGCTGCGCGGCCAGGGCGTGCCCTTCGTCCTCGTCGACGGGTACTCGCCCAAGGTGCGGGCCCCGTTCATCTCCCCCGACGACCGGGCGGCGATGGTGCTCGCCGTGACCCACCTCGTCTCCCTCGGTCACACGAGGATCGGGCTCGCGCTCGGCCCCCGGCGTTTCGTGCCGGTGCTGCGGAAGATCGAGGGCTTCCAGCGGGGCATGCGCGAGCAGCTTGGCCTGGCTCCGGAGGACTCCGCGGAGCTCATCGAGCACTCGCTCTACACGCTGGAGGGCGGCCAGGCCGCCGCTTCCGCGCTGATCGAACGCGGCTGCACGGCCGTGGTGTGCGCCAGCGACATGATGGCGCTCGGCGCGATCAGGGCCGCCCGCGAGCGGGGGCTGCGCGTGCCGCACGACGTGTCGGTGGTCGGCTTCGACGACTCGCCGCTCATCGCGTTCACCGACCCGCCGCTGACCACCGTCCGCAAGCCGGTACAGGCGATGGGCCAGGCGGCCGTGCGCGCACTGCTGGAGGAGATCGGCGGCAACCTCCCCGCGGACAGCCCCGGGGCGACGGCTGCGGCCCCGCTCTACAGCGAGTTCGTCTTCCTGCCCGAGCTGGTAGTCCGGGGTTCAACCGCTTCGGCACCACGGGCCACGTCGGAACCCTCATAACCCACCCGTAAGAGCGTGGATCGGCGGATAACCGACCTGCGGATGATCTGCCGAGTGGCCACGTCTGGCAAACTGTTTGCCTATGGGTGACGCGATTCCGAGGACTCCGAAGGGCCGGACGGCTACTTCCCCGCCACCCATCGAGGAGTGCGAGGATATCCGCCCGCCGGGTGCCGCAGCGCGCCTGGCGCGGCTCCGCGCCCCCCGCCGCCCGCGGCTGTGGTTCGAGATCCTGCTGATCGCCGTGAGCTACTGGACGTACTCGCTGATCCGCAATGCCGTCCCCGAGCAGAAGTCCTCGGCGCTGCGCAACGCCGACTGGATCTGGCAGGCCGAGGACCAGCTGGGCCTCGCCTTCGAACGCGGTGTCAACCACTCGGTCGACTCGGTCACCTGGCTGGTCGTCGGCATGAACTACTACTACGCCACGTTGCACTTCGTGGTGACCATCGGCGTGCTGGTGTGGCTCTACCGCTGGCACCCCGGGCGCTACGCGGCGACCCGCCTGGTCCTCTTCGCGACGACGGGCGTCGCGCTCCTCGGCTTCTACTTCTTCCCGCTCGCCCCGCCCCGGCTGATGCCGGGCAAGGACTTCATCGACACGGTCATCGTGCACCACACCTGGGGCTCGATGGCCTCGGGCAACCTCGCCGACGTCTCCAACCAGTACGCCGCGATGCCGTCCATGCACATCGGCTGGTCCCTGTGGTGCGGAACCACCATCGCCTGGCTGGCCGGACCACGCTGGATCAAGGCACTCGGCGCGCTCTACCCGGTGGCGACCCTCGTCGTCATCATCGCCACGGCGAACCACTTCTGGCTGGACGCGGTAGGCGGCGTCGTCTGCCTGGCGTTCGGCTTCGCGATCTCCGCCACGTGGTACGCGGCCCTCCCGTACCGCCTGCCGCGCCACGCCCCCCGGCAGCCGGTCCCGGCCCCCACCGACCTCCCACCGCCCTCCGGGGCCACAGCGACCTCCCCGCCCCGCGCCGGACGCTGGACACCCCCCGCGAAAGAGTCGGCCAAGGCCTCCCACCCGGGCACCCCCACTAAGACCAGCCCGCCCGGCGCTTGAGGACACAACCAACACAACCAACACAGCCGACCAACCGCAACCAGCACAGCAGGGGCGGCCCAGGGCACAAACGCCCAGGCTCAAGCCCCGTAGTCGTAAAACAGCCGCTCCACCACGCCACGAGCCCGCCGCGTCGTACGCCGGTAGTCGTCCACCATCTCCCCGACATGGCCCGGCTCATAGCCGAGGTACCGGCCGACGGCCGCCAGCTCCCGCCCGTCAGCGGGAAACGTGTCGCCGGAACGCCCCCGTACCAGCATCACCGCGTTCCGCACCCGTGTAGCGAGCACCCACGCCTCATCCAGCGTCTGCGCGTCCTCCGTGTCGATCAGCCGGGCCGCGTGCGCGGCCGCGAGCGCCGCCCGGGTCCGGGTCGTGCGCAGCCCCGGCTCCGCCCACGCGTGCCGCATCTGGAGCAGCTGGACGGTCCATTCGACGTCGGACAGCCCACCCCTGCCGAGCTTGGTGTGCGTCGTCGCGTCAGCGCCACGCGGCAGCCGCTCGGATTCCATCCGCGCCTTGAGCCGCCTGATCTCACGCACCGATTCGTCGCTGGGGCCCTCGACGGGGTAGCGCAGCGGGTCGATCAGTTCGATGAACCGCCTGCCCACCTCGGGGTCACCGGCGACGGGTTCGGCCCGCAGCAGCGCCTGGCTCTCCCACACCTGCGACCAGCGCCGGTAGTACGCGGCGTACGAGGCGAGGGTCCGCACCAGCGGCCCGGACTTGCCCTCCGGGCGCAGGTCCGCGTCGATGACCAGCGGCGGATCGGAGGTGGGCAGCTGGAGCAGCCTGCGCATCTCGTTGGCGACGGCGTACGCGGCGCGGGCCGCCTCTTGTTCGTCGGCGCCCGGGCGCGGCTCGTGGACGAACAGCACATCCGCGTCCGACCCGTAGCTCAGTTCGTGCCCGCCGAAGCGGCCCATGCCGATGACCGCGAAGCGGGTGGGCAGGGTGTCGCCCCACTTGTCGCGGACGGCGGCGCGCAGCGCGCCCGCGACGGTCGCGGCGTTGAGGTCGGTGAGCGCCGCGCCGACGACGTCGACGGCGGCGCCCGCACTGCGCCCGCCCGGCGGGCCCGACCCGGCGGCGGACCCGACGTCGTGAGCGGCCGGTTCGGCCGCGCCGGGGCGGGTGGCCACCTGGCTCATGGTGCTGATGCCGCTGGTGGAGCGGGTCGGCTCCCTCGGCGTCCTGGCGCCCGCGCCCTCACCCGCCGCTGCCGGCTGGGGCGCGTAGGCGCCGATGAGATCGGCCGCCGCCGTGCGGAACAGCTCGCGGCGCCGCACGCCTCGCGCCGCCACGACCGCCTGTTCGGGCCCGTCGGCGCGGCCCACGGCGGCCAGCACCTCCTGCTCCAGGTGGTCCCGGCCGCGCGGCCGCAGCCCCAGCGGGTCGCCGAGCAGCGCGACCGCCTCGGGGGCGCGAAGCAGCAGGTCAGGGGCGAGCCGCCCGGCGGAAAGCACCCGGGCCAGGTTCTCGGCGGCGGCGCCCTCGTCGCGCAGCAGCCGCAGGTACCAGGGGGTCTTGCCGAGCGCGTCGGAGACCTTGCGGAAGTTCAGCAGCCCGGCGTCGGGGTCGGCCGAGTCGGCGAACCAGCCGAGCAGCACCGGCAGCAGGGTGCGCTGGATGGCGGCCTTGCGCGTCACTCCGGAGGCCAGCGCCTCCAGGTGGCGCAGGGCACCGACCGGGTCGGCGTAGCCGAGGGCGCCCAGGCGCTGGCCCGCTGCCTTCGTGCTGAGCCGGGTCTCGCCCGGCTCCAGCTGGGCGACGGCGTCGAGCAGTGGCCGGTAGAACAGCTTCTCGTGCAGCCGCCGCACCTCGCGCGCGTGCCGCTTCCACTCCTGGCGCAGCCTCGCCACCGGCTCGGTGCGCGGCCAGTCGAACGGCCGGGACAGCGAACGGCCCAGCCGCCGCAGGTCGGCCTCGTCCTCGGGGACGAGGTGGGTGCGGCGCAGCTTGTCCAGCTGGATGTGGTGCTCCATGGCGCGCAGGAAGCGGTACGCGTCGTCCAGCGCCGCGGCGTCGGCGCGGCCCACGTAGCCACCGGCGGCCAGTGCGGCGAGCGCGTCGAGGGTGGTGCCGCTGCGCAGCGAGGTGTCGGTCCGGCCGTGGACGAGTTGCAGGAGCTGCACGGCGAACTCGACGTCGCGCAGCCCGCCGGGGCCGAGCTTGAGCTCCCGGTCGATCTGCGCGGCGGGGATGTTCTCGACGACGCGGCGGCGCATCTGCTGCACGTCGGACACGAAGTTCTCGCGTTCCGACGCCTGCCAGACGAGCGGGGCCAGCGCGTCCACGTACGCCTGCCCGAGCGCGAGGTCCCCCGCGACGGGGCGGGCCTTGAGCAGCGCCTGGAACTCCCACGTCTTCGCCCACCGCTGGTAGTAGGCGAGGTGGCTGGACAGGGTCCGCACCAGGGGCCCGTTGCGGCCCTCGGGGCGGAGGTTGACGTCCACGGGCCAGATCGTGCCCTCGGCGGTGGTGTCGCCGCAGATCCGTACGAGGCGGGCGGCGAGCCGGGTGGCGGCGCGTACGGCTACCGCCTCGGCGTCCGGGTTCGCCGCCGGTGCCGCCTTGCCGGGTTCCGCGCCGGGAGCCGCGCCCGCGCCCCATGCCCCGGTCTGGCCCGGCACGTCGGCCACGAAGATGACGTCCACGTCCGAGACGTAGTTCAGCTCGCGGCCCCCGCACTTGCCCATGCCGATGACGGCGAGGCGGCAGGAGGCGGCGTCGTCGGGGGCCTCCTCGGCGGCGATCTTCAGGGCGGCGCGGAGGGTGGCGGTGGCGAGGTCGGCGAGTTCGGCGGCGGTCTGCGCGACATCGGTGGTGCCGCACACGTCCCTGGCCGCTATGCCCATCAACGACCGGCGGTAGGCGGCGCGCAGCGCGTCGGGCCGGGGGCGCCCCTTGCCGGGTTCGCCCCACACGCCCTCGGCCAGCGCCTTCTCGAACTCGGGCGTGGTGGGGTGCAGATCGGCCGACTCGTAGGTGAGAAGGGAGTGCCAGTCACCGGGGTGCCTGGCGAGGTGGTCCCCCAGCGCGTCGGAAGCGCCGAGCACGCCGAGCAGCCGGTCCCGGAGCGGCTTGGCGGTGGTGAGCGTGTCCAGCAGGGTCGGGCGCTCCTCGTCCGGCAGCGACTCCAGCAGCCGCACCAGCCCGAAGAGGGCACGGTTGGGGTCGGCGGTCGCGCCCAGCGCGTCGAGCAGCACCGTATCGGCCCGTACGGTGGACAGTTCGGGGCTGTCGAGCAGCCGCTCCGCTGCCGCCGGATCGGTGAACCCGTGCCGCAGCAGCCGCCCGAACCTGCTGTCCCGTCGCCCTTGCAGCACGCGCACCCGCCTTTCACCCGCTCGTCCCACCGGAACCGTGTCACCCAGCGACCGCCCCGGTGCAACGGCCGCTCCCCGTGATCCGCCTCCGGAGCCTAGCCCGTCCCCCCGCCACCCCCGGCCGACATGCCGTCACCCCAGAACAAGCCCGCCCAGCGCTTGAGGACAAACCCATCCGCCAACACAAGCCCGTCCGGCGCTTGAGGACAACAGTGACAGCCCACCGGACGCGCGGGCACAAACCCACCCAGCCCAGCAAACCAAGCGAGCCCGCCAAACCAAGCCCGTCCGGCGCTTGAGGACAACAGTTCAGCCCACCGGGCGCCAGGGACAATCCCACCCCGGCCGGCAAACCCAGCCCGTCCGGCGTGCGGACAAAGCGCCCCCCGGCACGGGGCTACAGCACCGGCAACATCTTCCGCAGCTCAAACGCGGTCACCTCGGACCGGTACTCCTCCCACTCCTGCTTCTTGTTCCGCAGGAAGAAGTCGAAGACATGCTCCCCCAGCGTCTCGGCGACCAGCTCACTGCGCTCCATGAGCGCGATCGCCTCGCCGAGGTTCTGCGGCAGCGGCTCAATGCCCATCGCGCGGCGCTCGGAGTCCGACAGCGCCCAGACGTCGTCGTCGGCGCCCGCCGGAAGCTCGTAGCCCTCCTCGATGCCCTTGAGCCCGGCGGCGAGCAGTACCGCGTACGTCAGGTACGGGTTGGCGCCGGAGTCGATCGAGCGGACCTCGACGCGCGTCGAGCCGGTCTTGCCCGGCTTGTACATCGGGACGCGGATGAGCGCGGAGCGGTTGTTGTGGCCCCAGCAGATGTACGAGGGGGCCTCGCCACCCGCTCCGGCGGTCCGCTGCGAGCCGCCCCAGATGCGCTTGTACGAGTTGACCCACTGGTTGGTGACGGCGGAGATCTCGGCGGCGTGCTTGAGCAGACCGGCGATGAAGGACTTGCCGACCTTGGAGAGCTGGTACTCGGCGCCCGACTCGTGGAAGGCGTTGCGGTCGCCCTCGAAGAGGGAGAGGTGGGTGTGCATGCCGGAGCCGGGGAATTCGGAGAACGGCTTCGGCATGAACGTGGCCTGCACGCCCTGCTCCAGCGCGACCTGCTTCATGACCAGGCGGAAGGTCATGATGTTGTCGGCGGTGGAGAGCGCGTCGGCGTAGCGCAGGTCGATCTCCTGCTGGCCGGGGGCACCCTCGTGGTGCGAGAACTCGACCGAGATCCCCATGGATTCCAGCATGGTGATCGCCTGGCGGCGGAAGTCCATGCCGACGTTCTGCGGGGTGTGGTCGAAGTAGCCGGAAGAGTCGGCGGGGACCGGGCGGGTGCCGTCCACCGGCTTGTTCTTCAGCAGGAAGAACTCGATCTCGGGGTGGGTGTAGAAGGTGAACCCGAGGTCGGACGTCTTGGCGAGGATGCGCTTGAGCACGTAGCGCGGGTCGGCGTAGGACGGTGAGCCGTCCGGCATCAGGATGTCGCAGAACATCCGCGCGGTGCCCGGGGCCTCGGCGCGCCAGGGCAGGATCTGGAAGGTGGCCGGGTCGGGCTTCGCGATCATGTCGGACTCGTAGACGCGGGCGAAGCCCTCGATCGCCGAGCCGTCGAAGCCGATGCCTTCGTCGAAGGCCTGCTCCAGCTCGGCGGGTGCCACAGCGACGGACTTGAGGAAGCCGAGCACGTCGGTGAACCACAGCCGTACGAACCGGATGTCGCGCTCTTCGAGAGTGCGAAGCACGAACTCCTGCTGCTTATCCATAGTTCCCTATCCTCGCAGGTCAAACGGCCGTCTCGGGTGCTGGGCAGCTCCGGTGACCTTCAGTATCACGCCACCGGGTTTCCGTTGAGTTTCGCATCCGCGCCGGCACTTCGCTTCAGCGCGTGTTCCTTCCCGCGCGGCTGCCCTCGCACGCGCCGCCACAAGGGTTGCCGCCGGTCCGCTCACGGACGCCGCCCGGACGGCGGGCGCGGCGCGCGGGACGGCGGAAACTCGTTGTTTCCCGCCTCTTCCCGTGCGACGTGACGTGTGAAATTTTACATGGCACACACCACCGGTGTGCGCATGCCATGGCTACCCCCCACGGGAGGCACCTGATGAGAACCACCCCGGTGCGACGGCGCACCGGCACCTTCGCGGCTCTGGCGTTAACCCTCTGCCTCGGCGGCGGGTTGCTCAGCGGTCCCAGCCAGGCGGCCACCGCCGCGCCCGCCACGCCAGGCCCGGCGTCCGCGCCCGCCGCCACCGGCGCGGGCCCTCAGGCGCAGAACCCCGCCGACGGCCCCGTCGAAGACCCCCGGCACGTGGGCGACGCGGCCACGCCACTCTCCGAACGGCCGCCCATCGCCGCGTCGAAGGACGCCCTGCGGCGCGACTACGACGAACCCGCCACGTCAGCCGCCCCCGAGCACCGCCGCCCCTCGGACGGCCAGGGGCGGGCGGCGTGCCAGGTCGGCGACTTCACCGGCAACACCGGCAGCGCGCTCATAGCGAAGATCAAGGGCGCGACCACGAGCTGCGTCAACACCCTCTTCAGCCTCACCGGCACCGACGCGCGCGGCGCCTTCCGCGAGGCGCAGATGGTGACCGTCGCGAACGCCCTGCGCGCCGACTCCGCCACCTACCCCGGCAACGGCTCCACCGGCATGCCGCAGCTCGTCCTGTTCCTGCGCGCCGGGTACTTCGTGCACTGGTACCAGCCGGACGACGTGGGCACGTACGGACCGGCGCTGCGCCGCGCGATCCAGGGCGGCCTCGACGCGTTCTTCGCCTCACCGCGCTCCGGCGACGTCACCGACGCCAACGGCGAAACCCTCGCCGAGGCCGTCACGCTCATCGACAGCGCCGAGGAGAACGCCCGCTACCTCTACGTCGTGCGACGCCTGCTGACCGCGTACAACAGCTCGTACGACAAGTCGTGGTGGATGCTCAGCGCGGTCAACAACGTGTACACGGTGCTGTTCCGGGGGCACCAGGTGCCGGCGTTCGTGAGCGCCGTCGAGAAGGACCCCCGCGTGCTCAGCACGCTCTCCGGCTTCGCCGTCCGCCATCTTGACCTGCTCGGCGGCAAGCAGAGCTACCTCACCTCGAACGCCGGACGCGAGCTGGGCCGCTTCCTCCAGCACGCCTCGCTGCGCGAGCGGGTACGGCCGCAGGTGAAGGACCTGCTGCGGCGGAGCCGCATCACCGGCCGGACCGCGCCGCTGTGGGTCGGCGTCGCCGAGATGACGGACGCGTACGACAAAGACCACTGCGCCAGCTACGGCACCTGCGACCTGGTGGGCCGGCTGACCAGGGCGACCTTGCCGGTCAAGCACGGCTGCGGCGGCGGCATCACGATCCGCGCCCAGCAGATCACCACCGGCCAGCTCGCCGCCACCTGCACCAGCCTGACCCAGCAGGACTCCTACTTCCACGGCATCGCCAAGGACAGCGGCCCGGTCGCCGACGACCGCAACGAGACGATCGAGGTCATCGCGTTCGACTCCAGCGTCGACTACCAGACGTACGCGGGAGCCATCTTCGGCATCGACACCAACAACGGCGGCATGTACCTCGAAGGCGACCCGTCGGCGGCGGGCAACCAGCCACGGTTCATCGCCTACGAGGCGGAATGGCAGCGCCCGGAGTTCGCGGTCTGGAACCTCAACCACGAGTACACCCACTACCTCGACGGCCGGTTCGACATGTACGGCGACTTCGAGTCCGGTGTGAGCACGCCGACCGTGTGGTGGATCGAGGGCTTCGCCGAGTACATCTCGTACTCCTACCGCCGACTGCCCTACGACGCGGCCATCGCCGAGGCCGGGAAGCACACGTACAAGCTGAGCACGCTCTTCAACACCACCTACTCCAACGACACCAACCGCGTCTACCGGTGGGGCTACCTCGCCGTGCGGTATCTGATCGAGAACCGCCGCGCCGACATCGACACGGTGCTGCGGCACTACCGCACCGGCGACTGGCAGGCCGCCAGGCGGCACCTGACGGAGACCATCGGCACCCGCTACGACGCCGACTGGGACCAGTGGCTGACCAAGTGCGCCGGCGGAGGCTGCGCCGCAGCGCCCTGACCGGCCACCGGGCCGCCGGGCGCGGGGCTCACCAGCCCCCGCCCGCCGGTCCTACGCCGCCGCCCCCGGACCGCGCCGCCGCGCGAGCCGGGGGCGGTGGGACGACCAGGGCAGATCCCTTGGTGAAATGTGAAGTTATACTCTCCGTGCCGACCCTAGGACGGAGGGAACCCGTGGCTGACCTGCGGCAACGCAGCCCGATCTTGCTCCAGGAGCGGCTGCGCGACCAGGTGGCGAACGCGCTGCGCGCCGCCATGATCGCGGGCGAACTCCAGGCCGGTACGGTCTACTCCGCCCCGGCCCTCGCCGCCGACCTCGGCGTCTCGGCGACCCCGGTCCGCGAGGCGATGCTCGCCCTGGCCCGCGAGGGCCTGGTGGAGCCGGTCCGCAACAAGGGCTTCCGGATCACCGAGATGTCCGATCGCGACCTCGACGAGTACAGCGAGATCCGGGAGCTGATCGAGGTCCCCACCGTGGGCCAGGTGACCCGCACCGTCTCCGTCGAGGACCTGGAGGCGATGCGTCCCATCGCCCAGGAGATCGTGGCGGCGGCGGGACGGCACGACCTCATCGGCTATCTCGAAGCCGACCGCAGGTTCCATCTCCAGCTCCTCGGCCTCGCTGGCAACGCCCGCCTCGTGGAGGTCGTCGGCGACCTGCGCAAACGCGCCCGGCTCTTCGGCCTCACGCGCCTCGACCAGAGCGGCGAGCTGGCCGCCTCCGCCGAGGAACACCTCGAACTTCTCGACCTGATGATCGCCAAGGACGCCGAGGGCGCCCAGGAGTGCATGCGCCGCCACCTCGGCCACGTCCGCTCGCTCTGGTCATCGCCGGAGAGCACCTGAGGCGTGTCCGACGGATCGTGTGACCGAGCCTCGCTGGTGTCGTTCCGGCCGGCGTGGTGCGAAGCGATCTGCCGGATCGGGAGTGGGCCCCAACAAGGGAGCCGGGCCGCCCGCAGGGTGCGAGCGGTCCGGCCGATTCTCTTGGCTGCTGGCCGCGCGGTCCGCCGCGCCCCTGACGGGGCACACCCCTACCCCTGCGCTGGGCCGGCTGCTTCCCCTGGGCCTGGGAGCTGGGCGGGCCCCATGCGCAGCGCCGATGCCGGGCGCGAGATCCGGTCGTGCGGGCAGGCGGTCACTGGCGGCTGACGGTTCGACTCACACCGGCGAAGACCGTCGTGGCCAGAATCCAACCAGCGACGACGAGGGCGTAGGAAAGCGTCTGGTACCAGCCCTGCGGTGCGAAGGCCCCCTCCTGGCCGAAGGAGATCACCGGTAGCAGCAGGTCGAGCGTGTAGAACACCGGGTCGAAGTGCGGTGCCTCGTCCGCCTTCAGCGTCGGTGGAGCGTGCAGGGCGAAGGCGACCGAGCCGATGGCGAGCAGGGACAGGAGCCAGACGCAGGCGAGCATGGGGCGGAAGCCGTAGCCGACGGTGATCTCTTGGAGGTGCCCCCAGACGCGCCCGTACCAGGGGAGGGTCCGGCGGTGTCTGCGGAGCTTGGCGAGCTGGACGACCCGGGCGGCATGGTCGTCTCCGACCCGGAGGTAGGCCGCGGCCAACTGCTCGTAGCCGTGCGGGAGATAGCCCTCGCTGTCCTTGTTGAGCATGGGCAGGCGGCGCTCCGCGGGCTCATGCGGGGTGAGGGTGGTGTAGTTGAGGCCGTTGAGAAGCACCTCGTCCGGAACCACCTCCGGCTCCAGGAACAGAACCTCGATCTGCGCACGGCGCAGATTCAACGTGCCCTCCATGGGGGGGCTCTTGCGCAACCAGAGTTCTCCGATGGTGCAGCTGCTCGCGCGCAGCGCAGCGCCGCCGGGGTTCGACAGGCGTGCGTACGACAGGTCGATCCGCCCGGTGACGCGGGCACCCCGCAGGCCGATCCAGCCTCGCGTGTGCAAGCGCCGCATGTGGAAGTCGCCTCCCACAACGAGTGTCTGCCCGTCGAGGGCGACGCTGCCCGGGTGGCTGAGCTGGGCGTCGTCGAGGCTGGCCGACCCGGCGATCGAGGCGCCGTTGAGATGCACCTCCCCGTGCGTCCGCAGTCCGGGCGCCCACAGACTGTCCCCGATGGTCGCGTAGCCGAGCCGGAGAGCAGGCCACACGGTGTCCGGCGGAGTGATCTCGCATCCGTCCAGGAACAGCGCCCCGGCGATCTGCGCCCCGTCGAGCCGCACCGGCCCGAGGAACCGGCAGCCGGTCAGATGCACCATGCCCTCCACCCGCACGGTGGCGGCGGCCAGCCCGGGCAGTACGGAGCCGGCCAGGTTCAGCTGGCGCAGCCGGGAGGCGTACAGCATGGGTACGTCCTCGAAGAAGCAATCGCTCAGCCGTACGGCGTGGTCGATGGTGCCGTACTGCAGATCGAGGGCCCCGGTGATCCGCGCGCCCCCCAGTCTGAGGGCCGGTATCTCTCCGTCTTCCAGCGGGCCGTTGAGAAGCAGAGCCCGCAACACGGCTGCCCGTACGGTCCGTTCGGGGCCCCAGCCCGCCCCCTGCGCCGTGTCCTCGTCTTCCGCCGTACGGAAGTCCACGGACGCGCCCCTGGGAAAGGCCTGCCACACCCGTAGCTCGGCAGGCGTAAGATCGTTTATGTCCACCAACCGGGACTCTGGCGCCACGCCCCGAAGCTGTCAACTCCCCCTGGGTTTCTCGCTCGGGCCCCGCTCGCCCCGGCTCGCCCGGAAGAGTGGTTCAGGACAATTCGGCGCGTAGGCGTAGCACTCCGGTAGCACTCCAGCTGTAGAAGCCCCGGCCGCCCGCGACAGCGACAGGCCATCGAGACGGCCCTGCCCCCGCGCCTTGGTGGCAAGTGGTCGCGTGGGCAGGGCAGGGTCGGAGCTCAGCGCGCCGCGAGATCGAGGACGCGCTGGATCAGATCGGGGTAGGTCCAGTCGGCCCCGGTCGCCGCGAGCGGCAACAGGCTCGTCGCCGTCAGGCCCGGGAGCGCGTTCACTTCGATGCACATCGGCTCGCCGCCGGTGTCGCAGCGGAAGTCAGTGCGCGAGTAGGAGTCACTGCCGAACCCCAACGCCCGGTGCGCGTGCAGGGCCAGCTCCCGCAGCCGGGCCGCGAAGGCGGCCGGGACCCGTGCGGGGCATACCTCGCTCACGGCTCCGGGCTGATACTTGGCCGCGTAGTCGAACACCGGAGTCGTCAGCTCGATCTCGACCACCGGAAGCACCTGGCCACCGACCACGGCCACGGTGAACTCGCGCCCCGGCAGGAACGGCTCCACCAGCAGCTCGACCCCTCGGGAGTGCACCTCGGAGGCAGCCTGCGTCAGTTGCGACAGCGAGTCGACCCGGGAGACCGACACACTCGACCCGTCCGCTGCCGGCTTCGCCACCACCGGACCCTCCGCCACCAGCCGTTCCACGTTCTCGGGCACGTCACCGACCCCGGGCCGCCACAGCGCCCGTTCGACCACCGGCAGCCCCGCCGCACCGAGCACCGCCTGCGCCCGCCCCTTGTGCCACGCCGCCGCACACGCCGCGCTGCCCGCACCGGTGAACGGGACGCCCGCCATCTCCAGCAGCGCCTGCACGTGCCCGTCTTCGCCCCAGCCACCGTGCAGCGCGAGGAACACGACGTCCGCGCCGCGCAGAAGGTCAAAGACCGGTCCGCCCGTCAGCGCCGCGTACATGCGGCGCCGCCACTGCTGCTGATCGGAGAGGGACGGCGGCTCCTTCGCGACGATGGCCCCGTCGACCGTGTCACCGGGGTGCAGCGGTCCGGCCAGGACCGGCACCGCGGCGGCCGGATCGACCAGCACCACCTCGCGCCCCCGCTCAAGCAGAGCTCGGGCGACCGACCGGCCCGAGGCCAGCGAAACGTCCCGCTCGGGGCTCTCTCCACCGCACAAAATCACCACTCGCATAACCGGATTCTGCCGCACACCGCTTGCCGCACGCGCTCGCGCCCGCGGTGGGCAGTCGCCAGTTCTTCTCCAGCCGGGGCTTCCACCCCCCGCCGATGGCCTCGCTGACCGGCCGCGGCCGGGCCCCACGTCTCGACCCGTATACCCCGGTGGGGTACGCTCTCCCGCGATGGCAGAGTTGAGGAGCGCGCTACCGCGCGCACGGCGGCACACCGGCACCGGCACCGGCGTCAGGATGTCCTGGTGCGGCCGGTTGCTGCTGCTCACCGCGCTGCTGTTCGGCATCGTCACGATGCACACGCTGGGGCACCCCTCCGAACACGCGGCCCCGCTGGGGCCGACAGCGCACGCGGAGCAGCAGACGCACGCGCACGCGGAGCGAACGGCCCACTCCGCGCACGGGTCGCGGCCCCTCGCAGCCGACCCCGTGCCCGCCCGGCACGCCGAGGGCCCCAGTCGCGCCCGGCACATCACCGCCCCCTCCCCCGCCCAGCACGTCACCGGCTCTGAGCACGGCGGCATGGACCCGATGTCGGTCTGTCTCGCCGTGCTCGCCGCGTGGACCATCGCGCTGCTGCTCAGCGCGGCGGCGCGGCGCCGCGCCACCACCACGGCGGCCTGGCTCGGCACCGCCCTGGCGCACGCGCTCCTGCCGAATCCCCCACCGCGCCTCACACCTCTGGCCCGCCCCACGGTGCTGCGCATATAGGACGGCCGCGCCGCTCCCCTCCCTCCCCGCCTGCCTTTCGCACCCGACGTCCCGGCGCACACACCGCGCCACGGCCGACGGGCGATCAGGCGACCCCGGCGGCCCCGGCGAGCGGCAGACGCGCCAATCCACTCGCATCACACCGTTACGAGGTGCCTTCGTCATGCGCACAACCACCCGGCGTTCCCTGCTCGCCGCCGCAGCGGCGACGGCAGGCGGCGGACTGCTCGCCTCCTGCTCATCCGGCTCGGATTCCGGCTCCGGCTCCGGGTCGCACAAGGCCGGCGACCACGGCGGCGCGCCGTCCACCACACCTGACGGCTATGTCCCGCCGGACGGCGAGGAGGTCGCCACCGCCGAGCGGAAGCGCCGCCCCGGCCCCGTCCGCGAGGTCAAGCTCACCGCCACCCGCGCCCAGCTCGACCTCGGCGGCCTGACAGTCAGCTCCTGGGCGTACGGCGGGGACCTGCCCGGCGAGGAGCTGCGGGTCACCGCGGGCGACACACTCGCGGTGACGCTCGCCAACAACCTGCCCGAGTCCACCTCGACGCACTGGCACGGGCTGGCGCTCCGCAACGACATGGACGGCGTGCCGGGTCTCACCCAGCGGCCCGTGAAGCCGGGCGCCTCCTTCGCCTACCGCTTCGCGGTACCGCATCCGGGCACGTACTGGTTCCACCCGCACTCGGGCGTCCAGCAGGACCGCGGGCTGTACGCGCCACTGATCGTCGAGGACCCCAAGGAGCCGCTGGCGTACGACAAGGAATGGGTCGTGGTGCTGGACGACTGGGTGGACGGCGTGGAGGGCAGCACGCCGGACGCGGTACTCACCGAACTGAGCGCGGGCATGGACCACGGAGACATGGACGCCGGGGACATGGGCAGTGGCGGCATGGATCACGGAGACATGGACGGCAGCGGCGGGGAGGAGAAGCGCGACGGGGGCGCGACGGGCGGGCATGGCGCGCACAGCATGTCCATGCCCGATGCCCGGCGGAAGCCATCCCCGTCCGGGCCGTCCCGCATGATGATGGGCGCCACCAGCAAGCTGCTCGGCGGCGACGCGGGCGACGTGGCGTATCCGCACTACCTCGTCAACGGCCGCACGGGAGACGCACCGCGCACCTTCCGCGCCAAGCCCGGGGACCGGGTGCGCGTCCGGCTGATCAACGCGGGCGGTGACACCGCCTTCCGCGTCGCCCTCGGCGGGCATGAGATGACCGTGACGCACACCGACGGCTTCCCCGTCGAGCACGCGAAGACGGACGCGCTGCTGCTCGGCATGGGCGAGCGCTACGACGTCCTGGTCACGGTCAAGGACGGTGTCTTCCCGCTGGTCGCCGTCGCCGAAGGGAAGAAGCGCTCGGCGCTCGGCGTCCTCAGGACGGGCGGCGGGAGCGCCCCGACGGCCAAGGCCAGGCCGAAGGAGCTGGACGGCAAGCTGCTCACCGCCCAGCGGCTGCGGGCGGCCGGGCCGGTCCGGCTCTCCCCCGGCAGGCCCGACCGTACGGTCAAGCTCCGGCTCACGGGCTCGATGGCCCGCTACGACTGGGCGATCAACGGGAAGCGGTACGACCCGGCGAGCCGCTATCCGGTACGCGCGGGCGAGCGCGTACGCCTGTCCTTCGTCAACAACACGACGATGTGGCACCCGATGCACCTGCACGGCCACACCTTCGCCCTGCCGGACGGCGGACCCCGCAAGGACACCGCGATCGTCCTGCCCGGCCGCCGCCTCGATGTCGACTTCGACGCGGACAATCCGGGGCTGTGGATGCTGCACTGCCACAACGTCTACCACTCCGAATCGGGAATGATGACGGTGCTGGGTTACCGGGCGTAGTCACCGCCCGGGGGTGGGGAGCCTCCCCGCCCCCGGGGGGTCACGCGGGGTCGAACGGATTGAGCAGCCGAACGCCCGTGCGCCGCACGTCCTTCATGTCGCGCGTCACCAGGGTGAGGCCGTGCACCCGGGCGGTGGCGGCCAGCAGCCCGTCGACCGTAGGCAGCCGGTCAGGGGACTCCATCCGTCCCCAGACCTCGGCGATCTCGGCCGTCACCGGCAGGAGCCGGTCTCCGAAGTCGCGGTGGACGTCGGCGAGCCATCTGTCGAGCCGTTCAGCCTGCGACGCGTCCCGCCGTCGGACGTTTTCACACCCCCGGCTGATCTCACCGACCACCAGCGCACTGGTGAACATCTCACCAGGGCGGGTCGAGCGGGCCCACGACACGACCCGCGCGTCACAGGCCTTCTTGCGCAGCTCTGACAGCACGTTCGTGTCCAGCAGAAATGCCACTACGCGCCCCCCAGATCCACCACGCGGGACACGTCCCGACGCGCGACCACATCGTCCAATTCCTTCGCCACGTCATCCCAGTCAGGATCGGAGAGCAGGAAGTCCCTGAAGTCCCGTTCCTCCCCTCGCAGCTTCCGGTACTCCCTTATACCGATGACGACAGCGACCTCTTCACCGTGCCGGGTGACGAACTGGGGCCCGTCCGCCTCAACCGCCCGCAGCAGCGCACTGAAGCGCTGCTTGGCCTCCTGGATCTGCCACCGCATGGCACGCACCTCTCACATGAGTGGAATACCAGCACTCCCGAACCGAACCGCACAAAGGCAGGACTGTCCAGACAGTGCTGAATCTACGATAGCGTGGTCCGCCTCACACCCACACCACACCCATATCCACATCGCGTCAGAAAGACGATTACACTGGCCGGGTGCCTCAACTTCGCCTCGCTCTGAATCAGATCGACTCCACCGTCGGCGACCTCGCGGCCAATGCCGAAACGATCGTCCAATGGACCCGGCACTCCGCCGAGCAGGGCGCCCACCTGGTGGCGTTCCCCGAGATGGCGTTGACCGGCTACCCCGTCGAGGACCTGGCGCTGCGCGCCTCCTTCGTCGAAGCCTCCCGTGCCGCGCTGACCTCGCTCGCCGCCCGGCTGAAGACCGAGGGCTTCGGGGAGCTGCCGGTGGTCGTCGGTTACCTCGACCGCAGCGACAAGGAGCAGCCCCGGTACGGTCAGCCCGCGGGCGCGCCCCGTAACGCCGCCGCCGTTCTGCACCGCGGCGAGGTCGCACTCACCTTCGCCAAGCACCACCTGCCGAACTACGGCGTCTTCGACGAGTTCCGCTACTTCGTCCCCGGCGAGACGCTGCCCGTCATCCGGGTGCACGGCGTCGATGTCGCCCTCGCCATCTGCGAGGACCTGTGGCAGGACGGCGGCCGGGTGCCCGCCACGCGCTCCGCAGGGGCCGGGCTCCTCGTCTCCATCAACGCCTCCCCGTACGAGCGGGAGAAGGACGACACGCGCCTGGAGCTGGTGCGCAAGCGGGCGCAGGAGGCGGGCTGCACGACCGCGTACCTCGCGATGATCGGCGGCCAGGACGAGTTGGTCTTCGACGGCGACTCGATCGTCGTCGGGCAGGACGGCGAAGTGATCGCGCGGGCCCCGCAGTTCGCCGAAGGCTGTGTGCTCATCGACCTCGACCTGCCCGCAGCGGCGGCCGAGCCGCCGTCGGGGACGGTGGACGACGGGCTGCGCGTCGACCATGTGACGCTCTCCTCGGCCCCCCTCCCGGCGTACGAGCCGGAACTGATCGGCGGGCAGGCGGAGCGCCTGGGCGACGAGGAGGAGATCTACACCGCGCTGGTCGTGGGCTTGCGCGCCTACGCGGCGAAGAACGGGTTCCGCAGCGTCCTGATCGGGCTCTCCGGCGGCATCGACTCGGCCCTGGTGGCGGCCATCGCCTGTGACGCCCTCGGCGCGCAGCACGTGTACGGCGTCGCGATGCCCTCCCGCTACTCGTCCGAGCACTCCAAGGGCGACGCGGCCGATCTTGCCCACCGCACCGGGCTCAACTTCCGTACGGTGCCGATCGCCCCGATGTTCGACGCGTACATGGAATCCCTCGGACTGACGGGCCTCGCCGAGGAGAACCTCCAGGCGCGGCTGCGCGGCACGACGCTGATGGGGATCTCCAACCAGGAGGGCCACATCGTGCTCGCGCCGGGCAACAAGTCCGAGCTGGCCTGCGGATACTCCACGCTCTACGGTGACGCGGTCGGCGCGTACGGCCCGATCAAGGACGTCTACAAGACCTCGGTCTTCCGCCTCGCGAAGTGGCGCAACCAGGCGGCCCGGGACCGGGGCCAGACACCGCCCATCCCGGAGAACTCGATCACCAAGCCGCCCAGTGCCGAGCTGCGCCCCGGCCAGGTCGACACCGACTCGCTGCCCGACTACGACATCCTCGACCAGATCCTGGAACGCTACGTGGACCGCGACCAGGGCAGCGCCGAGATCGTCGCGGCGGGCTTCGACCCGGAGATGGTCACCCGCGTGCTGCGGATGGTGGACACCGCCGAGTACAAGCGCCGCCAGTACCCGCCGGGCACCAAGATCTCCGCCAAGGGCTTCGGCAAGGACCGCAGGCTGCCGATCACCAACCGCTGGCGCGAAACCGGCTGACGCCGGTCTTTGCTGGCGGGCGGCGGGCCGACGCCCCGGCCTGGGCGCCAGCCGGGGGCGGCGGGATTCCCGCCGCCCCCGGTCGGGCCTCACGGGGCGGACCGCGCGGCCCAGTCATCGTCGCGGAGCACGCGGGCGTAGTTGGTCACCACACGGCGGAACAGATCGTGTCCGGGATGCCGACCGGCGTGCCGCAGACACCAGTCCTGCGCGTCCTCCTGGACCTCGCGCCCGCCGGATTCGGCACGGCATCCCACGGTCATACAGAACGCTTCGAACGTCACGCCGGACTCCGGGGCCTGTCGGATCGTGTGCTGAACGAAACGCACCACGGTGTGGCTCATCACGTGCCCCCGCCCGTCGTGTCGGCGACGTCCGTCAGGGACCGCCTGTACCGGGTATGCATGCCCCCGGTCTCGTCGAGGTGCGCGAGCATCCATGTCTCGCAGGGGTCAGGAGTCAGCCACTCGTCCGAGTCGGCCCCGCAGTCGGCGTCCGCCGTGCCCAAGCACTCGGCGCGGTAAAGGAGTTCAGCGGAGGCAGCACGCGGAACCCTGCGCCCGAGGACGTTCGCCCCGCTCACCGGTCACTCACCCGCGCATGGCTGTTGCCGCCCTCGGTCACCAGGGGCACGTCCTCGGCGGCTTGATCGTGCCGCGCGACGAGGTCCGCCAGCTTGGCATCGGCTGGCTGGGGGGCGGGGGGCCAGGGAATGGGGTGGGTGTTTGCGGGCTGGTTGCGCGTGGTAGCGCTGTCGGTGCGTACGGAGGCGTGGGGTACAGGGAGCGGCTTCTTGCCAGGCGCCTTGCGGCAAACCCGAAGCCTTAGTTCGTAGTTCATGGCTGATCCTCGGTGTTCTGAACTGCGATCACCCTTTGTGATCGAACCCTCACAGCGTCGCGCCCATATGCGTACTCTCGATAGGGCAAGTGTGTTTACAGCCAGACGGTCACTCGAACTCAGACTCGATCGGGAGGCGGCGGATGATCCAGGCAGGAGACGAGGCAGGCGAGCCACGGAACGCCATGGCGTTCTTCGGAAGCGAAGTCCGACACGCACGGGAGTGGGCCAAGCTGACCCAGGCTCAGCTAGCGATTGCCGCAGCGTACGACCGGACGTACATCTCCCGGGTCGAGAACGGAAGCTTGCTCGGCTCATCCCAGTTCGCGGAGACGTGCGACCAGGTATTCAAGACCAGCGGATACTTCACTCGTCTCCGCGCCCGACTCAGCGAACGTGGACATCCGTCGTGGTTCCTCCCGTACGTCGAGGTCGAGAAGCAAGCACAGACCATCTCCGATTACTCAAACGCCTTCGTCATGGGATTGGTCCAGACACCGGCGTATGCCGAGGCCGTTTTTCGTGCGGCCCATCCTCGGGAGGAGGACGACCAGATCAAGGAGCGAGTCGGAGCGCGACTCGCGCGTCGCGAGGTGATGAAACGTCAGTTACCGCCCCTGCTGTGGTTGGTCATCCATCAAGCAGTGCTGCGTACACAAGTCGGCGGTCAGTCCGTCATGGCAGACCAGCTCTTACATCTGGCACATGAGGCATCCTCCCCACATGTGACCGTGCAGGTGTTGCCTGATGAAGCAGGAGCGCCCGCAGTGAGTACATCGTTCATCCACGTTGATCGGGGCGATCCTGGTTCCGTGGTGTACAGCGAGAGCTTCGGTCGGGGTCACCTTGCGGACGGCCGAGACGATGTGGCCCATGCCGGTGCCACATACGATCGGTTGAGGGCGTCGGCGCTGTCGCCTGAACGCTCCCTGTCGTTGATCCATCAGCTTGCGGAGGAGTACACCTGTGATCGAAAAGAAGTGGGTGAAGTCGTCGTACAGCGGCGGTGAGGGTGGCAATTGCGTCGAGTGGGCCCCGGATCGCGCCGCCACCACCGGGGTTGTCCCGGTCCGGGACAGCAAGGACCCCCACGGCCCGGCCCTCGTCTTCGACGTGTCCGCCTGGGCCTCATTCGTCGCCGGAATCCGACGCGGAGACTTCCCCGCCTAGCTCACGCACGCAGCGGCCCCGGTTGATACGACCGGGGCCGCTTCACGCCAGCCCGCTCCCCAGGGGAGCAGCGAGCACGTCAACGACAGGCCAGGCGAAGAGGACATACGACCGGCTCCGCGCTGCGGCCCAGCGCCACAGCGGTCGTTGACGGTGTTCAAGCGGCTTACAAAGGAGTACGCACGATGACCGACACCATCGCCTGGTAGAAGAGCAGTTACAGCTCCAGCAACGGGGGTCAGTGCATAGAGGTCAGGACCGGAGCGTTCGACGCCGTGGCACTCCGGGACAGCAAGGACCCCCACGGCCCGGCCCTCGTCTTCGACGCGCCCGCCTGGGCCTCATTCGTCGCCGGGCTCAAGGCAGGCGACTTCCCGGCCTGACGATCACCAGGCCGACGGCCCCGGCCGCTACGTCCGACGCGAGTCGATGAGGCTGCGATCCCGGCCAGCCGTTGTTGGATGACCGTGGCCTGCCATCCCTGACGGCGCATTGGCGCCGCACTCGGGGCGGAAGGTAAAAGCCAACAGAAGCCTACAAAATTCGCACATCCCCTGCTCAAAGAGCGCAGTCACTAAAGATGCCTAAATCAGCGGATAGGTTCCGGTCGGAGATGGTGATCATCTGCACTCTGAGTGTTGGCGTGCCGACTCCGTGGTGCATGCAAGTATTTCGTCCTGTGATCATCTCCGTGACCGGGAGGTGACAGTTCCGACCATGGGGGTTTCGTATGTGCACAAGTACCGTGCGCCGTATACCCCTTAACAGGGAGTTCAAGTGAAACTGTTCAACCGCACCGCCCTCGTGTCCATCGCGTGCGTCGCTGCCGTGGGCTTCGGCGGTGTTGGCACTTCTTACGCTGCTGCTACCCAGAGTCCCGCCGCTGCTTCGGTCGCCGCTGAGGAAGTCTCTGAGCAGCAGATTGCCGAGCTTGCGAAGTACCTCGAAGCCATCGATGAAGGGCAACTGCTCGATTCCAACGGCGACTTCGACCGCGACGCCACAGCGGCCAAGTTCGGCGCTGAGTTCGCCGACACGGTCGCGTCCGAGATCGAACGCCAGCAGCCGAAGGCTTCCGACTCCACCGGACGGGTCAAGAGGAGCTACGGTTCCTGTCTGCTGAAGGCCGTTGGGCTCGGCGGGCTCTCCGGCTCCGCCGGGGCCGTCATGAACAAGCTTGCGGACCATGAGTGGTCCGCCGCGGCGAGGCTGCTCACGAGGGAGGCGGCCAAGCGCGGGATCAAGATCGGCGTTAAGGGCGGCGTTGTTGGGCTGGCCGGTTCGCTCGCTGCCAGCTCCATCTGGTGCGCTACGCCCTGGGCATAAAGCCCACAAGGCGAATGAGCTGAATCAACGTCCTATGCAATGCCAGCGGTGACGTGCGGCCGGGTGGGCCCGAGGCAATCTCGGGCCCACCCGGCCGCCGGATCTCTCGCGCGACATCCCTTGTCCGGCAGTCGCGTTGCCTGCTACTCGACCTCCGCGCGCACGACTTTGCGTAGCTCGCCGAGGTACTCATCGAATCGTTCACGCCCGGCGGGAGAGAGCCGGACTCTGGTGACTGCGCGCCGCCGTTCGCGGAACTTCGCGATGTCGACCAGGTCCTCCTTCTCCAGGATGCCCAGCTGCCGGGAGAGTTCCGGGGTGGACAGTTCCAACGACTCCTGCAGATCGGCGAAGTTGATCTGCTGCACCTGACGGAGTGCCCCCAGGATGGCCAGGCGAGTGGGTGAGTGCATCACGGTCGACAGTCGGGTACGTGGCTGTTGCGACACGCTAGCGCCTCCAGCGCAGCATGAGATAGCACGCCAGCAGGGCCGTGGGGATCGCGGCCGCCACCATAGCCGCGACGAGATCAGCCGGGTTGTCCCACAGCAGCTTGAGCCCCGGGAACGCCAGCGTCACCAGGGCGAAGAAGAACACCCCTTCCTCAACCTTGGTGTGCAGCCTCCTGCTGGGGGCCCTCAGATGGAACCACCGCCAGCGGAAAGCGACAGCGAGCGCCGCCAGCAGGACAACGCAGCCCAGCACCATGGGAATCTTGCTCGTACTTGCCACCACAAGGGCCGCGAAGAGCACCGCCACCGACACCGCGCCGAGCACCCGCTCACCACCGGCAGCAGCCTTCCCGAGCGCAGGAGCCCCTTCGATGACCCGCAGTTGCTCTGCCGAACCTGGTCCTTGACTCATCGGTGCCCCTCCTCCGTGCTGTTGTGAGTTGAAGAATAGGCAGCTAGTTTCCAAATGTGCAACTGGTTGCCAAAGTGGGCCTGACTGGGCGGTCGGCATTCCTCGCCGCGACCGGGACGACCAAGGCGAAAATGGCGCCCAGTCTTCGCGTGGACCAGTTCTGGCACGCCTTCGTGCTGCACACTGCCCCGTATGCCGCGTTCTGCGATGCCCTCGGTACCGGCTTCATCCAGCACGTCCCGGACCGGAAGGGACACGACCCCGCCGAGGGCCGGGCCGCCCTGGCCGAGACCCGCGAGACCATCCGCGCGGCGGGCTTCGAGATCGACCCCGAGTTCTGGCCGGAGGCAGGCGCGGCCGACTGCACCCAGAGTTACGCGGGTTGCACCGACAGCCCCGTCAACAAGTAGTCGTCCCTTGAGCCAGCCGCCCGGCGACCATGCCGGGCGGCTGTGCCCGTAACCAAGAACGGACGTGAAGTGTCAGACACCCGTAGCGCCGCATGGGACATCTACTCCAGGACAAAGCCCCAGCGGCGCGGGATGAACGCCAAGGGCGAGACCACGTGGTTCAACTGGACACAGCACCCCGACCACGGCCCCGGCGTCGAGACCCTCGCCGTAGAGGCCGGTAGCCGAGTACTGGACCTCGGGTGCGGGTCGGGTGGCAACCTCGCCCACCTTGCCTCCCTCGGAATGCGGGCAGTAGGGGTTGACCTGTCTCCCGCGCAGCTCGCGAAGGCGCGCGAGCGCTGGCCCGATGTGGACGGCATGGAGTCGCACCAAGGGGAGGCCCTTGCCTTCATCGCCGAGTCGGCCGTGACCTTCGATGCCGTCTACTCCGTCTTTGGGGCCGCCTACTTCACGGACCCCGCGCTGATGCTTCCCGCTGTTCACAGCAAGCTCGTAGCAGGCGGAGTGTTCGCCATGTCCCAGCACCCGGCGGTAGAGGGCTGTTACGGCTGCCAGGCGTCCTACATCCCCCGTGGGCCCGAGGAAGATCCGGCGGTCGTCAAACGATGGGACTACCCGCCGGAGACATGGGCCATGACGCTCAAGGAGTACGGATTCGAGGAGGTGACCGCCGAGCTTCTTCCGGCCCCGGCGGGAGGCAAGCGCCGCATTGGCACCCTGCTTGTCCGTGGGAAGCGCGGAGGCACTGAAATATCCGGATTCAGGTCATTGACGCACTGGGGGACGGTCACAGTGGCTACGCACGCGGGAACGGGAGCCTTTTGGCGACGACTTCGGGCTCTAACACAACCCGAACATTTTCGAGCGGGGCCAGGGGCCGTTCCCCCTGGTCCACCTCCGGTGGGAGGGCAGCGGTGCCGTCAGCCGAAGTCCGCCACGTGGTCCGCGACCCATTCGCGGTAAGTGCGTGCGGGCCGACCGGTGATCTCGGCCACCGCCGGCGACACCTGCTCCGGCTCCGCCTCCATCTGCCCGTGGGCCTCGACGATGGCGCGGGCGTATTCCGGAGGCAGGCCCTGTGCCTCGAACGCGGCCGCCGCTGCCTCTTCGTCCAGTTCTTCAAAGACCACCCGGCGGCCGAGGACGTCGCCAATCGTACGGACCTGCTCAGCCTGGGTCAGCGCCTGCGGACCGGTCAGGTGCGGGGCCTTGCCCTCCAGGTCGGCCGTCGTCAGCGCCCTTACTGCCACCGCCGCGAGATCCGCCTCGTGGACCAGCGACCGCGTCGCTCGGGCATGCGAGCCGCGGACGACGTCCCCTTCTTTGATCTGCTGCGCCCACGCGAGGGTGTTGGACGCGAAGCCGCCCGCGCGCAGGAACGTCCACTGCAAGGTCGAGGCGCGGATCACACGCTCAATCGCGGTATGGAAGGCGAGGATGCCGGGCTCCGGCTCCACGGTGTCGTCGTCCGGCACCCCCCACGCGGACAGGTAGACGATGCGGCGCGCGTGCTTCTCCGCGGCCGCGATCACCGCGGGCGCGGCGTCCGCCGTCAGCAGTGGCCAGATGAGGAAGACCGCGTCCACCCCCTCCATGGCGGCCTCCACGGAAGCCGCGTCTGTCAGGTCGCCGCGTACCACCTCGGCCCCGTCAGGTAGCGAGGCCGCCTTCGGGTCACGGACCAGGGCGCGGACATCCACGCCCGCCGCCAGTAGTTGCGCCACGGCCTGGCCGCCCGTCTTTCCGGTTGCGCCGGTCACCAGAATCATCGAAATCTCCTCGGTATGTAGTGCGGGTGCGGCACCCACATGGTGCGACTTGAAGAAAGGTTGAGGTCAAGGAAGCACGATGAACGACGATCAGGTCGCACGGGCTGTGACGCAAGCGATGCTCTGATGGACCGTAGTTCGAACATGTCGGATCGCCATCAGGGTGGTGCGCGACGAGCGGGCCAAGGTCACTTGGGGCGCGGGCAGCGCGGCCGCCGCGCTGGCCATGGTCTTCAAGCTCGTCGAGTCCGCCCAGACCCGCTGGCGGTCCGTGAACGCACCCCACCTCGTCGTCCTCGTGAGTGCCGGGCGCCCACTTCGAACGCGGTCACGTCGCCGATCGCACCAGGACAATCGCGGCTTAACCGATCGGGAAGGCAGCGCCGGGTGCCGCGTAGTCGACGGGACCATCGTAGCGAGCGGAGGCACGGGCCACCGCCTCCTGCGGTGTGAGAAAGCGGCCGACACGCGCCACGATCAACCGGCCCACCCGGGCCGCGTTGGCGGTTTCGCCGGTGTCTTCGGGTGTGTGGTGAACCCGTTCACCCTCGGCCGGAGGTTGCGCGCTCTCGGCCTCGCACAGCAGAACGTCGCACTCCTCGGCCAAGCTCGTGAGGTTCGTGCACGGTGCTGTGTCTCCCGAGCAGACCAACGACTTGTCCGCGGTCTCGATGCGCAGGGCGAAGGCCGGGACACCGCCACGCCGCACGCTCAGACCGCCGTGGCGCGCTCCACGGGAATCCACAGTTCCGCGTCGGCCTGCGCCTGGTCCGGTGTCAGCCGGGTGCGCAGGATCTCGGGTCCTGGCCTGCTCTCGTACGGATTGGACGGGAACCACTGCGTGAACACGTCCCGCCACAGGTACTGGAGCGTCTGCGGGAACGGCCCGGAGCTCTCGAAGACGGCCCATGTCCCCGCCGGGACGGTGAGCGCGTCCAGATCCTCGGGCACGGCGGAGCGGGTCACCACGCCGTGGTAGTAGTCGAGTTCGGTTCCCTCCGCCCGGCTCGGGTCGAGGTTGTCGCTCACGGCGACGATCCCCTCCGGCTCCTGGTCGGACAGGGCGGTGATACGCCGTATCGTCTCCTGGTCGATGCTCCGGATGAAGTCGGCGATCGCCGGATTCATCCCTTCATGGACGAGAGGGACACGGGCCTTCTTGCCGACCACACAGAACTGATTCTTGCTCACGACCCGGTATCGCATGCTGCTGCTCCCTTCGATGATGAGGCGGAAGGACATCCGTGGCTGGGAGTGCAGAGCCGCACCGGTCCGTCTGACCTCGCCGGGACCAACGCCGTGCACGGCGCGGAACGCGCGCGCGAACGCCTCGCCCGAGGTGTAGCCGTAGCGCACCGCGATCTCCAGCAGCGTCCGCTCCCCGGCGAGCACCTCCGCCCCCGCGACCGTCAGCCGCCTGCGCCGGATGTACTCGGACAGTGGAATCCCCGCCAGTGCGGAGAACAGCCGCCGGAAGTGGTACTCCGACGTCATCGCGATCCGCGCCAGCTCGGTCACCTCGATGCGCTGGTCGAGACGCGACTCGATGTGCTCCATGGCCTGGTTCAGCCGCTCCAGCACTCCTGCCTCCTTCCCTTCTGATCCACCACGTTAGGAAGGGACCACTGTGCCGCACCCGACATCCTGTGCCCGCTGCGGTCGGGTGCGGCGGAACCCCACGGCCCCTCGCACGCCACGCGCGCGTTCTCCGGGGCGGTCACCCCATGCGGCGGCGGCCGTGGTCGGCGGTGGTCTCGCGGGGAGTCGTACGAGCCGGGGCGCGGCGGGCGGCTCACGCCTCAGACGGCTCAACCGGCCGCGCGCCATGGTCGTGTCCGGGGATGCGCTGCCAGTCAAAGACGCCGTGGAGCGTGGTCGAGGTCCGGCGCTGGCCCCCGGTCCGCGCCGGGAACGCGCCGGGAACGGCGGGAATGCCGTCATCCCGGGCACGGTTAGGATTGATTGCTTGAGCGTTCAAGCGATGCCGTACGAAGGCGTGTGGACGCCCCGACGCGTACGGCGCGGCACAGTGACAGGGAGTGACCCGGTGAAGGTCGAGATCTACAGCGACATCGCCTGCCCGTGGTGTTACCTCGGCAAGGCCCGCTTCGAGCAGGCGCTCGCCGCGTATCCGGGGGCGGAGCAGGTCGAGGTGGTCTACCGGCCGTTCCAGCTCGACCCGAGCGCGCCGGAGGAGCCGCTGCCGCACCGTGAGGTGCTGGCGGCGAAGTTCGGTCCGCGCGCGGCCGCGATGGACGCGCGTATCACCGAGCTGGGCGCCGCGGAAGACCTCACCTTCGACTTCGACACGGTCGTGGAGAACAACTCCCTCCTCGCCCACCGCCTGCTCCGCTACGTCCTCGATGAGTACGGCCCGGCCGCGCAGGCCCGCCTCAAAGGGCGGCTGCTGGCCGCCCACTTCGGCGAGGGCATGGACATCGGCGACCACGAGCACCTCGCCGACGTCGCCGTGACCGTGGGTCTCGACCGCGACCCGATCGCCGCCTTCCTCGACAGCGACGAGCTGCACGACGAGGTCCTGGACGAGATCGAGGAGGCCCGCCAGCGTGGCATCACCGCCGTCCCGACCTTCGTGTTCGAGGGCCAGTGGGCCGTCCAGGGCGGCCAGGAGCCCGCGGCTTTCCTGAAGGTGCTTGAGCAGGTGGCGCAGGAGACGGGAGCGGCCGGAGTGACGGGCCCGGGCGCGGACGGCTCGTGCGACGACGGCGCCTGCGAGGTCCCGCGCGACTGAGGCGCCGCACGCGCCATGGGGCGCCGGGGGCCGGGCCACGGCAGGCCCGTCCCCGGGCTCCTGACCGGCGGTCGTGGCGCCCCGCCGGTCAACGTCCAGGCGCGTGCGTACGCAGACGCGTCAGCGCTCGGGCCGGCGGCCGAAGTGCACGGTCTTCGCGGTCAGGAAGAACAGGTCCGCGCGCCGGTCGACGCCCGCCGGGTCGGTCGGGTCGAGCAGCCGGTCCAGCGTCTCCAGGTCCTCGGCGTCCAGTTTCTGGTCGAGCATGTTCCGGTACCGCTCCAGCGACTGCCGTACCGCCTGCCGGGGCTGGTCGGCCAGCGGCGCCGGGTGGTCCACGAGGAAGGTCTTGTTCCGCACCTCGGTGAGCCCCGCGGCCCGCAGCATGCCGGGCCAGTCCTCGACCACCGCGACCGACCCTGGCAGTTCGGCCCGCATCTGGCTGAACCGGTCCGACATCGCCACGTCCAGCCGGGCGTGGAGTCCGGGCTTCCCGAAGCCCAGGTCGCGCGGCAGCCAGCGGGGCGGCAGTCCGCCCTCGACGATGGCCAGGACGCCGCCGGGTTCGACCAGTCCGGCCAGCCGGTTCAACGCGTCCTGCTGGTCGCCTACGTGATGGATGACCTGGCCTGACCACACCAGGTCCGCCCGGCCGAGGCCGTCGAGCCCTTCCGGGAACTCGGCCACCTGGGTCCACAGCCGGACGCCGAGCCGCTTGGCGCGCTGCTCGGCGCGGGCCAGCAGCTCCGGTGCCCCGTCCACGGCGGTGACCTCCGCCTGCGGGAACGTCGCCGCGAAGCGACAAGCCGCGACGCCCGGGCCGCTGCCGATGTCCAGGACCCTCCGGGGGGCCAGGTGTGCCAGCTCTTCCAGGGCCTGTCGCACGTAGGGGCTGTGCGTCTCGCCCTCGGTCTCCAGCATGTCGGCCATCGCGGCCCAGTCGAAGTCGTCCATCGCCCGTACTCCCGTCGTCGTTCCTCGCTCGCGTCCGTCCGTACCCGAACATGGACCCGGACGAGTCCGCACGACAAACCTTGTTGCTGTTCCGGCAACAGGCCCGGCAACAAGGAGGAGGCGATGGGCGGGGAACGGTGCGAGGGCCTCGCGGGCGCCGTCGCCAGCGCGGCAGGCCGCCGGGCTCAGGACACGTGTTCCCGTTCCAGCGCTGTCCGCTCTCCGGAGGCGACGACTCGGGACGGCGTGTCCCGCGTGTCCGGTCGGCGCCGGTCGAGCGCGCCCGCCGTCAGGGCGAGGGCCAGGCCGATCACGGCGAGCACCGCGCCCACCAGGGTGGGTGAGGTCCAGCCCCAGCCCGCCGCGATGGCCACGCCGCCGAGCCAGGCGCCGCCCGCGTTGGCGAGGTTGAAGGCGGAGTGGTTGGAGGCGGAGGCGAGGGTGGGGGCGTGCTTGGCCTTGTTCATGACGAGCATCTGGAGCGGGGTGGTCGTCATGAAGCCGACGGCGCCGAGCACCACGACCGTCACGAGGGCGGCCCACTTCACGTGCACGGTGTAGTCGAAGAGCAGCAGGACGACGGCCAGGGCGCCGAGCGCCCCGTAGAGGGTGGGCCGGAGCGCGCGGTCGGTCAGCGGCCCGGCGGCCAGCGCACCGAGGGTCATGCCGATGCCGAACAGGGCGAGGACGAGGGTGACCGACGTGTCCGAGAACCCGGTGACCTCGGTCATCATCGAGGCGAGGTAGCTGTAGACGGCGAAGACACCGGCGAAGCCGAAGACGGCGGTGAGCAGGCCGAGCAGGACCTGGCGGTCGCCCATGGCGCGGATCTCCTGGCGCAGGCCGCCGTGCTGTTCGCGCGGGAGCCGCGGCACGAGGGCGGCGAGCGCGGCCATCGCGACGATGCCGATGGCGGCGACCACGAGGAACGTGGCGCGCCAGCCGAGGTGCTGGCCGAGGAGGGTGGCGGCCGGGACGCCGACGATGTTGGCGACGGTGAGGCCGAGGAACATGGTGGCGACCGCGCGGGCCTGCCGTCCCTCGGTGACCAGCCGCGCGGCGACGACAGCGCCGACGCCGAAGAACGCCCCGTGCGGCAGCCCGGCGAGCACCCGGCCCGCGATCAGCAGGCCGAAGGTCGGGGCGAGCGCCGAGGCGAGGTTGCCGACCGTGAAAAGGCCCATGAGCAGGACGAGCATCCGCCTGCGCGGGATGCGGGAGCCGAGGGCGGTCAGCAGCGGGGCGCCGATGACGACGCCGATGGCGTAGGCGGAGACGAGATATCCGGCGGTGGGGACGGAAGTGTGCAGGTCATCGGCGACATTGGGCAGCAGGCCCATCATCACGAATTCTGTCGTTCCGATGCCGAAGGCCGAGATCGCCAGAGCGAGCAGGGCGAGGGGCATGGGGGACCTTTCCGGGCTGGGAGCGGGAGCGGAGAGGTTCTCCGGACGCACGGCATTGCATAAGTTCTCTTACGGAACAAAGTCTCGCACGGGCATTGTTCCGGCAGATGGACGGCACGCAAGAGACGTATGACACCTTCGCGCCGGGCCGCATTGCGGAGCGCCCCCAGCCGGGCCGCCGACCACCGTCGCCACGGAGTCCTCGTGGCAGCGCATCGCCGCCCGCCACCACCCCGAGGGCGCTGTCCCGCCGCGCCGCCCGCCACCGCTGTCCCGCCGCGCCGGACACCGCCTGCGGCCGCCCGCGGCGCGCTCGCACCGGTCTCGGGCGGCGGCGGGCGGTCACAGGTTGACTGAGGCCGCCACCGGGAGGTGGTCGCTGCCGGTGTCCGGCAGGGTCCACGCCGAGACCGGGTCCACGCCGCGCACCATGATCTGGTCGATGCGGGCCATCGGGAACGACGCGGGCCAGCTGAAGCCGAAGCCGTCGCCCGCCGCGCCCTGGGCGGAGCGGAGCTGGCTGGTCACCGGGGCCAGCGCACGGTCGTTCATCGTGCCGTTCAGGTCGCCGAGCAGCAGCACCCTGTCGAGCCGTTCGTCGGCGATGGCCTCCCCGAGCGCTTCGGCGCTGTCGTCGCGCTGGCCCGCGGTGAAGCCCGCGTTGAACTTCACGCGAACGGAGGGCAGGTGAGCGACGTAGACGGCGACATCACCCTTCGGCGCGGCGACGGTGGCCCGCAGGGCGCGGCTCCAGCCCATCTTGATGTCGACGGTCTCCGCGCCCGACAGCGGGTACTTGCTCCACAGCCCGACCGTGCCCTTGACCGCGTGATACGGGTAGGCCGACTTCAACTCCCGCTCGTACGTCGGCAGCGCGTCGCCCGTCAGCTCCTCCAGGGCCACGACCTGAGCGCCCGAGTCGGCGACGTCCTTCGCCGTCCCGGCGGGATCGGCGTTGTCCGCGTTGACGTTGTGGGTCACCACCGTCAGATCGCCGCCGGAGCCGGACTTGTCCGTCAGCAGACCACCGAACAGATTCAGCCATACGATCGCAGGCAAGAGCAGCGCGATCAGCGCCGTCGCCGACCGGCGTACCAGGGCGAGTACGAAGATCACCGGAATGCAGACCATGCCCACCCACGGCAGGAAGGTCTCCAGCAGACTGCCGAGGTTGCCCACGGTGTTGGGAAGCTGCGCGTGCAAGATCATCAGCAGCGCCACGAACACCGCGCATCCCGCGAGGACCAGCCCGCGGCGCCAGATGCCGCCGTCCCGCCAGCCGTTGACGAGGCGCTGAACCCGGGAGCCGGTCCGCCCGGGGTCGTCCCGGTCGTGGCCGGTCTCTTCCGTGTACGCCTGCGCCATGCGTCGTCCTCACTAGCTCCCGGCCCTGTCACCAACCATGACGATAGGTGATGATCAAGGCTTTTCCCGACGCTCCGGGCGAGCGTCTCAGACAGGAGGACGACTGATGGACGGGGCTGGGTTCCTGATCATGTGACGCGGGCGGCGGCTGTGACAGAACGGGCACAAACCGGCGTACAAGTGGCACGGCGGCTACGAACCGTCCATGGCCGAAAGACCCCTGCCCATTCCGCCCGCTGTCCGAGCGCGCCGCCGCGCGGGGCCCGTGGCCCACCGGACCCGCGTTCGCTCCTGCGACTCCTGTGACCCTGCGACTCCTGCGACTCCTGCGAGGGGGAGCCGGGGCGCCGCCCGGCCGCGTTACGCGCGGGGGCGCACTCCATCGAGCACCATGTCGACGATGCGTTCGGCGAGCCCTTCGGGCAGTTCCATCCACTCGTGGAGCAGCACCCGGGACAGCATGGGGCCGACGAACAGCTCGCTGATGAGGTCGATGTCCTCGTCCGCGCGGATCTCGCCCCGTGCGACACCGCGCCGCAGCACCGCGCGCATGGCGTCGCGCCGGGCCTCCACCACCGTCTCGTGGTATTCGTTCCAGAGTTCGGGGTGCGCCTTGACCTGGGCGAGGACGGTGCGCAGAAGCGCTGAGTGCCGCTTGGCCAGGCCGCGCCGCCGCAGGAACTCCAGCATCAGCACCAGGTCGTCGCGCACCGATTCACCGGCGGGCTCCGGGGTCTGCACGTCGAGCGCGCGCATGACGTCGAGCATCAGCGCGGGCTTGCCCGGCCAGCGCCGGTAGACGGTGGCCTTGCCGACGCCCGCCTCGCGGGCGATGCGCTCCATGGACAGCTCGCCGACCGTGGCGCCCTCCTCCAGCAGCCGCAGCACGGTCTCGATGATCGCGCTGTCCACGGCGGCGCTGCGCGGACGCCCGCGCCGCTCGCCCGAGGGGGGCGGCGCCGCCGCCGGGTGGGGACGACGCGCCGCCGAGGGCTTGCCGCCACCCGGCGCGGGCAGCTCGCCGTACGGCAGGGTCGCCGCCCCCGTGGGGGGCTTCTCCCTGTCGGATGCCTGGCCCGCGTCGGGTGGCGTGGACATCACCGGTGTGCCTCCTGCGTGGTCTTCTCGCGGTCCGTGTCACCGCGCGTCGCGGTCGGCTTGGCCACCGTCTTCCCCTTGCCGGGCAGGAAGAAGGCGACCACGGCCGCGCCGAGCAGCGCGACGCCCGCGGCGCTGATGGCGGTGACGTGCATGGCGTGGACGAACGCCTCGTGGGCAGGCCCGACGAGTGCCTTGCCGTGCGTGCCCATGCGTTCGGCCGCGCCGAGCGTGGCTTCGATGGACTCGCCCGCGGTGTGACGCTGGGCGTCGGACAAGCCCGGAACGGCCGCGAGTTCGTCGTCGATCCCGTTACGGTACGTGGTCGACAGCAGCGAGCCCAGCACGGCCACCCCGAGAGCGCCGCCGACCTGCCGGAAGGTGTTGTTGAGTGCCGATCCGGCGCCCGCCTTGTCGCGCGGCAGCGCCTGCATGATCGCCACGGTGACGGGCGGCATGATGTGCGCCATCCCGGCGCCCTGGAAGAAGAACAGCACCTCAAGCACCCAGATCGGGGTGTCGGCCCCCAGCAGCAGGAAGCCCGACAGCGTCACCGCCACCACGACCATGCCGCCGGCGCACACGACGCGGGCTCCGAAGCGGTCCACGACGAGGCGGGCACGCGGCGCGAAGATCAGTTGGGCGGCGGCCAGCGGCAGCAACAGCAGGCCGGACTGGAGCGGGGTGTAGCCGCGCACGCTCTGGGTGTAGAAGACGATGAAGAACGTGACACCCATCAGCGCGAAGAAGACCAGCGCGATGGCGGCGATGGCGGCCGAGAAGGCGGGTTCGCGGAAGTAGCTGACGTCCATGGACGGGTGGTCGCTGCGCTTCTCGTGCCAGACGAAGACCGCGAGCACGGCGAGGCCGCCACCGACCGTGGCCAGCACCTCGGGGTCGGTGAAGTCGGCGAGCTGGCCGCCCTTGATGATGCCGTAGACGAGCAGGACCAGGCCGATGACCGACAGCAGCACGCCGATCGGGTCGAGACGGTCCGGTGCGGGGTCACGGGAGTCGGGGATGAGCAGCACCATGGCGATCAGGCCGATGATGACGACGGGGACGTTGATGAGGAAGACCGAGCCCCACCAGAAGTGATCGAGCAGGATGCCGCCGGTGATGGGGCCGATGGCGATGGCGAGACCGACGGCGGCGACCCATATGCCGATCGCCTTGGGCTGCTCATCGCGCTCGAAGACGTTCATCAGGATGGCGAGGGTGGCGGGCATCACCAGCGCGCCGCCGAGTCCCATGACGGCCCGGTAGGTGATCAGTTCGCCGGGCGATCCGGCCATGGCGGCCAGCACCGAGCCGATGCCGAACACCACTGTGCCGGCGAGCAGGACCTTCTTGCGGCCGATCCGGTCGCCGAGGAGCCCGGCGCTGAACAGCAGTCCGGCGAAGACGAGGGTGTAGGAGTTGATCGCCCATTCCAGCTCGCTCTGGGTGGCGCCCAGGCCGGTGGGCTCCGGTGACGAGATGGTCTTCATGGCGACGTTGAGGATCGAGTTGTCGAGCACCACGATCAACACGCTCAGCATCAGGACGACGAGGATCGCCCACCGCCTGCGGTGGATCGCCTCGGGAACGGTGCGGGCCGTGGCCGCGTCGGGAGGGTTTGCCATGCCGATCACGCTAAGTCCTTTACGATACGAGACGGTCTCGTATTGGAAAGTTTTTACGAAGGCAAGGTCATCACCTGACCCGCGCGGCGCCGGGACCGCCCAGATCGTGGAGCGAGTGTGGGATGTACGACGCCCCGGCGGCCCTTCCGCATCCGGCGCGGGGCGTGCCAGCATGGGTGGTGGTCCAGGGACGCCGTAAGGGCGCCTTGAGATGACGAAATCGGAGCCATGTCATGACGACGCATGCCTCAAAACAGGCCACACAGACCGGCGAATCCGGGCAGTCGACGCACACCGGGAAGCAGTCCGACAGCAGCAAGGCGCTGTACGGAGGAAAGAGTTCCCGGCGGATCACTGTCCGTGACATCGCCGCCGCCAAGGAGCGCGGCGAGAAGTGGCCCATGCTCACCGCCTACGACGCGATGACCGCCTCCGTCTTCGACGAGTCGGGCATCCCCGTCATGCTCGTCGGCGACTCGATGGGCAACTGCCACCTCGGCTACGAGACCACCGTGCCCGTCACGATGGACGAGATCACCCTCCTCTCCGCCGCCGTGGTGCGCGGCACGAAGCGCGCCCTGATCGTCGGCGACCTGCCCTTCGGCTCGTACCAGGAAGGCCCGGTACAGGCCCTGCGCAGCGCCACCCGCCTGGTCAAGGAGGCGGGCGTGCACGCGGTGAAGCTGGAGGGCGGCGAACGGTCCGCCGACCAGATCGACCTGCTCGTACGGTCCGGCATCCCGGTCATGGCGCACATCGGCCTCACCCCGCAGTCGGTCAACGCCTTCGGCGGCTATCCGGTCCAGGGTCGCGGAGAGGAAGCCGCCCAGCAACTGCTGCGGGACGCCAAGGCCACCCAGGACGCGGGCGCCTTCGCCGTCGTACTCGAAGTGGTCCCGGCCGAGCTGGCCGCCGAGGTCACCCGCTCGCTGCACATCCCGACCGTCGGCATCGGCGCGGGCCCCGACTGCGACGCCCAGGTGCTGGTGTGGACCGACATGGCGGGGCTGACGCCCGGGCGGATGCCGCGCTTCGTCAAGCAGTACGCGCGGCTGCGCGAGACCCTCGGGGACGCGGCACGCGCCTTCGCCGAGGACGTGGTCGGCGGGGCGTACCCGGCGGAGGAGCACTCCTTCCACTGACCCGGCCGGGGCGGGCCCGCAGCCGCCCCGTGTAACACGTGAACGGTCCGCCGACAACACCGCGTCGGCGGGCCGTACCCGTTCTGTCGGTGGCTTGTCGGTCGATTGTCAGTGGTCTCTGAGACCGTTACGGCATGACGCGTTCGCAGAACTCACCACACCAAGCAAGTCCCGGCCGCGGCAACGCGGTCGAGGTTCGGGGGCTGGTCAAGCACTACGGCACGACCAAGGCTCTCGACGGAGTCGACCTCGATGTGAAAGAAGGCACCGTCCTCGGTGTCCTCGGACCCAACGGAGCGGGCAAGACCACGCTCGTCCGGGTCCTGTCCACGCTGATCCAGCCGGACGCGGGCAGCGCCCGGGTCGCGGGCTACGACGTCCTGCGCGAACCCCGGCAGCTGCGCCGCGCGATCGGCCTGACCGGCCAGTACGCCTCGGTGGACGAGAAGCTGTCCGGCTGGGAGAACCTCTACATGATCGGGCGGCTGCTCGACCTGTCGCGGTCGGCCGCGCGCCAGCGCGCGGACGGCATGCTGGAGCGGTTCTCGCTGACCGAGGCCGCCAAGCGCCCCGCCGCGCAGTACTCGGGCGGCATGCGCCGCCGCCTCGACCTCGCCGCGTCCATGATCGGCAGCCCGCAGGTGCTGTATCTGGACGAGCCGACCACAGGTCTCGACCCCCGCACCCGTAACGAGGTGTGGGCCGAGGTCCGCAGGATGGTCGCCGACGGGGCGACCGTGCTGCTCACCACGCAGTACATGGAGGAGGCCGAGCAGCTCGCCGACGAGCTGACGGTCATCGACCGCGGCAAGGTCATAGCCGGCGGCCAGGTCGCCGAGCTGAAGGCGAAGGTCGGCGGGCGCACGCTGCAGATCCGCCCGTCGGACCCCGGCGAGCTCCACCGGATGGTCGGCGCCGTGGCCCAGGCCGGTCTCGAAGGTGTCGCGGGCGCGACAGCCGACGTGACCGAGGGCCTGGTCAACGTGCCGATCGTCAGCGACGAGCAGCTGACGGCCCTGATCGGCCTGCTCAGCGAGCGTGGCTTCGCCATCTCCAGTATCGACACCCACCTGCCCAGCCTGGACGAGGTGTTCCTGGCCATCACCGGCCGCAAGACCTCCGACACCGAGCAGGGCGACGACAACCAGCTTGAGGAGGTCGCGGCATGAGCGCGGCAACCATCACCACCCCCGACCAGAAGCGGGACGACGTCCCCCGCCCGGTCGACAAGGTGGTCCCGTCCGAGGGGCGGATCGGCCTGCGGGCCAATCTGCGCCACATCGGCGCGCTCGTGCGGCGCAACGCACTCCAGATCAAGCAGGACCCGGAGTCGATGTTCGACGCCCTGCTGATGCCGATCATCTTCACCCTGCTGTTCGTGTACGTCTTCGGCGGCGCCGTCGGCGGCAGCCTCGGCGGCGACCGCGACGTCTACGTGAACTACGTCGTCCCCGGCCTGATGGCGATGGGCGGTCTGAACATCGCGATGTCGGTCGGCACCGGGGTCAACGACGACTTCAACAAGGGAGTGATGGACCGCTTCCGCACGATGCCGATAGCCCGCTCCTCGGTGCTGATCGCCAAGCTGATCGTGGAGACCGGCCGGATGCTGGTCTCGTCCCTCATCCTGCTGTCGGTGGCCTTCATCATCGGCTTCGACCTCAAGACCGGGCCGCTGGAGCTGATCGCGGCCGTGGGCCTGGCGCTGCTCTTCGGTGCCTCGCTCACCTGGATCTTCATGCTGCTGGGGCTGTCGATGAAGACCCCGCAGGCGGTGCAGGGGGTCGGCTTCCTCGCGATCATGCCGTTGCAGTTCGGTTCCTCGATCTTCGCCCCGACGATGACGATGCCGGGCTGGCTGCAGAGCTTCACCGATTACAACCCGCTGTCCAACCTCGCGGACGCCGCCCGTGCCCTGATGAACGGCGAAGGCGCGGTGGCGCATCCGGCGCTGATCACCCTGGCCTGGTCCGTGGGCATCACGGTGGTGACCGCGCCGCTGGCCGTCCGCAAGTTCCGTACGAAGACGTGACGCCATGGCACGGCCGGTCAGCACCCCGCGTTCCGCAGGCGACCACGACGGCCGTGCCCGGCGCGCCCCTCGCCAACGGCGCCCAGTGCCGGATGAGTCCGGGGCACGCGCGTTCAGTTCGCTTGAGTTCAGCGTCAGCGTCGCGTCAGACGAGAGCTGCGGCCTCCGCGAGGGAGAGGCCGCGGCCCTCGGCGTATTCCCGCTCGTAGACCGCCTCCGCCAGCACGCGGCGCGTGCTGCTCTCGGCCGCCTCGCGCACGGCTCGCTGGACCCGGGTGGGGAGCAAGGCGGGCGGCAGCAGCGCGTCATGCGCCCCGACCAGCCGCGCGGCGACGCGCGCGTTGTCCGTCCCGCCCAGGTCGGCCAGCGCTCGGGCGGCGGTCACGAGCTGGGCGACCGGCACCTGCGGTGCGACCATCCAGGCGACCGGGGACCGCGTCTTGCTGAGCGCGGAGTGCAGCCGGACCAGCGCGTCGGCGGGCCGGTCCTCCAGCGTGTCCAGCCAGCCGAGCAGCCCCTCCACCAGCCCCTCGAACAGCTCCAGCGTGCGCGTCGCGAACTCCGCCAGCTGCTCTTCGAGGTGGGCGCGCGCCTCGGCGTAACGGCCCTGCGAGCCGCACCAGACGGCGAGTTGCAGTCGCGCGTACGACGCCGCCTCGGCGCTCGCACGCCGCCCCTCATCGAGGATGCCGACGAGCACGCGCGCGGCCGCCTCCGCCTCCTCGGGCGTGCCCGCGGACTCCATCGTGACGCCCGCCAACCGGGCCTGGAGCAGCCACACCTGCGACACCGCGCCCAGCTGCTCCGCGTAGCCGATCGCCTCGCGGTAGTCCTCGGCCGCCGCCGCGTACTCGCCGCGCGCCTCCCGTGCCTCGCCCCGGCCGGACAGCGCCTCAGCGGCGCCCCACGCGTCGCCGAGCCGGGCGAAGATCTCCAGGCTCTCGCCGATGGCCTGATCCACCTCGTGGGAGTCACCGGTCCGGTCGGCGATCACCTTCGCGCGCATCTGCAGCGTGAAGGCCAGCTCCCACTCGTAGCCCATCTCCCTGCACGTGCTGACGGCGATCTCGACGACCTCTCTGAGCCGCTGGTACTCGCCGGTGACCAGCACCGCGTAGAACCACATGGCGCCCGGCAGCCGGCAGGTCTGCGGCATTCCCGGCCGGTAGGCGGCAACGATGCCGCGCAGCACCGCCTGCGTCTGCGGCCCTTGGATCTGCTGGAGATCACCCTCCAGGCTGGCCAACCCGAGCAGCCGCACACCGCGCCGTGCCTCGCCCAGCATGTCGGGCGGCATCGGCGGCGGCGTGTCGGTGGGCCGGGCGGAGAGCGGCGGAGCGGGCTCGACGGGCGGCAGAAAGGGGTTGGGGCCGAGGTCCGCCGCTGCCGCCGTCCAGGTGAGCAGGTCACCGCGGTGGTCCCGCAAGTGCCAGAACCAGCTCAGCGAGAGCACCAGGCACAGCGCTTCGTGTTCGTCCCCGGCGGCGACGGCGCGGCGCAGCGCGGTGCGCATATTCTCGTGCTCCAGCTCAAGCCGCCACAGCCAGTCGCCCTGCGCGGGGCCACGCAGCAACGGGTCGGCGGTGCGGGCCAGTTCACGGTAGGCGACGAGATGCCCGCGCTCCACGGCCTCCCGCTCCCCCGCCTCGTCCAGCCGCTCAGCGGCGTATTCGGCGACGGTCTCCAGCAGCCGGTAGCGCATTCCGTCGAGGGAGCCGGAGCCGGGCACGCGGGGCGCGTCCGCGAGAGCGGCCGCCGCCAGGGCTCCGCCGCCCGCCGCGTTCACACTGCCCGCGCCGTTCACACTGCCCGCGCCGGCGGCCGGCCCGAAGCCGGTGGCCGCGGCTGTCCCGGTGGCCGCGGCTGTCCCGGCGGCTTGCCAGGCCGTCGCGCCGACGGCTCCGCGCGTGCCGAAGGCGTTCCGCGTCCCGCCGGTGGGCGCCCCGTCGGTGCGCGGCGCGTACGCGGAGCGGTCCGGTCCTTGGCCCGAGCGGGCATCGCTGCCGCGGCCGCTGCCAGAGGCCGCCCCACTGCCGCTCGCGCTGGGCGTGACCGGAGCGGCGTTCCCCCGGTCCACGGGCCGCTGCGGGCCGGGGACGAAGCCCGCGGCGCACACGGCGCTCACGGCGACCTCGGTCGGCGCCGCGACGACCAGGGACTTGTCGACCAGCGAGCCGAGCAGCGCGGCGACATCACGGGGATCGACAGCGCCGCCCGGCGCATCGGCGCAGACCGCCTCGGCGGACGCCAGGTCGCAGCCGCCCGCGAAGACCGACAGGCGGCGCAGCACGGCCCGTTCCCGCTCGTCCAGCAGATCCCAGGACCAGTCCACGACGGCCCGCAGGGTCTGCTGCCGGGGCAGCACGGTCCGGCTGCCGGTGGTCAGCAGCCGGAAGCGGTCGTCAAGCCGGTCGGCCAGCTGCCGAGGGGAGAGGACCCGCAGGCGGGCGGCGGCGAGTTCGATGGCGAGTGGCAGGCCGTCGAGACGGCGGCAGATCTCGGCGCAGGCTTCCGGGTCCTCCGCCGTGCGGAACCCCGGCCTGGCCGAAGCTCCCCGGTCGGCGAACAGGCGCAGCGCGACCGGCTCCGGCAACGGCTCTACGGGGCGCACCAGTTCCCCGGGGACGGCGAGAGGCTCCCTGCTGGTGGCGAGGACGGTGACGCCGGGGCAGCGCGTCAGCAGCGACTCGGCGAGCCGGGCCGCCGCGTCGATGACGTGCTCGCAGTTGTCGAGGACGAGCAGCATGCGGCGCGGCCCGCAGTGCTCGGTGAGCCGGGCCATCGGGTCCAGGGCGGTGCGGTCGGCCGCCGCGCGCAGCCCCTCGGCCGCGGTGCCCCTGATGACCGTCTCGCGCGCGCCCAGCGTGGTGAGGACCGCTTCGGCGACGGTCTCCGGGTCGTCGACGGGCGCGAGTTCCGCGAGCCAGACGCCGTCAGGCCACGCCCCGGCCATGGCTGCGGCGGCGACCTGCGACAGCCGCGTCTTCCCCGAGCCGCCGGGGCCGAGCAGGGTGACCAGGCGGTGGGCGGAGAGGTCGGTGCGCAGTGTGTGCAGGTCGCGCTCGCGGCCGACGAAGCTGGTCAGCGGTGTCCGCAGGTTCCCGGACGAGTGAGCGGAGTCCGCGCTCCGCCCCTGGTTGGCGTCCGGCTGACGCGGAGAGCCCGGGGACGCACCGGTGCCGGACCCCGGGCCATCGCTCGTCGCCGAGCCCTCGCCGGGCGCCGGGCCCGCACCGGGCGCCAGCCCGGCACTGGACGCCAGCCCGGCACTGTACGCCGAGTTCTGTCCGGAGGTCAGGCTCTCACCAGAGACTGGGCGCTCACCGCTGGCCGGGGATGTGACAGCGGATGCTCCCGGCGCTGGGCCCTCGCCGGTAGCCGGTATCCCGGCGCGCGACAGGCCCCAGCCGGGCGCCGAGCCCCCACTGGGCGCCAGGTCCTGGCCCGGCGCCGAGCCCTCACCGGGCGCCAGAACCTCACCGAGGGCTGGGTCCTTGACAGGCGCCGGGCCCTCGCCGGACCCCACGCCGTCACTGGACGCCGGGCCCTCGCCGGGCGCCAGGGTCTCGCCGCGACTCAGGCCGTCACCGGAGGCCGGGCCCTCGCCGGAGGCCGGGGGCGCCGAAGCAGCCCGTCCCGGCGCCGGGCTCGCGCCGGTGGCGGGGTGCGTGGCCGGGGACCCGGCGGGGCCGTGGGCGCGCCGCCCGCCCGTCGGCACACCCAGGCCCGGGGAGCGGCCAAGGACCGGCGAGTGCCGCCTGTCCTGTGCCGTACGCGGAGCCGGGGCGCGGGGGTCCGCCGGGGGCTCGGGCGAGTCGGGGAGCGGGGCGGGGGTCAGCAGCTGGGCGTGCAGGGCGCGCAGTTCGGGGCCCGGGTCGACGCCGAGGCGTTCGGCGAGTTCGACGCGCAGCCGCTCGTAGCCGTCCAGTGCCTCCGCCGTGCGGCCGGTGTCCCGCAGCGCCCGGATGCGCAGCGCGTGCAGGGACTCGTCCAGCGGGTGGGCGCCGCACAGCTCGGTGAGCGCGGGGAGGGCCTGAGCCGCGCGGCCCAGGGCGAGGTCGGCCCTGGCCCGGTCGCGGCGCACGTCCAGCCGTCTGGCCTCGGCGCGCGCCGCCACGGCCGTACGGCTGGGGAGATCGGCCAGTGCGGGGCCCCGCCACAGGGCGAGGGCGCCATCGAGCAGGGCGGCCGCCTTGTCCGGATCGCCCGTGTCGAGGGCCCGCGCCCCGTCCCCGGCGAGGCGTTCGAAACGGTGCAGGTCGACGGACTCGGGGTCGGCCTCCAGCAGATAGCCGCCGGCGGCCGAGACGACCGCCGCGTGGCCTATCGCCCGCCGCAGCCGCCCTATCAGGGCCTGGAGCGCGCCGTTGGCATCCCTCGGGACGGTGACGCCGTCGCCCGCGACGGCCGGCCCTTCGTCCCATATGTCGGCGATCAGCGCGTCGACGGTGCGCGCGCGGCCGGGGCGCAGCGCGAGTGCGGCGAGCAGCGCGCGCAGGCGCGCGCCGCCGAGCGCGACGACAGTTCCGTCGTCGCGCTGTGCCTGCGTCGTGCCGAGGATGCTGTACCGCACAGCGCCCATTGTCGTTGACGGCCACCTGCGGTGATTCACGGGTCCTGCGTCTCCAGTTCGACGAGCACGCCGGTTTCGGAGCGCCGGTAGTCGCGGCCCGCGCGCGACGCGCGTGTGCCGTGGATCTCTTGCGCGAACCACTTCGGGCACTTCGGCACCTGCCGGGTCCACAGCTCCCCGGGCACCGGCTCGTACGTACGGGACCCCGGTCGGTCAGCCAGCCAGCCCCGGACCACCACGTGGATGGCCCGTACCCGCGCGGTGACCGTCCGCGCCGGTCCAGCCGCCATGCCGTGGTTCGACACGGACACCATGCGGCCGCCATCCGTGCTGAGGTCGGCCCAGTCGGCCAGTGCCGCCTCGGGCAGTTCGGCGAGGCCCCCGGACCACTCGACCTCGTCGCCGACGGAGAACGGGGTGCCGCAGCACTCCATCTCCCAGTCCGCGTAGAACACCGTCCGCGTCGCCATGCCCCCACTCTGCCTGGAACTGTTCGCCGCTCGCGCCCCGTTTTCCATGCGTGTGCCGTGCCTGGGCCGCCGCCGCGCCGCTAACGTCACCAGTGGAGCGAGCCGTCCTGCCTCGTCCTCGTACGTCTGGAGCCCTCTCGCGATGACCACCGCAGCCACCAGCCGTGACCGGCGGATCAGCCCCGTCTTCCTGGGGCTGGTCGTGATCATGGGCGGGTCCGGGTGGGCGGTGTGGGCGGACGCGGCGGGGAGCACGGGCTTCGCGGTGTTCCTGTTCGTCGTGTCCGGCTGGGTCGTCTCCTTGTGCCTGCACGAGTACGCGCACGCGCGTGCGGCGCTCCACAGCGGGGACCTGACGATCGGGGCGAAGGGCTATCTGACCCTCAACCCGCTGAAGTACACGCATGCGTTGCTGAGCGTCGTGCTGCCACTGCTGTTCGTGATCATGGGCGGGATCGGTCTGCCGGGCGGCGCGGTGTTCATCGAGCGGCACCGCATCCAGGGCCGCTGGAAGCACAGCCTGATCTCGGCGGCGGGCCCGCTGACGAACGTGCTGTTCGCCGTGGTGCTCACCGCGCCGTTCTGGCTCGGGCTGCTGGACGACGCGCCGCTGGCGTTCCGCTGCGCGCTGGCCTTCCTCGCCCTGCTCCAGGTGACCGCTGCGATCTTGAACTCGCTGCCCGTGCCGGGGCTCGACGGCTACGGGATGATCGAGCCGTGGCTGTCCCACGAGACGCGGCGCCAAGTGGAGCCGTTCGCGCCGTTCGGGCTGCTCGCCGTGTTCGGCCTGCTGTGGGTTCCCGAGGTCAACCACGTGTTCTTCGACGCGGTGGACGCGATCCTGCGGGCGCTCGACGTCTCCGAGTTCGAGACGCACTTCGGGCTTGAGTACTTCCGCTTCTGGCAGGGCGAGCCGGAGTTCCCCTTCGGCGTCGTCAGCTCTGGCTGAGCCCGCGCGCGGCGTCCCGCTCCAGCTTGGTCTTCCGGAAGGAGAACCAGGCCAGATTGCTGGTGAGCCCGGCGAGCATGATCCACACGACGCCGAGCCAGCTGCCGTTCGCGAAGGACACGACGGCCGCGGCGACGGCGAGGGCGCACACGACGAGCGCGAAGATGGCGAGTCGCCGGGCGGGGTCGGGCTTGGGCGAGGCGGACATGGGGGTCGGCTCCTGTTCAGCGGGTGTACGTCCCCGCCATTGTCCCCCACGTCCGGCCGCGCCCGGCAGCATCCCCGGGCATCCCCGGGCATCCCCCGGCAGCCGCGGCCCCGGGTTTATACGTCGGTGACCCGCGGCGTCTAGACGTCGGTGACCCGCAGCCCCGCGTGGGCCTTGTAGCGGCGGTTGACCGAGATCAGGTTGGCGACCAGCGACTCCACCTGGTGGGCGTTGCGCAGCCGCCCGGCGAAGACGCCGCGCATGCCGGGGATGCGCCCGGCGAGCGCCTGGACGAGATCGGTGTCGGCGCGCTGCTCGCCGAGTACGAGCACGTCGGTGTCGATCTCGTCGATCTCCAGGTCCTGGAGCAGCACGGCGGAGAGGTGGTGGAAGGCGGCGGTGACCCGCGATTCGGGCAGCAGGGCGGCGGCCTGCTCGGCGGCGCTGCCCTCCTCCGGCTTGAGCGCGTAGGCGCCCTTCTTGTCGAAGCCGAGCGGGTTGACGCAGTCGATGACGAGCTTGCCCGCCAGCTCCTCGCGCAGCGCTTCCAGCGTCTTGGCGTGGCCGTCCCACGGCACGGCGATGATCACGATGTCGCTGCGCCGCGCGCACTCGCTGTTGTCGGCGCCCTCGACGCCCAGGCCGAGCTCGTCGGCGGCGGTCCGCGCGCGTTCGGCGGCGCGCGAGCCGATGATCACGCGCTGGCCCGCCTTGGCCAGCCGGTAGGCGAGGCCGCGCCCCTGGTCGCCGGTGCCGCCGAGGACGCCGACCACCAGGCCGGACACGTCGGGCAGCTCCCACGGGTCCTTGGCAGGAGCCTTCGCCGCAGCCGGTGCCACGGCCGGTGTCGTGGCCTTGCTCGCATCGTCAGAAGTAGTCATGCGGCGATCCTGCCAGCCCTCACGTGGCCGCACTGTGCCGGGCGGCAGTGGCGCGGCTCACGCTTTGACGCTGCCTTCGGCGAGGCCGGTGCGCCAGTACCGCTGGAGTACGCCCATCAGGATCATCAGCGGGACGACGGACAGGAAGGCGCCGCCGACGGTGTACTGGTACAGCTCCGGCGCCCGGTCGGCGTACCCCTGCCAGCCGACCAGCCCCAGCTGGATCGGGTAGAGGTCGGAGTCGTTGAGCATCACCAGAGGCAGGAAGAAGTTATTCCAGATGTGGACGAACTGGAACAGGAACACGGTGACGAGGGCGGGGCTCATCAGCCGCAGCCCGAGCGTCCCGAAGACGCGTGCCTCGCTCGCCCCGTCGATGCGGGCGGCCTCCAGCAGGGAGTCGGGCACGGCGGCCGCCGCGTAGATCCGGCAGAGGTAGACGCCGAAGGGGCTGACGACGCTGGGGATCAGCACGGCCCAGTAGGTGTTGGACAGGCCGAGCTCGCTGAAGAGCAGATAGAGCGGCAGGGCCAGGGCCGTGCCCGGGATCAGCACCCCGGCGAGGATCACGTTGAAGATCGACTCCCGCCCCGGGAAGGGGAACTTGGCCAGCGCGTATCCGGCCGCCGCCGACAGCAGGGTCGCCAGCAGGGCGCCGACGCCCGCGTACAGCAGGCTGTTCAGCAGCCAGGTGACGTAGATGCCGTCGTCGTACGTGAGCACATCGCCCAGGTGGCCGATGGGGTCCGGGTCGGCGAACCAGAAGCCGAAGGTGCCGAAGAGGTCCCCGGTGTTCTTGGTCGCGGAGACGGCGAGCCAGTAGACGGGGACCAGGAAGTAGAGGGCGGCGACGCAGAGCAGGGAGAGGGTGATGACACGGTGCCGCAGCGGCGGTCGCTGGCTCACTTGCCGTCCCTCCCGTCCCGGGCGCCCCGGCCGACGAGTCTGAGGAATCCGAAGGACAGCACGCAGGCGACGAGCGCGAGGAGGACGGCCTCCGCGGCGGCGATGTGCTGGTTGTTGCTGGTGAACGCCTCGTTGTAGGCGTGCAGGTTGGGGGTGTAGCCGGAGTCGATGGAGGTGCCGAGGGGCCGCAGGACCATGGGTTCGGCGAACAGCTGGAGGGTGCCGATGATGCTGAAGACGGTGGTGAGCACGAGCGCGGGCCGGATCAGCGGCAGCTTCACGTGCCGCGCGACCTGCCAGGCGGTCGCCCCGTCGATCCGCGCGGCCTCGTACAGCTCCTCGGGGATCGCCTTGAGCTGGGCGATCAGCACGAGCATGTTGTAGCCGGTGAACTGCCAGGTGACGATGTTGGCGATGGACCACAGGACGGCGTCCCTGGACAGGAAGTCGATGTTCCAGCCGACGGAGTCGGCCATCTCCACCAGCGGGCTGATGCCGGGTACGTAGAGGAAGCCCCACAAGATGGAGGCGATGACGCCGGGAATGCCGTACGGCAGGAAGAACGCGGTCCTGAAGAAGCCGACCCAGCGGGCGGACGCCGCCTCAAGCAGCAGGGCGAGCGCCGTGGCGAACACGATCATCACCGGGATCTGCACGGCCCCGAACAGCAGCACGCGGCCGAAGCCCGCCAGGAAGCGGTCGTCCTCCAGCGCGTGTGTGTAGTTGGCGAAGCCCGCCCAGACCTCACGCGTCTCACCGCCGAGGCCGAGCGGCCCGGTCCGTTCGACCTTCAGCAGGCTCTCGTAGACGGCGTAGCCGATGGGCGCGATGAAGCAGAGCAGGAACAGCGCGAGGAACGGCAGCAGGAAGACGGCGGCCGCACGCGCGTTGCGTGCCTCGGTCCGGGTGTAGCGCTTCACGGTTCGGTGTGCTCCTCTCGCCTGGCGGGTCCGGCTGGGGTCGGTGGGCGGCCACCCGCCCGGCGGCCCGCGTCACCCGCTGGCGGAACCCGGGCCCGGCTCCGCCTTGAGCCCCTTGTCCTTGAGGTCGCTGATGGTCTGGCCCTGCACCTTCTTCAGCACCGAGCGGAAGGAGTCCCCGGAGGAGACGGCCTCCGTGAACGCGTCGCCGAGCCGCTGGTAGAGGGTGTCCACGGCGGGACCCCACTTCCAGCTGGTGTCCACGGCCTTGCCCGCCGCGCTGAACACCTCGCTGTAGTGCTGGCCGCCGAAGAACTCCTTGCGGCCCTCCAGGTCGGCCGTGGAGTAGCCGGTCTTCGCACTCGGGAAGCCATAGCCGCCCTTGATCAGGAGCTTTATGGCCTCGGGGTCGGAGTTGAGCCAGACCGCGAAGGCGAGGGCGTCCTTGGGGTACTTGGTGTCCCTGAACACGGCGGTGGTGGAACCGCCCCAGTTGGCGTGCGCGTTCTCGCCCTTCTTCCACTGCGGCAGCGGTGCGACCCGCCACTTGCCCGACGTCTTGGGCGCGTTGCCGACCAGCAGCGCGTCGCCCCAGCTCGCGCCGAGCCAGGCGGCCATGTCCCCGGTCTGGATGTCCTTGTACCAGGCGTTCTGCCGGTCCGGGATGGTCTTGATCAGCTTCTCGTCGACCAGCCTGCCCCAGTAGTCGGCGACCTTCAGCGACGGGCCGTCGTCGATGGCGACGGTCCAGGTGTCACCGCTGGTGCCGAACCAGCGCGCGCCCGCCTGCCAGGCCAGACCGGCGAAGCGGTTGCCGTTCGTCGTGGAGAACGTCTCGATCCAGGCGCCCTTCTTACGGATCACCTCGGCGGCCTCCGCGTACTCGTCCCAGGTCCGCGGCGTCTCGATGTCCCACTCGCCGAACAGGTCCTGCCGCAGGAACAGCCCCATCGGACCGGAGTCCTGCGGGACGGCGTACACCGACTTCCCGAAGACGGACTGCTGCCACTGCCAGCCGGTGAACTTGGTCTTGTACCGGTCGGCGTCGTACTTCGACAGGTCGGCGAGGCCGTTGTCCAGAAGGAAGCTGGGCACCACCGAGTACTCGATCTGGCCGAGGTCGGGGGCGTCGCCCGCCTTGATCGCGGCGTGCATCTTGGCGTACTGCGCGCCGTTGACGGCCGAGACCTTCTCCAGGTTGATCCGCACTTCGGGGTTCTCGCTGTTCCACAGCGCGACGGGCTTCTCGATGCCGGGCACCCAGGACCAGAAGTTCAGGGTGATCTTCTGGCCCTTCTCGCGCTCGTTGGCCTCGCCGCCGTCGTCGTCATCGTCGCTGCCGCAGCCCGCCAGGGCGAACCCGGCCGCCGCTGCGGCCGCCGTGCCCAAGAGGGTGCGTCGGTCGGGTCCGTACGGGGTCATGTCAGCTCCTCTACGGGAACGCGCCGGAAGGTGATGGTCGAGTAGGCGCTGAAGTCGCCGGTCTCGTAGAGCAGCCCGACGGTGTCGTCGTCCAGCCGGACGAGATCGGAGTACGCGGCGGGCAGCCCGTTCACGGTGTGCGCGAGGCGCCAGGTGACCCCGCCGTCGCGGCTGGCCCGGACCGTCATCAGGGCGCGGAAAGCCGGATCGGCGGGACCGGAGAAGAGCAGGGCCTCCCCGTCCCCTGACGCCCCGGCCTCCAGACACAGCACGCTGCACTCGACGACGGGCGTCACGAGACCGGCCTGCGGGCGGAAAGGCTTGACCAGGGAAGCGCCGCCATCGGCCGAGTAGGCGTCGGCACGGTTGCCGGGCGAGGTGGCGTCGTTGCGGGTGTTGAAGTAGATCCGGCCGTCGGGGAGTTCGGCGGCGGTCGTCTCGTTGACGTTGACGTAACCATTCGGGTTGTCGTCCACGTAGCCGATCCGCCAGGTCCGCCCGCCGTCGTCGCTGAGCAGGTCGTGGCCGCCGTTGTACGCGCCCTCGGTGCCGTTGTCGGACCCGGTCGGCGGCAGCGAGTGGTTGGCCGGGACCACGATCCGCCCGGCGTGCGGGCCGTGCCGCAGCTGGATCGCGTGCCCGGGGGTCGTGGCGTACCAGCGCCACTCAGGGCGCTTGGCGCTCTTGGTGATCTCACGCGGCGGGGACCAGGCCGCGCCGTCGTCGTCGCTGTGCTGCACCCACACCCGCCGTCCTTCGACGGCGGGAACCAGGCCGCGCCGGATGCGGTCCTCGGTGGCGGTGGCGGCGTTCCGTACGTGGACGAGGAGGACGCGGCCGCTGTCGGTGACCACGGGGGCCGGGTTGCCCGCCGTGCCGGAGCCGTTCTGCCCGACGACCCGCAGCGGCCCCCAGGTCCGCCCGCCGTCGGCCGAACGTCTGAGGACCAGGTCGATATCGCCCGCGTCGGAGGACGAGCCCACCCGCCCCTCGGCGAAGGCGAGCACCGTGCCGTTCTCGGTGACGACCACCGCCGGAATCCGGTAACTGGCGTATCCGCCGGTGCCCGCCCGGAAGGGAACGGACACCTCGTACGCCGCCATGCCACTTGCCATCAGACCCTCCCGATGCCCCATTGCAATCGAGCGCCAACGACAGGACGTAGGACGTCCCTTGTGTGCGGTGACCATAGGGATCACCTAACAGAGCGTCAAGACACGGCACATGAACAGTTGGCGACGCGGCCCCGGGGACTCCGTCGAACGATGCAGTCGGCAGGCCGCCGGTCTCCTGCCACGGGGCGAGGAATCGGGCCCGTGGCGCGCCTACCGTGAACAGTGCGACGGCCGAGACCCACTCCGGCCCCGGGCGCCTCGCCACCCCCTCACAACCCACGTGGGCGGCCGCGTGGCCAGAGCCCGGGACGGGTGGCTCACGGCGCCGACGCGACGGACGCGGCGCACCCCCCACGGAAAGGACGGTCGCAGTGGCGGCAGCCCGGAAGCAGTACCTCGAAGGAACCGCGACCGCAGTGGTCGGACTCGGCTTGTGGCTGTTCGCGGGGGACGTGGACATCTCCGTCTTCACGCTGACGAAGATCGGCTCGGTGATGATGTGCTTCGGTGCGGTGCAGATACTCTTCGGCACTTATCTGGTGGTGGCGGGGCGCCAGCGGCGGTGAGCGCGCCCGCGGGGCGGGCACCCCGGCCCGCCCAGGCGCGCCCACGCGCCCGCCCGGAGAAGCCCTCCCGAAGGGCGGCCAGGTGTGTACGGGCAGAGCCCGCCCTCGGAGCCCACTTGGGTGAGCCGCTCCGGACTCGCCCCCATCCGGCGCGGGGCCACGGCAGGATGCCGCCCATGGACGCCGTCAGGGTCGCGCTGCTCCGCGAAGTGCTCGCCGGAACCGAGTGGTCGCGGACCACCCGCAGCTTCGCGCAGTCGCTGCGCGCGTCGGTGACACCGCACGGCGGCGGACTGCTGCTGGTGGGGACGGAGGAGTACGAGCCCTGGCACCTGGCGGCGCACCTGGACGACGAGGCGGCCTGGTCGGCGCTGCCCGAGCTGTCCCCCACGCTGCTGCGCCACCGGCTGCCCGGCACGGCCGGGGACGGAGCGACCGGGCAGGGAGCGGCCGGGCACGGGGCGGCCGGGCACGGGGCGGACAGCGGCCCTCCCGGGGCGGCGGACGGGGCGCGGGCGCCCCGTCGGCCTCCGCCGCATCTGTCGGTGGGGCTCGGCAGGCTGGCGGCGGCGCGGCGCGGCGAGACGCTGCTGGTCGTCGCCCCCGGCCGGCCGGGGGAAGGGCTGCTGGAGCGGGTGCACGACGCGCGCCGTGGCGGGGTGGCGGTGTTCGCCCTCGACGGCGCCCCCGAGGGCACGAACACGGAGCTGCGCGCCCTCGCGCACGACATGCTCGCCGCGCCCCCAGGCGCCGGGGCGGCGGAGCCGGGCCGGGCTGTGAACCCGGCGGCGGACCAGGGGCTCGCCGTCCCCCCGCCCTCCGGCCTCGGTGCCGACCCGGGTCCGGGCCTCGATATCGTCCAGCATCTGGTCAGCGCGGCGGCCGGGGAGAACAGCGAGCCCGCGCGGCGCGGCCGCCGCACGTTCAGGGACCGACTGGCCAGGCTGGCCGAAGACCTCACGGCGCCACCGCCTCCACGCTGGTGACCGGGCGGAAGGCGACCGGGCCCGCACGATATTCGGTTGCTCCCCTCCGACGGGCGACCGACGATGACTTTTTGTGACCGACCGAGAACCCCCCGCTGCGGGAGAACCCGAGGCGCCCCACTCCCCCGGGGCCGCACCCGCGAAAGGGCGCGGTGCGCGGGCCTTCCTGCCCGACCTCTCCCCCTGGCACTCCTCACCCGACTTCCGGCGGCTGTGGGTCGCCGGGCTTGTGACCTCCTTCGGCAGCTTCCTGACGCTCGTGGCGCTGCCGCTGCAGATCAAGGAGCTGACAGGGTCGGCGTTCGCCGTCGGTGCGATCGGCGCGGTGGAACTGGTGCCGCTGATCGTGTTCGGGCTGTACGGCGGGGCCCTCGCCGACGCCGTGGACCGCCGCAAGCTGATCCTCCTGACGGAGCTCGGCCTGGGCGTGCTGGCCGCCCTGCTGCTGATCAACAGCATGCTGCCCGATCCCCTGCTGTGGCCGCTGTACGTGGTCGCCGCGCTGACCAGCGCGCTGACCGGGTTGCAGCGGCCCGCCATCGACGCGGTGGTGGCCCGCATCGTGCCGCACGACCAGCTCACGGCGGCCGCCGCGCTGAACTCGATGCGCTGGCAGCTGTCGGCCATCGCCGGCCCCTCGCTGGCGGGCGTCATCGTCGCGTACGCCGGGCTCCCCGTCGCCTACGGGCTCGACCTGCTGACCTTCGCCGCCTCCGTGCTGCTGGCGCTGGGGCTGACCCCGGCCCCGGCCGCCCATGACGCCGAGCGCCCTTCGCTGGCCGCCATCATGGAGGGCGCGCGCTACGCGTGGCGGCGCAAGGAGCTGCTGGGGACGTACGCGGTGGACATGGCCGCGATGTTCTTCGCCTTCCCGAACGCGATCTTCCCCTTCCTCGCCGACGACCTGGACGCGCCGTGGGCGCTGGGCCTGATGTACGCGGCGGGCTCGGTCGGGTCGATCGTCGTCAGCGCGACCAGCGGCTGGACATCGCGCGTCCACCGGCACGGCCGGATGGTGGTCCTCGGCGCGGCGCTGTGGGGGCTGGCGATGGCGGCGGCCGGGTGGCTGCCGAACATCTGGCTGGTACTGCTGTGCCTGGCGGTCGCCGGGGGCGCCGACATGGTCAGCGGGCTGTTCCGCTCCACGCTGTGGAACCAGACCATCCCCGACGAGCTGCGGGGACGGCTGGCGGGCATAGAGCTCCTGTCGTACGCGACGGGGCCGCAGCTGGGACAGGTACGGGCGGGAACGATGGCGGGGATGACCAGCGTCCGCGCCTCGGTGTGGTCGGGCGGCCTGGCCTGCGTCGCGTCGGTGGGGCTGCTGGCCATCGCGCTGCCCAAGCTCATGGCGTACGACGCCAGGACCGACGCCAACGCGCGTGACATGCGGGCCAGACGCGAGGCACGGGCGGGCCAGGCGAGCTGACCTCGCGGGGGACCTGAAGGTGACGGGCGGGCGGAGCCGCCGAGGCCGGAGGACGGCGGCACGGCCACTCGTCCGGGGACCGGCCATATGGGTCATATGGGTGACGCGTGCCCCCATCGGTCCATTCCCCGCAACCGCTCGCCGCCACGGGAGTTAGTCGCAGTGCCGACATCCGCGCGGCAATCCCCGTTGTGAAAGGTCAATCGCATGAACGCCAAGAAGGCCCTCGTCGGCTCGCTCCTGACAATCGCCGCCACCGGCTTGGCCGCCTCCCCCGCGGTCGCCGTGGACAACGGCGCGCCGGACTTCCACACGAACATCGCTCCCATCGATGACATCTGCCTGACCGCGCAGGACATCGACGTCATCGTCATCGTGGAGCTGCTGGACGAGGCCCGCACCAACCAGTGCAACGACGTCAAGGACCAGGCCGCACAGGTGGACAACTCGGAAGCTCCCTCGCTGCCCCTGGCAGTCGCCGGCACCAGTGACTCCTGATCACAGCCGTCGCGGTACCGGGCGTCCCTGACGCGGCAGCCCCGCCGGGGAGGGCCGGCGGTGCCCTCCCCGGCGGGGCTGCCACCGGGGAGCCGGGGCCCGGCCACCGCGCCCCGGTCCTCGGCCCACGCACAGCACGCGCCGGGGCCGCTCACGTCCGGCGCGCACCGGCTCTGCCCGGTGCGCGCCGGGCGCTACGCCTCGTCCCCGGCGCTGCCGGACGGGGCGCCGCCGGTGTCCTTCCAGCGCGCGTCCTCGCGCCATTCCCGGTTCCGCTCAGCCGCCCGCTCCATCGCGTGCCCGGCCTCCTCGCGGGAGGCGTAAGGCCCCATGCGGTCGGCCGCGCGGCACTCGGGCCCTTCCTCCACCCGCTGGTGCTGGAGGCAGTAGAACCACTCACCGGGCTTGCCCGTCGTACGCCTCTTGAACAGCGCCATCCCGGCCTCTCCTGTCGTCGCTGACGTGTGCTGGCTCACTTGCCGCCATCGTGCCCGATGTGTCGTGGATACACTCGCTGGCATGTCTGGCCAGTCACTTCTTGTCCCGGGGCAGCTCTCCCCCGCCCGCAACGTCCCCGCTTCCATCCCGCGGCCCGAGTATGTCGGCAAGGACGCTCCGACGCCGTACACGGGGCCGGAGGTCCAGGACGCCGACACGATCGAGCGCATGCGGATCGCCGGGCGCGTCGCCGCGCAGGCCATGGAGGAAGCGGCGCGGCACATCGCCCCCGGCGTGACGACCGACGAACTCGACCGGGTCGCCCACGAGTTCATGTGCGACCACGGCGCCTACCCCTCGACGCTCGGCTACCGGCGCTACCCCAAGTCGCTGTGCTCCTCGGTCAACGAGGTGATCTGCCACGGCATCCCCGACTCGACCGTGCTCCGCGACGGCGACATCGTCAACCTCGACGTCACCGCGTTCATCGGCGGCGTACACGGCGACAACAACGCCACCTACCTGTGCGGCGAGGTGGACGAGGAGTCCCGGCTGCTGGTGGAGCGCACCCGCGAGTCGCTGAACCGCGCCATCAAGGCGGTCAAGCCCGGCCGTCAGATCAACATCATCGGCAGGGTCATCGAGTCGTACGCGAAGCGGTTCGGCTACGGGGTCGTCCGCGACTTCACCGGGCACGGCATCAGCACGGCGTTCCACTCGGGCCTGATCGTCCCGCACTACGACAGCCCGCACCACACGACCGAGATCAAGACGGGCATGACGTTCACGATCGAGCCGATGCTGACGCTGGGGACCTACGAGTACGACATGTGGGAGGACGGCTGGACCGTCGTCACCAAGGACCGCAAGCGCACGGCGCAGTTCGAGCACACGCTCGTGGTGACCGACACCGGGGCGGAGATCCTCACCCTGCCGTAGCCCGTGTCCGGCGGATCACGCTGAGTCCCTTACCGCCGCACCCGCCGCACCCCTTTTCCTGCCGAACACCCACCCAGCACCACCCAGCGCTGCCCGGTGCCGCTGAAAGTCGCCGGGTACGGGCCGTCGCGGTAAGGTTTTACCGACAGTACGTCGGGAACTAATTGACTTAGGTAAGCCTAAGTAGACAGAATTGAGGGGCAGTGGCGCCGACCTCGGGCGCCGCCTCCGCTCGTCCCTGCCCGTTCCCGTCCCCTCGGTCCCCGGAGGTCCGCCTTGGACGCCGCATCCGCCCCCGTCCCGTTCTCCACGCTGATCCGCACCGCCTCCCACGCGCAGCACGTGGAGGCCGAGACCTCAGCCTTCATGAGCGCGATGCTGGGCGGAAAGCTCGGTGTCGGCGCCTATCAGCGCTACACCGAACAGCTGTGGTTCGTCTACCGGAGCCTGGAGGCCGCCTCCGAGCGGCTCACCGGGGACCCGGTCGCCGGCCCCTTCATCCAGCCCGAGCTGGCCCGCACCGCCGAGCTGGAGCGCGACCTGGCCCACCTGGGCGGCCCGTCCTGGCGCACCGGCCTGGAGCCGCTGCCCGCCACGGCGGCGTACGCGGCGCGCGTCGAGGAGTGCGCACGGGACTGGCCCGCCGGTTTCGTCGCCCACCACTACACCCGCTACCTCGGCGACCTCTCCGGCGGTCAGATCATCCGCGACACGGCGGAGAAGACGTGGGGCTTCGCGCGCAAGGGCGACGGCGTCCGGTTCTACGTGTTCACCGGCATCGGCAACCCCGCCACGTTCAAGCGGGAGTACCGCGCGCTGCTCGACGCCCTGCCGGTGGACGACCTGGAGAAGCAGCGCGTGGTCGACGAGTGCAAGCAGGCGTTCGCGCTGAACACGGCCGTGTTCCAGGAACTCGGCGAGCACTTCGGCACCGACCACAGGGGTCCACTGAGCGCCTGAGCCGCTGGTCCGCGCCCCGGGGGCCACTGAGCCGCCTCCGGGGCGGAGGGAGCCCCTGTCCGTGTGACGCGGACTGCGGGTGCGTCATAGCTGATCGCGCAGTTCCGCGCGCCCCTGACGGGGCACACCTCTTTCGCTGTGCCAAGGCCGCTTCCCCCGGACGCCCGCTAGGCGCTTCGAAAGCCCCGGAAGACGCCGTCGGCCGAGGCGGAGTCGGCGAACTCGAAGAAGTCCATGTTGGCGATCGAGAGGTTGCACTCCAGGTCGCAGAGCATGGTCGCGATGATGCGCGTCTCGCGACCGCGATCGTGCCACAGGTCGATGGCGAGCAGCGGCATCTCCGCCGAGGCCATGGCGGTCTTGTCGACCACGACGAGCAGCGAGTGATCGTGCCCCTCGGGCAGCAGGTCCAGGATCTGCGCGGGCGTCAGACCGTCATAGGCCGAGTCGTCGATGAACTCCAGGTCGGGTATGTAGTCTTCACCGCCGCCTGAGGAGATCGCCGCGCGGACCGCCTCCCAGGCCTCTTGCTGGGAGTAGTCGGTGCGCACCAGGAACGGAGCGGCGGCATCCGGCAGTTTGTTCATCGACGAGCCTTTCCTCACAGCGACAGTCGCGCCCTTGTCCGGACCGTGTGGCCGCCAAGCCGCACGGTCCCACTGGCGACTTCACCGTAGACGCCACCTCTGACAACGGCCCGCAGACGGGGTGGAAAAGCGCCCGCGCCCACCGGTGGACGGACCGGTGAACGCGGGCGCGGCGTGGGGGTGGTGCGGCAACGCCCTTGCGACGGACGGGCGTTGGTCTCGCGCCGGAACCAGAGGTGGAACCGGAACCGGAACCGGAACGGAGCTGGAGCCCGGACCGGAGCGCGCGGAGCGGTCAGGACCGGGCGCGCTCCGGCCGGAGTCGTGCGGGGCGCCTGCCCTACGCGCCGGACACGCCGGTCACACCGGCCGCGCGGCGGCGTACGGCGTACGTGGCGGCGGCACCTCCGACGACGAGCGCGCCCGCCGCGCCCAGCAGGGCGCCGACGGGGGTGCCGGAACCCGTGGCGGCCAGCGAGCCGCCGCCGGTCGTGTCGCCCCCGGTGACCCCGCCGCTGCCGCCGTACGCGCTGGAGTCGCTGTCCGTGCCCGCTCCCGCCTCCGGTCCTGAACCGGTGGAACCGGAACCCGAACCGGAGGGCAGTATCGCGTTCTTGTCGAGCGATACGGCCAGGGTGACCGGGTCGAGCGCGTCACCCGGCTCGTAGAAGCCGCCGAACGCCTTCGCGCCGCCCTTGGTCAGCTTGGCGGGGACGGCCTTGAGCGAGACCACCTTGTTCTTCGCGGTGAGCGCGCCCGCGGACAGCTTCAGGTCGGCGACGGCCTGATCGCCCGTCGTGGTGACCTTGCCGCTGTCCTTGTCCTTGGAGGAGACGTCAGCGACCAGCGTGCCCGCGGTGCCCTTCGCCTTCACCTTGAGGTCGCTGAACTTCAGGTCGAGCTTGCCCTGGTGGCCGGTGAACCGGACCGCTCCGGCGAACTTCGCGTCGAGGGACTTCTGGGCGCCGTCGTAGGAGCCCGTGCCCCGGGGGAAGCGATAGGCGTCGGCGCGCTGCGTGGCACCACCGGAGAGCGTGACCTTGCCGTTCGCGATCGGGCCGGTGACGTACTTCCGGAACTTCGCCTTCACGCCCCAGTCGAGGGTGCCGGTGACGATCCCGCCCTTCCCGGCGGGCGGCGTTGAGGGCTTGGCGGTCGGCTTGGCCGTCGGCTTGGTGGTGGGCTTGGCAGTCGGCTTGTCTGTCGGCTTGCCGGTGGGCTTGCTCGTGGGCTTGGTGGTCGGCTTGCCCGTGGGGTCGGTCGGAGGCGGGGTGGTCGGGTCGGGCTTGACCGGGCCGCCCGGCGTCACGGCCAGGGTGGCCGGGTCGAGCGCCTGGCCCTCCTCGTACATGCCGCTGAACGCCTTCGATCCGTCGGCCGTCAGCTTCGTGGGGATGTCGGCGAAGGTCATCGCGCCGCCCTCGCCCCTGCCCGGCTCGATGCCGGTCAGGTCGAGGGTGGCGAGGGCGACATCGTCGCGGTCGGTGACCTTGCCGGTGTCCTTGTCCTTCGCCGAGACGTCGGCGGTGATGGAGCCCTTGGTCTTCTCGGTACTGACCTTCAGGTCGCTCAGCTTGAGGTCGAGTGCCCCGTGGTGGCCGGTGAAGCGCACGCTGCCCTTGAAGGCGGTGGCTACGGCGTGGGTGCCGGTGTCGTAGCTGCCCTTGCCGTCGGTGAACGTGAACGGGCCGTTGCCGGGCGCCTGCTTGGCCCCGTCGGCGACGGTGATCTCACCACCGGCTATCGGCCCCTTGACGTACTTGCGGAACCCCTCCTTCACGCCCCAGTCGAGGGTGCCGTTCTTCAGCTCCAGCTTCGGCGGCGGCCCGTCCGCCCTCGCCGCGCCATCGGTGGCGGCGGTGGCGGGCAGGCTCAGCGCGGCGGCGCTGAACGCGGCGGCGGTGGCGATGGCGGCGACGCGGGCGACGGTGGTACGCCGCGCTCTGCGGGGCACGGACGGGGTGACGGACATCGGCAGGACTCTCCTTGCTGGTCGACGCGTTGAGGCTCACCACTGGTGGCGCGGTCAGACTCGACGCTTGGCGTGCGGTGCGGTGCGGTGCGGCTGGCGTAGTGCGGCGTGGGTGGCGGAGTGCGGTGTGGGTGCGCGGCGTTCCGCGCCTGGCGGCCCTTGCCCGCCGCTGTACGGCGCGGGCTCGGTGGCGTGCGGGGGGGCGGTCAGTCGTCGGGAGACGCCTCGCCGGGCGCCGTCCCGCCTGAGGCGGCGCCCGGGGTCGAGGCGGTGGCGGTGCCGGTGCGGCGCTTCCGGAGGGCGAGGAAGACGGCGGCGCCCGCCACGAGCACTCCAACCCCGGCGGCCATCCACGGCATCGCCGACGAGGAGCTGGTGGAATCGCCGGAGTCATCGGACCGGGCGGAGTCAGCGGCATCGGCGGCAGGCGCGGCGGAACGCCCGTCCCCCGCCTTCGCGTTCGGCTCGCTGCCCAGGTCGGGCAGCGGCGGCAGCGCGGCCTGTTCGTCTACGGCGACGGCGAGCGAGACCGGGTCCATGGCGGTCCCCGCCCGATACATCCCGTTGAACGCCGTGGCGCCTTCCTTCGTCAGCTTCGTCGGCGCCTCCGGCACGGAGACCAGACCCTTCTTGGGGCGCGGGTCCTTCAGCCCCTTCGCCGCGAAGGTGGCGAGTGGCACCTCCCTGCTGGTGGTCTTCCCGGTCGTCACGTCCGCCGAGAGGGTGCCCTTGCCGTCGGCGACCCGGACGGAGACGCCGCTCAGCGCGAGGTCGAGATCCTTGCCGGTGAAGCGCGTCTGCCCGGCGAAGGTCGCCTCAAGGCGGCCCGTGCGCTGGTCGTAGCCGCCCTTGCCGCGCGGGAAGCGGAAGAGCGCGCCACCGTCCTCGGCGCCATCGGAGAGCTTCCAGCGGCCGTCCGCGATGGGCCCGGTGACGTACTCCCGGAAGGTGCGGCGCACGCCCCAGTCGACGGCGGCGTCCTCGATCGCCCCGTTGGACTTCGTCCGCCGCTTCTCCGCGTCCTCTCCGCGACCGCCGTCCTCGCCGTCCTGCCGCGAGCCCGAGCCCGGCTCGTTCTTCTCTCCGCTGTTCTCGCCGCTGTTCTCGCCGCCGCGCTTGATGTCGGCGGACAGGCTCACCGGGTCCAGGGCGGTCCCGGCCGTGTAGTAGCCGGCGAACGCCTGGGCGCCGCGTTCGGTGAGCTTCGCGGGGACGGAGTCGAGGACGACGGCGGTGCCGCCGCCCCGCATGTTCACCCGGGACAGGTCGAGGGAGGCGAGCGGTACCTGGCTGGTCGTGGTGACCTTTCCGCTTCCCTTGGCCTTGCTGACCATGTCGGCGTAGAGGGTGCCGCTGCCGCCGCCCGGCGTGCGGACGGTCAACCGGCTCAAGGTGAGGTCGAGTTCGTACGCGCCGTTCGTCTTGCGGTGGCCGGCGAAGCGCACCCCGCCGGAGAACGCGGCGCTGAACGCGCCGCTGCCCGGATCGTAGGAGCCCTGCGCGGAGTGGAAGCGGAACTGGCTCTCCCCCACCGTCGCCGCACCGCCGCGCAGGCTCCAACCGCCCTGGGCGATCGGCCCGGTCACATAGCTCTGAAAGGAGGACTTGACGCCCCAGTCGAGCCGCCCGCCGGAGACCGTACGGTCCGCCGCGTGCGCGACGGTGCCGGGCGACAGCGCCGCGAGCAGCCCGGCGAGCAGCGCGAGCGCGCAGGCACGGGTTGGTCTGACTGGCAGCATCGGTGCCCCTCCCGGTACATAGCAATGAAGGTAAGGCTAACCTAAGCTATAGCTCGGTCGGGCGGAACCCCGGGCCGACAGGGCGACCCGGCGCCACAGCGGCCGGCCGCCGGGACAGCGGAACAGCGGAACAGCCAAGCCCCGGGGCTCCAAGGCCCTGAAGCAGCACGGCTCCAGAGCAGCAGGACAGCACGACATCAGGACAGCAGGACAGCAGGACAGCAGGACAGCAGGACTCCGGAACGGCAAGGACGGCAGAGAGGCAAGCACGTGCATCAACGGCAGTCGGCGGGTGCGCCGACAGGCGTCCCGCGCTATGTCGGCGTTCTCATCGCCGTGTTCGCCCTGGCGGCCGGGCTCACCGGGTGCGGCGGCACGGCGGCCGGTGGCAGCACCGGCGACGGCGCGGCGAAGAAGCACAGCGCGGGCGAGCGGCTGGAGCCGCTGGCCGCGAAGCCCACACCGCGTCTTCCGGCCACCGTCCGGTCCGCCGACGGACACCGGGTGACCGTGCGCAGCACCGACCGGATCGTGCCGCTGACCGGCTCGCTGTCCGAGACCGTGTTCACGCTCGGCCTGGGCGACAAGGTCGTGGGCCGGGACATCACCGCCAACTTCGCGCAGGCGAAGGGGCTTCCCGTGGTGACGCGCGCCCACGACGTCTCGGCCGAGAACGTGCTGTCCCTCAAGCCCACCGTCGTCCTGGCCGACACCACCACCGGTCCTTCGGAGGCCATTGGCCAGATACGGGACGCGGGCGTTCCGCTCATCGTGCTCGAACCGGCCAAGCAGCTCTCCGACGTCGCCACCCGCATCGACGCCGTCGCCGCCGCGCTCGGCGTCAGCAAGGCCGGGGACCAGCTGCGCGAGCGCACGGAGCGGCGGATCGACGCCGTACGGTCCGGCATCAAGCCGTCGCCGGACGGCAAGCGGCCGCGTGTCGCCTTCCTCTATCTGCGCGGCTCGGCCTCCGTCTATCTGCTGGGCGGACGCGATTCGGGGGCCGGTTCGCTGCTCGAAGCGGCGGGCGCCGTCGACGCGGGCGAGGAGTCGGGGCTGAACAAGGACTTCACGCCGATCACCAGCGAGGCCCTGGCGAAGGCCGCACCCGACGCGCTTCTCGTGATGACGAAGGGACTTGACTCGGTCGGCGGCGTGGACGGGCTGCTCAAGCTGCCGGGCGTCGCCGAGACCCCGGCCGGGATGGACCGCCGCGTGGTCTCCATCGAGGACGGCACCCTGCTCAACTACGGCCCCCGCACCGACGAGGTGCTGCGCTCGCTGGTGGACCAGCTGTACAAGGATGACCAGTGACGGTGTCCACCCGGCCGGGAAGTGGCGCCCCACAGACCCCGGGGCCCGCGCGGAAGTCCGCGCTCCCCGAGTCCCCCGGGCCCGTTCCCGCTCTCCCCGCGTCCGGGGCCCGGCGGCGCGGCCGCGCGTCGGCGCTGACCGCCGGGCTCGCCGTCGCGCTGCTCGCGCTGGCCCTGTTGTCCGCCGCCACCGGCGCGTACGGGATTCCCGTGAGCGATGTGGTCGCTTCGGCCCTGCACCGGGTGGGCCTGGGCGGCTCCCCCCTCGACCGGGTCGGCGAGAGCGTGCTCTGGAACGTCCGGCTGCCGCGCGTCGTCCTCGGCCTGCTCGTCGGTGCCTCGCTCGGCTGCGCGGGTGCGCTGATGCAGGGCGGGTTCGGCAATCCGCTCGCCGAGCCAGGGGTGATCGGCATCTCGGCGGGCGCCGCGGTCGGCGCCGTCGGCTCGATCGCGCTGGGCCTGACCTTCCTCGGCGAGTGGACGGTCACCGGGTGCGCCTTCGTCGCCGGACTGCTGACCGTGCTGCTCGTCTACGGACTGTCGCGGTCGGACGGCCGTACGGAGGTGGTCACGCTCATCCTCACCGGCATCGCGGTCAACGCGTTCGCCGGGGCGCTCATCGGCCTGTCCGTCTTCTACGCCGACAACGCGCAGATCACCGAGATCACCTTCTGGCAACTCGGCTCGCTGGCCCAGGCGACCTGGCCGAAGGTCCTCGCCGTACTGCCCTGCGCGGCGGCGGGCCTGCTCGCCGCTCCGCTGTGCGCCCGGAAACTGGACCTGCTCGCACTCGGCGAGCGCCCGGCCCGGCACCTGGGGGTCGATGTGGAGCGGCTGCGGGTGCGGGTGGTGCTGCTCGTCGCGCTGCTGACGGCGGCGGCGGTCGCCGTCGCGGGCATCATCACCTTCGTCGGGCTGCTCGTGCCGCACCTGCTGCGCATGGCGGCCGGGCCCGGACACCGCTTCCTGGTGCCCGGCAGCGCGCTCGGCGGCGCGGTGGTGGTGGTCGCCGCCGACCTGGCGGCCCGCACGTTGGCGCAGCCCGCCGAACTCCCGCTGGGCGTACTGACCGCGCTCTTCGGCAGCCCGTTCTTCTTCTGGCTGCTGCGCGGGACCCGTCGCGGGCAAGGGGGCTGGGCATGAGGGCGCGCGCGTTCGCCGGTCTGCTCACCGGTCGCCCCCGGCAGGTTCCCGCGCCGCCCGCGCGAGGCGGCCTTGTTGCCGAGACCCGGCAGTTGGGCGTCACCCTCGCCGCGCGAGCGGTGCTGACCGAGGTGGATCTCACCGTCACGGCGGGCGAGGTGCTCGCTCTGGTGGGCCCGAACGGAGCGGGCAAGTCCACGCTGCTGGCCGCGCTCGCCGCCGACCTGCCCGCCCGGTCCGGCACCGTACGGATCGACGGCCGCCCCGTCGCCGAATGGTCGGCCGCCGAACTCGCGCTGCGCCGCGCCGTGCTGCCGCAGTCCGCGTCGCTGTCCTTCCCCTTCACCGTGGAAGAGGTGGTGCGGATGGGCCGCGCCCCGTGGGCGGGCACCCGCGCCGAGGACGAGGATGACCCGGCGGTCGCCTCGGCCATGGCGGCGACCGAGGTCACCGACTTCGCCGACCGGCCCTTCGGCGCGCTGTCCGGCGGTGAGCGCGCGCGGGTGGCGCTCGCCAGGGTGCTCGCCCAGCGCGCGCCCCTGCTGCTGCTCGACGAGCCGACCGCGGCGCTGGACCTGCGCCACCAGGAGCTGGTGCTGCGGGTGTGCCGGGAACGGGCGGCCGCCGGGGACGCGGTGGTCGTCGTGCTGCACGACCTGGGCCTGGCGGCGGCGTACGCGGACCGTGTGGCCGTTCTCCAGGGGGGCCGGATCGCGGCCGAGGGGCCGCCGCCGGTGGTCCTCGACGCGGAGCTGCTGTCCCGCGTCTACCAGCAGCCCGTGGAGGTGCTGGCCCATCCGCGTACGGGTGAGCCCCTGGTGCTGCCGCGCCGCGAGCCACGGGATGCCGCCCCTTGACGACACGTCGCCTACGCCCGTCCCTGACGGGAGGCGAGCGACCCGGACCGGCCACCCGGGCACCGGTCTCGGGCACCGGTCCCGGCCACCGCTCGCGATCACGCAGGCGCCCGCGCGCGTGCCGGTCGCGGCAGCCGTACCGGTCACGGACCGCCGTGCGGCCGCCGTACCCGGTCCCCACGCGGCCGGTGTTCCCCGCCCCGTATAAGGTTGCGCCGTCCGAGGCGACCCCGAAGGAGCAGGAGCCCCATGACACGCAGGTTGCCCCGCCGGGAGTTGACCGCTCTGGCAGCCGCGGCGCTGCTGACGCTGACGGGGTGCATGACCGTGCACGGCGAGCGGGAGGTCATCCCGTCGGTGAGCGAGGACGAGGCCCCGAAGGTACTCAAGCGGTTCACCGACACGTACAACAAGGCGTACCGTGCGGCCGATCCGGAGATCATCCGTCAGGTGGAGACCGGCCCGCTGCGGGAGATCGGCGAGGCCGACCTGACGGCGGAGCAGGCCGCGCACCCGGACGGCAACCCGGGGGCGTCCGCGCTGGAGCTGAAGGACGCGCGGTACACCATCCCGAAACAGGCCGGCTGGCCGAAGTTCTTCCTCGCCGACGCGGGCAGCAACCGCGGCCCCGGCCGCTGGCTGCTGCTGTTCACGCGGGACGGGGCGGAAGCACCGTGGAAGGCCGCGTATCTGTCGCTCCTCAGCGACGACGAGGTGCCCGACTTCAAGCTGGACAAGGACGGTTACGCGCAGCCGGTGCCGGTCGGCGCCGACTCGGGCCTCGCGGTGCGTCCTGACGCGCTCAGCTCCGCGTACGCCAGTTACCTGATGTCCGGCGAGGGCGACAGGTTCGCCGACGGGTCGGCGACCTCCGGGCTGAGGGACGCGCGCAAGAAGCACCTGCGCACCCCGAAGTACTGGACGGAGTACATCGACACGGCGGCGCGGGGCGCGGAGTTCGCTCCAGCGGGACTGCGCACCAAGGACGGCGGCGGCATGGTCTTCTTCGCCTCGCATCACCGGCAGAAGCAGACGATGGCCAAGGGCTTCAAGCCCGCGCCCGACGACCGGGTCAAGGCGGTGATGACGGGCGACGCCCGCAAGTCGATCACGCTGACCAGGGTGTACGAGTCGGTGGTGCGGGTGCCGGTCAAGGACGCGGCCGATCAGCAGGCGGTCTTTCTCAACCGGCTTGAGGGGCTGACGGCGGCCAAGGGAGAGTAGTTCGCCACTCCCACCGGCCCCCGGTTTCCCCGTTCCCCCCTGTTCCCGGTGTACCGCCCGTCGCCTGCGCGGCGGGCGGCCCCCCTTCAGCGTCCGCTCGGCCAGGCCGCGGTCTCGTGCTCCGGGTCGCCCGCGAACAGCGCACAGGCGTCGGTCAGCGTCTCCAGCAGGCTCAGCGGGTCGGGCAGCGGCCGCTCCGGGCCGAGCAACCATGCGACGTGGCCGTCGCCGGGCACCCGCGCCGGAGGCATCAGCACATAGCTGCCCCGGCAGTGCCAGCGCAGTCCGGGATGCTCATCCATCGTCTCGGGGTGGCAGTCCAACTCGCAGGGCCACCACTCGTCCTCGTCCTCGGGAGTGCCCCGGGTCGCGGTGAAGAACAGCATCCGGTCCGGGCTACAGGTCGCGACGGGGCCGACCTCGACGCCCGCGGCGCCCAGCCGCTCCAGGGCGTGCCGCCCCGCGGCGGCGGGGACGTCGAGCACGTCGTGGTCCATGCCGGTCGCGGTGATGAAGTTGGCCTGCGGCTGACCGCGCAGCCACTGGGTGATCTGCTCGGGATCGACGGTCGCCTGCGTCTGCCAGGCGAAGGAGACGGGGTGCCTGGCGGGAGTCGGACAGCCGACGCGCTCACACGAACATCGATAGCCGGAGGGATACGCCGCCGGCGCCAGGGGGAAGCCCGCGGCCGCCGCCGCCAGGAGCAGATCCTCGCGACCGCCACCCGCGCCCGCGCCCGTGTCTCTCTCCTCGCCCGAACCGTTCCTCGGTCGGCGCAGCCACTGGGAGAACCTGCCCTTGCGTTCCATCTATCCCCTCGCTTCACCGCTGGTCTGCGATCAATGCTGCCACCATCCTGCGCCCGAGGTGACCGCACTCCGGACTCGGGGCCGCGGAGACTCTCCCCTTGCCGGGTGATAACACCGGGCATATCCGGAAACTTCCCTCTAGCGTTCTCCTTATGATCACTCGGTATGTTGTGACGTCGGTCATCGCGCTGGTTCTGGCCGCCCCCGCGGCCGCCCCGGCCCTCGCACACTCGCACATCGCGAGCCCCGCGGACGCGCGCGCGGACTCGCATACCGGCTTACGCGCACAGGGGCGTCCCCGGCCGCCGACCGTGGACACGCTGCCGGAGATCACCTATACCGCGCACCGGGGCGGCGGCATGAGCAGCCCCGAGAACAGCATGTCCGCGCTGACCGCGGCCTTCCAGAGCGGTATCACGCAGGTCCTGGACTTCGACACCAGGATGCTGCGGGACGGCACGCTCGTCGTCATGCACGACGCGACGCTGGACCGCACGACGACCACGAAGGGCCCCGTGCGCGCGCTCAGTGCCCGGCAGTGGCGCGAGGTGCTGCTGCGGCCGCGCCCCGGCCACCCGGGCGGGCGGCATCTGGAGCGGCCGCCGACGGTGCGCGAGGTGCTCGACCGGTTCGGCGACCGCTCCGTCCTGATGATGGAGGCCAAGGACCCGCGCATGCTGCCGGGACTGGCCCGCCTGATCCACGCCCGCGGCCTGGCGGACTCGGTCTTCGTCAACACCAACCGGCCCGCCGTGGCCCGCAAGGCACACCGGATGGGGCTGCTGGCGCAGCTGTGGCGGTCGGCGGAGCAGTTGCGGCACGACCGGCCGGAGCGCTGGCGCGGCTTCGTGTCACTGCTCGACGTCGATCACAAGGCGCGCGCCAGGGATCTGCGCAGGGCCGTCCGGTCCGGCATCCCGCGCGTGTGGGCGCACACCGTGAACACGCCCGCCGCCCGTGACCGGGTGCTGCGCCTGGGCTGCGACGGCGTCATCACGGACGCTCCGTGGCTCCTGACGGTGACCCCGGCTCAGCGGGGCTGATGCCGCGCAGCACCTGGTCCACGATCGCGTCGGCGTAGTCGTGGGTCATCGGCAGCGTGCGCAGGGTCCAGCGGTGGAAGAGGGGGCCCACGATCATCTCGACGGCGACCCGCAGGTCCGCGTCCTCGGCGACGTCCCCGGCCCGCTGGGCGGCGCGCAGCCGCTCCGTCCACGCGGCGAGCTGCGGTTCGAGCACTCGGGCGTTCAGCTCGGCGCCGAGCGCGGGGTCGCTCTGGCTCTCGGCGACCAGGGCCCGGGTGGCGGGGTCGTACCGAGTGCTGCTCATCTCGTCGATGGTGGCGCGCAGCACGACCTTGAGGTCGGCGGGGAGGTCGCCGGTGTCGGGGAGGGTGATCTCCGGAGCGTCGTCGCTCTGGTCGAGGAAGGAGTCGAAGAGGACCGCGGCCTTCGAGGGCCACCAGCGGTAGATGGTCTGCTTGCCGACGCCCGCGCGGGCGGCGATGGCCTCGATGGTCACCTTGGCGAAGCCGACCTCCCCGACGAGGTCGAGGGCGGCGTCGAGGATCGCGCGGCGGGAGCGCTCGCTGCGGCGGCTTGAGTCGGGAGCTGTCTTACGCGTCATTCTCTCTGTCATGGCTCGCAATCTACCAAGTGGGCGAGGCGAGACGTTTCGTCTTGACAAGACGAGACGTCTCGCTCAAAGTGGACGGCAGATCGAGACGAACCGTCTCGACTCCGCCCCGCACGCACGAAGCGCGTATGAAGCACGCACGAAGCCGTACGGGGCGACCCACCACCACGGCTTCGCCTGAAGTCACCACGAAGGAGATGAAGCCCATGAGCAAGGGCCGTTCCGGAAGCATGCTCGGCGTCGGCGGCACCCGCTCCAACGTCTCCCGCTCCGCCATGCGCGGCGGCAGCGGCGGACGGGGCGCGGGCGGCGCCACCGACCCGCTCGCCCAGAAGCGGGAACTGCTGCGCAAACTCAAGGAGGGCCGGTCCCCCGGCACACGATCCGAGGCGTGACCCGTGCCCGGCCGCCCGGTCCGTGCGGCGCGCGGGGGACCGCGCCGCACGGACCGGGCGGCATAGCGGACGACGGGGGCGGGGGTACGCGAGTACGGGGGAAGGACACGCCGGGCAGCCCGGCCCGACTCGGCCCGGCGCTCGTGCTCAGCCGACGCCACGGGAAGCCGCCGACGCGGCTTGGGCGAGCAGCCCGTCGACGAACACGCGGAGCCCCTCGGGGTAGATGTCCCGTGCGGCCAGCGCGGCCCATCGGACGCCGATGGCGGCCAGGTGGGGTACCTGGGACGGGTCCAGGTCGTCGCGGTAGGCGAAGGGCCGGCCTTCGTCCCGTCGGCGGGCGGAGTGGGCGCGGACGAGGACCTCGCCGACGGTGTAGTACCAGATGCTGCGGAACACATCGACGCTCTGCTCGGGTGTGCATCCGTAGTCGTCGGCGCCCGCCACGATGGCTTCGACCATCCACATCGCCGATTCGTCGAGGAGGCCGACGAAACCGTCGGCCGAGAGGACTTCCGCGGCCCAGGGCCAGGCCGCGAGGGCGTCGCGCATGGCGGTGGCGGCCACGACGACGCGCTCCCGCGGGTCACTGGGCAGCCGGGGGCGCTCGACCTGGCCGACGTGGTGATTGAGCACGAGGATCAGCAGGTCGTCCTTGTTCCGGATGTGGTGGTACAGGGTCGTCGCCCCGATGCCGAGCTCAGCGGCCAGCCGACGGATGGTCAGCTTCTCCCAGCCGTCCCGCTCGATGAGCCGGCGGGCCGCCACCAGGATCTGCGCACGGGAGGTCAGGGGCGGCCGGCCGGTGCGGCCGTGCGGTGCGGGCGCTCGGGACATCGCCCCATCATGCCGCCCCGCCGCCCCCGCCACGAAATGAGTGCGGGTTCAGCCTTTCGTGTTCACATCGGCCCGCCCCCGACTTTCGGGACATGTTCGAAAAGTACGTGACGGCGGCTTGCCCCGATGCTACTTTCGGAACATGTTCGCAAAGTTAGCAGGCGGCGTCGGCCGCAAGCGGGTCCTGCCGCTCGGGCTCGGCCTGTTCACCAACCGCTGGGTCGCCGACGCGAACGCCTTCAACCTCCTGCCGGTGCGGCCACTCTCCACGACGGATACGCGCTCGGGCTGACCCTCAGCGCCGCGCTCCTGGTCGCCGCGGTCCTCGTTCGCCCTCACCGTCCTGCGTCGGACCAGTCCGCCATCACGGGACCAGCGGACCGAAGACCGTGAGCTGCTGCCCGCCGGGACCGACCAGGCGCCAGCTCGCCGAACTCGCCGCAGCCCCGTGCCGTGGCGTGCCCTGGCCTGGCCTGGCCTGGCCTGGCCTGGCCGAACGAGGCCACAGCGGGCCCCGCACCGGCGGCGACGAGCGGTCACCTGCCGACCGACGCAGTCGGTGGCCGACCCGGAAAACACGGCCATCGGCTCGACCACGGGCCTGGTCGCTACGAGATCGACGAAGACGGGAGGACGATGACCATCACCGACCTTGCCCAGGCGAGGGAGCAGTCCACGCCACCACCGGATGCCGATCCCGTGGCGGGACAGAACATCGCGGGGCTGCTGCGCCCTTATGCCTGGAGTTTCGCCGCCGTTGTGTTCCTCCAGGTCATCGGCGCTGTCGCGGGTCTGGCGCCGCTGTTGGCGGTCGTCGAACTGGGCCGTGCTCTGCTGTCGCCCGGCACCATCGATCGCGATCATGTCTGGATCGTCGTGATCGCGGGTGCGGCCGGCTTGTTCGTCCGGCTGCTGTTCACGGCCGCGTCGTCCGGAATCGGGCACATTGTCGACGGTCAGGTGCAACTGGCGTTTCGCCGGCAACTGGCCGCGCGGCTGGGGCGCGTACCGATCGGCTGGTTCTCCCGGCGCCGGACCGGCGAGCTGGCGAAGGTGGTCGGGGAGGACGTGAGTGCCGTGCACCCGTTCATCGCCCACACCCCCGGCGAGCTCGTCTCCGCATTCGTGGTACCGCTGGTGTCGCTGATCTACCTGTTCACCATCGACTGGCGGCTCACACTGATCACGCTGGTACCGGTGGTGCTGGCAGTGGCGCTGGTTCCCCTGATGATGACCCCGACCCGGCTGCGCGAGCAGGAGGAGTTCGACGGGGCCATGGGGCGGATTTCGAGTTCCGTGGTCGAGTTCGTGCAGGGGATCTCGGTGGTCAAGGCGTTCGGCGGGTCCGGGCGCGCCCACCGCGAATTCCTCGAAGCCACTGACGCCTTCGTCGGCACCTTTCACCGGTGGGTGCACGGCATCTCCCGGGTCGCCGCGGGGATGCAGCTCGTGCTCGCGCCGCCGTTCGTGCTGCTGGTCGTGCTGATCGGTGGTGCGTCGCTGATCACGAACGGCGACATGGCCCCGGCCGACCTGCTGCCCTTCCTGCTGCTCGGCCTCGGCCTGACCGCTCCGGTGGCGGCCCTCGGCCACGGCTTCGACGAAACGCAGGCCGCGAGGCGCGCGGTCGGCCGGATACGGGACGTCCTTGAGGTGCGGTCACTACCGGAGCCCGCGCACCCGGTCGCGCCACAGGGGCACCGGGTGGAACTGCGTGACGTCCGATTCGGTTACGAAGCCGACCGCGAGGTGCTGCGCGGGATCGACCTGGTGCTGGAGCCGGGGACGGTCACCGCGCTCGTGGGGCCGTCGGGAAGCGGAAAGTCCACGCTGGTCCAGCTGTTGCCGCGGTTCTTCGACCCGACCCACGGCTCGGTCATGCTTGGCGGTGTCGATCTGCGCGAGCTCGGCAGCCGGGAGCTCTACCAGAGGGTCTCCTTCGTCTTCCAGGACGTCTCCCTGCTGCGCGCGTCGATCGCGGACAATATCGCGCTGGCGGTGCCCCATGCCGACCTCGACGACGTGGTGCGCGCCGCCCGGCTGGCGAATATTCATGATCGGATTCTTGAGCTGCCCCGTGGATACGAGTCCGTGATCGGTGAGGACGCCGGACTGTCGGGTGGCGAGGAACAGCGGATCTCCTTGGCACGCGCACTGCTCGCCGACACACCCGTTCTCGTGCTCGACGAGGCGACCGCCTTCGCCGACCCGCAGACCGAACAGGCGGTGCGCCAGGCCCTGGCGACGCTGGAGGGTGACCGGACCACTCTGGTCATCGCCCATCGTCTGGAGACGATCGCCGACGCCGACACCGTCGTGATGCTGGACAACGGGACGATCGTCGAGCGCGGCAAGCCCGCCGAGCTGCTGGCGCGAAACGGAGAGTTCGCCGCGTTCTGGCGGTCCCACCGATCGGCGGCCGCCGATGAGACCGCAGCCCACGGTGGCGTACCCCGAGGAGATGAGCCCCGGTGATCCGTATGCTGCTGCGCGTGCTGGGACGCGAGTACACCCAGCCGCTGCGACGCACCGTAGCCCTGATGACGACGACCGCGGTGGCCGAGGGGCTGTCCTACGCACTGCTGGTTCCCACGCTGCGGGCACTGCTCGGGAGCACGCCCGAAGACGCCTGGCCCTGGCTGATCGCGTTCGCGACCGCGGTCGCGGTCTACTCGGTGCTGCGCTACGTCAGCGATCTGTCCGGTTTCCACGTCGGGACCGCGCTGTTGCGCGGCATGTACCACCGTCTCGGCGACCATCTGGCCCGACTGCCCATCGGCTGGTACGACGCGGGCCGCCTTGGGGAGATGTCCGTCCTGGCCAGTCGCGGCGTCCTGCAGGCGATGAGTGTGATCGCGCATCTGCTGGCTCCGTTCATCTCCGCCTGTGTGACTCCCCTGACGATCGTTGTCGTGATGCTTGCCTTCAACTGGCAGCTGGGTTCGGCCGCGCTCGTCGCCGTACCGATCGTGGCGGCGATCCAGATCTGGACGGGACGCTCGACGGCCGCGGACGACGCGGAGCGCGCCGAACGCGACCACGAGGCCACCGGGCGGGTCATCGAATATCTCCAGGCCCAACCGGTGCTGCGCGCCGGCGGCCGGACGGTCGAACGCTTCCGGCTGCTCGACAACTCGCTGCGGGAAGTCCAGCACGCGTCGCGCCGTTCCACGCTGTCGGCGCTGCCCGGCGCGGTGGGCTTGTCGCTCACGGTGCAGGCGATGTTCACCGGGTTGCTGGTCCTGGGCGCCCACCTCGCACTCGGCGGGAACATCGGCGCGGCAGAGGTTCTGACGATCCTGGTGCTCGCCGCCCGCTGCGCCGATCCGCTGCTGTCGCTGTCGGACATCGGCGGCAAACTCCGCGGCGCGCGTTCCGTGCTGGCGCGACTCGACACGGTGTTGCGCACCGAGCCGCTGCCGGAGCCCGCCGAACCGGTCCAGCCGGCAGGTCACTCGCTGGAGTTCGAGTCCGTCACCTTCCGGCATGGGGGACGCGCGGTGTTCGACGACGCGTCGTTGTCCGTGCCAGAGGGGCAGCGGCTCGCCGTCGTCGGACCGTCGGGTGCGGGCAAGAGCACCTTGCTGCGGTTGCTCGCGCGGTTCCACGACGTGGACGCGGGCGCGGTGCGCGTGGGAGGTGTGGACGTGCGCGCGATCAGCACCGAGGTGTTGATGGCGCGGATCGCCATCGTCTTCCAGGACGTCTATCTCTTCGACGGCACGATCGAGGAGAACGTACGCCTCGGCCGTCCGGACGCCGACGAGGCCGAGGTCCAGGCGGCGGCCGCCGCAGCGCGGCTGGACGAGGTGATCGAGCGGCTGCCCGGCGGATGGGCGACGCATGTCGGCGAGGGCGGCGCACTGCTGTCAGGGGGCGAGCGTCAGCGTGTCTCGATCGCGCGAGCGCTGCTGAAGAACGCGCCCATCGTGCTGCTGGACGAGGTGACCTCCGCACTGGACCCGGTGAACGAGGCGGCCGTCCACGAGGGCGTCGAGCGCCTGATGGCGGGCCGGACGGTGGTGATGGTCGCGCATCGGATGAGGACCGTCCAGCGCGCCGACCGTGTCGTCTTCCTGGACGGCGGCCGGATCGTGGAGGAAGGCAGCCACGACGAGCTGCTGCGCCGCGGTGGCCGCTACGCCGGCTTCTGGAACATCTCCCTGACACCGGCAGCGAGGGAGGAATGAGCAGAAACGCCGGTCGATCCCTCGTCGCGGGAGAGCAGCGCCGACGCCCCAGGCACGGCCCCCGCCGTACGGGGCCGGTCCGGGTCAGGTGTGAACCACCCGTACGGTCCATGCACAGCGCGGCGCGAGGGTGGACTATTTGGTTGCGCACGTGACCCGTGCGCATCCACCGCCACCGGGAGGAGCTCTCCTTGCGCCCACCCCAGCGCCGCGCGACCCAGCGCCGCTATCTGATGTGCCCACCGGCCCACTTCAGGGTCACCTACTCCATCAACCCCTGGATGGACCCCTCCAAGCCCGTCGACCTGCCGCTCGCCCTCACCCAGTGGGAAGACCTGCGAGACCGCTACCGCGCCCTGGGGCACACCGTCGAAGAGCTGACACCCGACCCGGACCTCCCCGACATGGTCTACGCGGCCAACGGCGCGCTCGTCGTCGACGGCCGCGTCCTGGGTGCCCGCTTCGCCCATCCCGAGCGCACCGCGGAGGCGGTGGCACACGCCGAGTGGTTCCGTACGCACGGCTACACGGATGTCTGCGAACCGCAGCACATCAACGAGGGCGAGGGCGACTTCGCCGTCACCGCCTCCTGGCTGCTGGCCGGGCGCGGCTTCCGCAGCAGCCCGCTCTCGCACGCGGAGGCCCAGGAGTTCTTCGGCCGCCCCGTCATCGGCCTGGACCTGGTGGACCCGCGCTACTACCACCTGGACACCGCGTTGTCCGTGCTCGACGACTCCACCGACAGCGAGATCATGTACTACCCGGGGGCCTTCTCCCCCGGCAGTCAGGCCGTGCTCGCCCGGCTCTTCCCCGACGCCCTGATAGCGACCGAGGAGGACGCCTCCGCGCTGGGCCTCAACGCGGTGAGCGACGGACGCCACGTGCTGCTGCCCCAGGCGGCGGTCGGCCTCCTCGATCCGCTGCGCGAGCGCGGCTACGAACCGATAGGTCTCGACCTGGGCGAGCTGCTGAAGGGGGGCGGCAGCGTCAAGTGCTGCACCCAGGAACTGCGGTGACCGCACGGCGTCCGCCGCGCGCCCGTACCGCGCCGTAGGGGCGCGGAACACCGCCGCGGCAGTGTGCGGCCGGGTGGTGGGTGGCACGACGCCGCCCACCACCCCCGCGCCGCGCCAAGAAGCCGGCGCGCCCAGGACGGCGGCGCCAGAAGTCGCTACGCCAAGGGGCCGGAACCGCTGAGTCCGCCTGGGGGCGGGTCGACTTCGCCGCCTACCCCGGAGCGTCCGGCGGGTACACCGAGGAGGTAGACGACCACGCGCTCGCGGACGGGTTCGCCCATGACAGCGGCGATGGCGCCGGTGATGGACGCGATGAGTCGCGCGGGCGCGTCCTCCACGTCCGGCAAGGTCAGCCCGGCCTCGCGGATGGTCAGCGTGGCGACGGGGGCGTTCACGGTGGCCGGGACTCCGCCCGCCCCCCAGCGGCGGCGCCGGGTGCCGACCAGCTCGACGGACACGGCGGAGCGCACCCGCTCCCCGAACACGGCGACCAGCGCCTCGGTCAGCGCCTTGATCAGTCCGGCCTCGACCTTACGGCCGAGTGCCTCCTCGTGCATGCGTACCTGTAAGTGGGGCATGACGCGTCTCCGTCCCATCGGGTCGCCACATGTCGGCTTGGCTTGCGAGCAAGCTATCCCCACACCGGGCGCACCGACCCCGCCCGGCGGCTCCGATCGGGACCGCTGAGATCAGGACGGCTGGGATCAGGACGGCTGGGATCAGGACGGCTGGGATCAGGACGAGCACGCTCAGGACGGCTGTGACCCGTGGTCCCGCTCCGGGGGCCAGCCGTCGCCCCAGTCGGTGTGGCGCGCGGCCCGGTAGAGCGGCCCGTGCCGCTTCGTGACGGTCTCCCGGCGCAGGCCCTCGTCGGCGGTGCACAGCTCCAGCAGCACCTGGCCCTTGCGGATCTGCGGGCGCCGCACCACGCGGTGGCCCGGCAGCCGGCCCGGCACGTCGGTGGTCACGGCCGCGACGTAGCTGAACTTCTCGTCCTCGTACGGCAGTGAGCCGCCCTTGACCTGCCGGTGCAGCGACGAGCGGCTGACCCGGGCCGCGAAGTGGCACCAGTCGGAGCCCGGCGTGATCGGGCACGCGTCGCTGTGCGGGCACGGCGCCAGCACCCGCAGCCCCGCCCCGGTCAGCTGCTCGCGGGCCCGCCTGACGCGCAGGTAGCCGTCCGGGGTGCCCGGCTCGATCACCACGACGGCGCGCGCGGCGCGGCCCGCCTCGTCGAGGACGGCCCGCCGGTCGGCGTCGGTGAGCTCGCCCAGCACGTACGAGAGGGTGACCAGGTCGCTGGCGCCGGGGAGAGCGAACTGCCCGCCGATCGCCCGGCGCTGCCAGCTCGCCGCGCGCAGCGCGCCGGAGGGGGCGGCCGCCGCCAGTTCGCGGCCGAGGGCGAGCGCGGGTTCGGCCCAGTCGAGCACCGTCGTCACCCGCCGGCCGTCGGCCCACGTCGCGGCCACCGCCCAGCTCGCGGCACCGGTGCCGCCCCCGATGTCGATATGCGACTCCGGGGCCCAGCCGGGCGTCCGCTCCCGGAGGGCGGCGAGGGCCGCGCGTACGGCCTCGAAGGTCGCGGGCATCCGGTACGCGGCGTAGGCGGCGACGTCGGAACGGTCCCTGAGCACCGGGGCCCCGGTCGGGGTCCGCCCCCGGTAGTTGCTGATCAGCCGCTCGACGGCCTGGGCCGCCCGCTTCGGCGGAAGCCCGTCGAGGAGACCGGCTAGCGCGACGCGCAGGCTCTCACCTGTGACGGGGGGTTCGGGGGCGTGCATCCCGTCAAGTTTACCGGCCCCGCGGCAGCGGGGATTCCGCCGCCGCGACCGCCCGCGCCAGCCGGGTCGCCACCGCCGCGCGCGGGCCGTTGTCCGCGGGCCTGCGGCGCGGGTGGACCGTGTTGGCCAGCAGCACCACATAGGCCCCGCTCGCCCGGTCCAGCACGAGGCTGGTGCCCGTGAACCCGGTGTGCCCGGCCGCGCCCCGCCCCGCCAGCTCCCCCATGAACCACGGCTGGTCGACGCCGAAGCCAAGGCCGGGCGGGGCGAGCAGGGCGTCCACCGACTCGGCGGCGAGCACGCGCGCGCCCGCGTACGTACCGCCGCCGAGCAGCGCGCGGCACAGCACCGCCAGATCCCCGGCGGTGGAGAACAGTCCGGCGTGCCCGGCGACGCCGCCCAGCGCGTACGCGTTCTCGTCGTGGACGACGCCGCGCACCATGCCGCGGTCGAGCTTGGCCCACGGCCTGCGCTGGTCCTCGGTGGCCGCGACGCGCGGCAGCCAGTCGGCGGGCGGGCGGAAGCGGGTGCTGGTCATGCCGAGCGGCCCGGTGACGCCGTCCCGTACGAGCTGGTCGAGGGGCTTGCCCGTGCCGCGCTCCAGGACCCGCTGGAGCAGCAGGAGGTTCAGGTCGGAGTAGACGTAGCCGCCGCCGGGGCTGGTGAGGGGACGCTCGGCGGCCAGCGCGGCGAGCCGCGCCCCGGCGTCGGGGCACGCGTACAGGGGGAGCTCGGGGCGCAGCCCCGAGGTGTGGGTCAGCAGCTGCCGTACGGTGATGCCGTGCTCACCGGCGGCGGTCAGCTCCGGGGCGTACTCGGCGGCCTGCCCGTCCAGCGCGAGCGTGCCGCGCTCGACCTGGCGCATCGCCACGATCGCCGTGCACAGCTTGGTGAGCGAGGCCAGGTCGAAGACGGTGTCGGCGCGCATCGGCACTCTGCGCTCCGGGGGCAGCTCCACTCCCTGGTCGCCGGCCTCGTCGTAGGCGGCGTAGCGCACCGCCCAGCCGAACGCCCCCTCGGCCAGGGTCTGGTTCCCGCGCCCGGCGGACACCACGGCGCCCGCGCACCAGGGGCGTTCCCCTTCCGGCAGCGCGGCCACCGTGTCCAGCAGGCGGCTCAGTTCGCGCGCGGCTCGTCCGCCGTCGTGCCGTCCGCCACCGGCGCCTGCGCAGGCTGCCCGTTCGTCGCCTTGCTGTTCCCGTGCCGCCATGGACGGCACAGTCCCACGAAACAGGCGACGGCTGCGAGCGCGCACACGACCTGGACCACGGTCATCGGGACCGCCGTGTCCTCCCCCGCGATGCCCACGAGCGGCGAGGCGATGGCCCCGATGAGGAAGGCGGACGTGCCCAGGAGCGCCGAGGCGGACCCGGCGGCGTGCGGGGTCCGCATGAGGGCCTGCGCGTTGGTGTTGGGCATGACCAGGCCCATCGCCGACATGAGCACGAACAGCCCGGCGGCCATCGGTACGAGCCCGGCCTCGCCGAACACTCCCGACGCCATCAGCAGCAGCGCCACGGCCGCCAGCGTGATGGCGGCCAGGCCGACGCTCAGCGCCTTGTCCATGCTGACCCGGCCCACGAGCACCTTGCCGTTGAGCTGGCCGACGGCGACGAGGCCGATGGAGTTGAGGCCGAAGAGCAGGCTGAAGGTCTGCGGGGACGCGCCGTAGATCTCCTGGACCACGAAGGCGGAGCCGGAGACGTAGGCGAAGAGGGCGGCGAAGGCGAAGCTGCCCGCGAGCATGTAGCCGGTGAAGACCCGGTCGGCGAGCAGTCCGCGCATGGTGTGCAGCGCCTGGCCGAGGCCGCCGGTGTGCCGCCGCTCGGGCGGCAGCGTCTCGTCCAGGCGGCGCCAGACGACGATGGTCAGCGCGACACCGATGACGGTGAGCACGGCGAAGACCCCGCGCCAGTCGGTGAACCGCAGCACCTGCCCGCCGATGACGGGCGCGATGATCGGCGCGACTCCCGAGATGAGCATCAGCGTGGAGAAGAAGCGGGCCATCTCCACGCCGTCATACAGGTCCCGCACGATCGCCCGCGCGATCACGATGCCCGCGGCGCCCGCCAGGCCCTGGAGCAGCCGGAAGCCGATGAGCAGTTCGGTGGTGGGGGCGAACGCGCAGATCGCGGTGGCGATGACGTAGATCACCATGCCGATGAGCAGCGGGCGGCGACGGCCCCAGCGGTCGCTCATGGGCCCGACGAGGAGCTGGCCGAGCGCCATCCCCGCCAGGCAGGCGGTCAGGGTGAGCTGCACGGTCGCCGCGGGGCTGTGCATCGTGTCGGTCACTTCCGGCAGCGCCGGAAGGTACATGTCCATGGAGAGCGGCGGGAGCGCGGTGAGCCCGCCGAGGATCAGGGTGACCAGCAGGCCGGTCCGCCGCTGCGCGGTGACGGCCCGGGAGGACGGACCGGATATGACGGGGTCGTCGGGCGCCGCGAGGGACGCGCGGGCTTCGGCGGGTGCGGGGTCGTCAAGGGGCTCGGCCGTGCGGTGGCCGGGGTCCGTCATGCGTGGCTCCATGGTCGTTTGGTTGCCTAACCATATTGACACGTACGCGACGCGGCCCGACCCCTCATTTTCCGCCGGGAGGGCGGGCTCCGGCACGGCCGGGCGCCACTGGCCGGCCCCGTGGAGGGCCCGTTCCCCAGCGGTGGACCGGCCACCGGGCACCGGCCGTGGCCGACGGCGCGGTCCGGCGCGGTCAGGGCCTAGGACGAAAGACCGAGCGGAGTCGGCCCCCGCCCGGGATCTGGCGGCTCGGTCCGCCCGCGACGGGACCCGCCCCACCGGGCCGCCCCTCGACCCGGCCGCGCCCGGCCGCACGCACGACGAGGGCGCCGGTGCCGCCTCACGGTGGCATCGGCGCCCTCGTCGCCCGCTACTCCTGGCCGACTTCCTTGTTGATCGCCGCAGGGGAGTCGTACTCCTTCTCCGGCAGGGCCTTCAGCGCGCCCATGATGTTCTTGTCGGCTCCGTGCTTCTTGGCTTGGTCGACGATCTCGGCCTTTTTGGCGGGGTAGTGCACACCGCCGAGGCATTTCTGCATTTCGATGGGGTTGACGTCCATGCCTCCAGAAAGCGACCGGCCGCGGCGTCCCACCACCCGGCGCCCGCCAAACGGGTGACAGGACGAACAGGTGACAAGGACGGCGGCGACGGGCCCACGCGGCGCGGCCGGGCCGCTCAGGCGGGGTGCAGGCCCGGGTTGCCCGCCTCGGTGACGAACGAGGCGGCGGTGGTCAGCGGCGCGCCAGGCGTGGTGACGGCGGACAGCGTCTTGTGGTCGGCGCGTGCCTGCTCGTTGTCGAGCGTGACGGTCACATAGCCGCGCCGCCCGTTGTAGAACTTCATGTGCGGATTGGCCGCCATGTACGTGGCCCAGTTGTCGGGCTTCTCGGCGCCGTTCTTGCCGCTGCTGATCGAGGTCGTCACGAACTCGACGCCCACGGTGCGCGAGTCGGGCTTTTCGAAGTCCCGCTTGATGTCGAACGCGTAGTGCACGTGCACGTCGCCGGTGAGCACGACGAGGTTGTCCACACCCGCCGACTCGGCCCCGGCGAGCACCCGTTCCCGCGAGGCCGGGTAGCCGTCCCAGGAGTCCATGCTGAGCTTGTAGTCCGGCTTGGTGGTGCTGCGCCGCCGCGAGAAGGTGACCTGCTGCGGAAGGACGTTCCACAGCGCCTTCGACTGACGCCAGCCATCGGTCAGCCACCGCTCCTGCGTGGCGCCGGTGAGCGTGCGCGCCGGGTTCTCCGACTCGGGTCCCGGGACCTTCCAGCCATCCCCGTACGCCTGGTCCGAGCGGTACTGGCGGGTGTCGAGGATGTCGAACTGGGCGAGGCGGCCGAACTGGAGGCGCCGGTAGAGCCGCATGTCGGGGCCGTTGGGCCGCTGCGGGTTGCGCAGCGGCTGGTTCTCCCAGTACGCGCGGTACGCGGCGGCACGGCGGATCAGGAACTCCTCCGGCGGGACGTCGTTCTCGGGGATGTCGCCCGCGTAGTTGTTCTCCGTCTCGTGGTCGTCCCAGGTGACGACGAACGGGTGCGCGGCGTGCGCGGCCATCAGATCCGGGTCGGACTTGTAGAGCGCGTACCGCAGCCGGTAGTCCTCCAGCGTGGCCACCTCGCGGTTGTAGTGGGCGGGCAGCGTCCGGTCGGTGTACTGGCGGGCGCCGCCGACCGCGTCCACGGCGTACTCGTACAGGTAGTCCCCGAGGTGGAAGACCACGTCCAGGTCCTCGCCCGCCAGGTGACGGTAAGCGGTGAAGTAGCCGTCGTGGTACGCCTGGCAGGAGACGACACCGAGCCGCAGCTCCGATATCCGCGCCGCCGCGGCGGGCGCGGTGCGGGTGCGCGCGACGGGGCTGATCCAGTCGCCGGTCCTGAACCGGTAGTAGTACACGCGGTCGGGCGCGAGGCCGGTGGCCTCGATGTGCAGGGTGTGGTTGAACTCGGGGTGCGCGGTGGCCGTTCCGCGCCGGGCGACGCGGCGGAACCGCTCGTCGTACGCGATCTCCCAGCGCACCTCGACCTTCTTCTGCGGCAGGCCGCCACCGGGCTCGTAGGGGCGTGGGGCGAGCCGCGTCCACAGCACGACGGAGCCGGGGCGCGGGTCACCGGACGCGACCCCGAGGGTGAACGGGTCGTCGCTGATCCGCCGCGCGTCGAGAGTGGCGGCCTGGGCGCTGCCCGGCAGGTTGGTGGCGAAGGCCAGCGCCGCCGCGGCGCCGGTGACGGTGAGAAAGCGGCGACGGCCCAGATGCGCAGCCGCTGCCCGGATGTCCCGATCGGTCTCCTGCTGATGCCATGCCTGCGTCATCTGCTTCTCCCCGGGCTGGTGTTGTCGCTGGCGATTGGAGTGGGCGCGAACGGCGACACGCTGACTCGTGTACGACGCACACATGTCATTCGGATGAGTTCCTGCTCCGCAACGGGCGTTCAGGGCAATCCACGACGGTCCGTACGCCGGGTGCGGGACGGCCGCAATGACGCGGTCCGGGCACCTCGCGCGGCGCGGCGGCGATGCGTACGCGCCGGTCGCGGCGATTCTTCGCGCGCGCGGCGGGGTTTCTTCTCGCGCGCGGGGCTTGCGTACGTGCGCTCCGTAGGGCTTGCGTACGTGCGCTCCGTGAGGCCGGGCGGACGACGGTGGAGCGGCCCGGCGGGCGGGCGCCGCAGGGGCAGGGAAGGGATCACCTACGCTGCCGCCCATGAGTGAGATCAACGAAGTGTTGACGTCGGCGGAGTGGCCGGAACCCGCACAGCGGGAGCCCGGCGCCGCACCGGGGCAACAGCGGGTCGCCGTGGTGACCGGCGCGGGCTCGGGCATCGGCAGGGCTGTGGCGCTCGCGCTGCACGCGGCGGGCTGGTCGGTGGCGCTGGCGGGCCGACGGGAGCAAGCGCTGTGGGAGACGGAGCAGCTGGCTGCCACAGGCACTGACGGGGCGCCCGCGCTGGCGGTCGTCCCGGCCGACGTCACCCGGCCCGATGACGTGGACGCCCTCTTCACCACCACACGGGACCGCCTGGGCCGTATCGACCTGCTGTTCAACAACGCGGGCACCTTCGGCCCCCGGGTCGCCCTCGAAGAACTGTCCTACGAGGACTGGCGGGCGGTGGTGGACGTGAACCTCACCGGGACGTTCCTGTGCGCGCAGGCCGCGTTCCGCGCGATGCGCGCCCAGCGTCCGCAGGGCGGCCGGATCATCAACAACGGCTCCATCTCGGCCCATTCACCCCGCCCGGACAGCATCGCCTACACGGCCACGAAGCACGCGGTGACGGGGCTGACGAAGTCGCTGTCTCTGGACGGCCGTCCGTACGGCGTCGCCTGCGGGCAGATCGACATCGGCAACGCGGCCACCGACATGACCGCGCGCATGCGGACAGGCACCCCGCAGGCGAACGGCGAACTCGCGGTCGAACCGGTGATGGACGCCGCCGACGTGGCACGCACGGTGGTCCATATGGCGTCGCTTCCGCCGGCGGCCAATGTCCAGTTCGCGACGGTGATGGCCACGGCGATGCCGTATATCGGGCGAGGCTGACCCGTACGGCCACGCCCGGCCGGGCGGCCGGAAAAGGCGACCGCGCACACGACATCCCCCACCCCACCGCGATGTCCGTTTCCCGCCAGCAGAAGGGGCCGCCCGGCAGCAGGCTTTACCCCATGACCTGAACATCGCTCGGCGATTCAGGTGCCGTTATGGGATGAGTGGAGTAGTAATGTCAACACGACTGGATTCCAAGGTAATCGTCGTCACCGGTGCCACGTCGGGTATTGGCAAGGCGGTCGCGGAACGGCTCGCTTCCGAAGGCGCCGCTGTTGTTCTGGGGGCGCGTCGCAAGGAACTGGGCGAGGAGGTCGCGGCGGGAATCCGGGCCCAGGGCGGGCGTGCGATCTTCGTCGCCGCCGATGCCACGGTCGAAGACGACGCGGCACAGCTGGTGCGTACCGCGGTGGCGGAATTCGGGCGGCTGGACGGGGCGTTCAACAACGCCGGCAGCCTGAATGCCTTCGGCCCGGTCCAGGATATTTCCACCGCCGCCTGGCACACCGAGCTGGAACAGAATCTGACCAGCGTCTTCTACGGCCTGAAGCACCAACTGCCCGCTATCGCGGCAGCCGGTGGCGGCGCGGTCCTCAACAACGCCTCCAACCTCGGCGTGGTGGGCATGGCGCAGGTGGCACCGTACGTCGCCGCCAAGCACGGCGTGGTCGGCCTGACCCGCGCGGCGGCCCTGGAGAACGCCAAGCAGGGCGTACGGGTCAACGCCCTGGTCACGGGCGCCGTGGACACCCCCGGCTTCCGCGACACGATGGGCACGACCCCGGAGAGCGTGGCACACGTCGAAGGTCTGCACCCGATGGGCCGGATCTCACAGCCCACCGAGATCGCGGCGTTCGCCGCCTTTCTGCTGAGCGACGAATCGGCGTTCGTCACGGGCGCCGCGCTGGCGATCGACGGCGGCTTCACGGCTGGATAACCGGGGGCGGGGGGGCGCGTTCGCCGCGCTGGGAATGCGCCTGAGAAAGGGAGCGGGGGCGTCCCACGGGGCGGTCGGGCCGCACATGGCCAGCACCGGTTACAATTCCCGACCGTGACCGTGACCGTGACCGTGACCGTGGCTTCGGCGGATGCGGCCCTGGCCTCCGAGTGGTTCGGCCAGGCACGGACGTCATCCTCGGTCACGTACTGGCGGGACATCTCACTGGTTTCGTCGTCGACTGCGGGATCGAGGCGAAACCGCTCGTTGGAGTGGTCGGTCCAGGACGAGCGAAGCGCAAGGAGTCGCTGTACGGATATCAGGGCGGGCAGGAGCGTCGGGACCAGGGGAGAGTCCGGGGTGATGCCTGCTGCCAACCCGTATAGGGCGGTGTGCACGGCGAGGCTGTCGTACACGGCCTCCGCGACGAGGCAGTCGACATCACGGCCCATGGGGCTGGTGACGAATGGCGCGCGGGTGCCCACTTCGAGGTGGACAAGCCAGGCCAACTCCCGCTCACGCACAGCGACTCCCGGTCAGACATGCTCTCCCCGTTACCTTCTTCGTGGCCCTGCAATGGGGCTCCTGGCCTCCGGGCCCGGCATGACTGTTGCCCCCTGTCGAAGGCATGACCTGGGGGGTGGTGTCACCGTGGCCCGGAGCACCGTTTGACCGCTGATGAGAGGCCTGACCGTCACCTGGCCGGGCGCAATGCCCGGCCGCTCGCGGGTGACTGGTCTGCGTAACGTGGATGCGCGCGTACGGTGCCGTTGGTCGAGGCCGGGACGGATGCGACCACCCTCGGGGGGTGCGATGCTCGACACCGCTGACATCGCGGTCTTCCTCGGCCTGGACGTCGGCAAAGGCGACCATCACGGCCACGGACTGACCGCCGCTGGGAAGATCGTCTACGACAAGCGGCTGCCCAGCAGCGAACCGAAACTGAGGGCCGTCCTCGACAAACTGACGGCGAAGTTCGGCCGGGTGCTGGTCATCGTGGACCAGCCGGCCTCGATCGGGGCCCTGCCCCTCGCGGTGGCCCGGGACGCCGGCTGCGAGGTCGCCTACCTGCCCGGGCTGGCGATGCGCCGCATCGCCGACCTCTACCCGGGCGAGGCCAAGACCGACGCCCGCGACGCGCACGTGATCGCGGACGCCGCCCGCACCATGCCCCACACCCTGCGGACCCTGGAACTCGCGGACGAGACCGCTGCCCAGCTGACCGTGCTGACCGGCTTCGACCAGGACCTCGCCGCCGAGGCAACCCGCACGAGCAACCGGCTGCGCGGCCTGCTCACCCAGTTCCACCCGTCGCTGGAACGCGTCCTCGGGCCCCGGCTCGACCACCCCGCCGTCACCTACCTGCTGGAGCGATACGGATCGCCGGCCGCCTTGCGCAAGGCCGGACGCCGCCGACTGGTCGGCCTCATGCGGCCCAGGGCACCGCGCATGGCCGAACGCCTGGTGGGCGACATCTTCGATGCACTCGATGAACAGACCGTGGTCGCCCCCGGCACCGGAACACTCGACACGGTGGTCCCTTCGCTGGCCCGCTCGCTGACCGCCGTCCACGAACAACGACGAGTCCTCGAAGCCCAGATCAGCGAGCTTCTGGAGTCGCACCCTCTTTCGAAGGTCCTGACCTCCATGCCCGGAGTCGGGGTCAGGACCGCCGCCGCCCTGCTCGTCACCATCGGCAACGGCACCAGCTTCCCCACCGCCGCCCACCTGGCTTCCTACGCCGGCCTCGCACCCGCGACGAAGTCCTCCGGGTCCTCCATCCACGGCGAACACGCCCCCAGAACCGGGAACCGGCTCCTCAAACGCGCAATGTTCCTCTCCGCGTTCGCCTCCCTGCACGATCCCGCCTCCCGCACCTACTACAACCGGCAACGAGCCCGCGGCAAGACCCATACCCAGGGCCCTCCTCCGCCTCGCCCGCCAACGCATCAGCGTCCTGTTCGCCATGCTCCGAGACGGCACCTTCTACAAAGCCCCCATCCCCGAACCGGTCACCGCATGAGCCCTCCAACCTTGACGAAGGACATAGAGGCACCCCCCGCGCACGGCGCGCGTCACCCGCCTGTTACCGCACCACCGCTCTCGCGACAACGATCGCCCGCGCTTCACCTGCGAGGACCAGCCGGTCAAGGCGCCCTCTCTGGTGAAGCCACGGTAGGGCGCTCGGCCTACTGGTCCCGCTGCTCCGTCGGAGTCGGCTTCCGGTGCCGGCCGCGGCCTTTGCCCAACGCAGGGCGGTCCCACTCGGCGGGCTTCTCCTCGACGGGCTGCGGCGGGTGGAGCAGGGTCTTGGCTGCGGCCAGGTTTTCGACGACGCCGATCGCCACCCACTCCGTGCCGTTCCACTCTTGGATCACCCTGGGGGCGTCCGGCTCGACGTGCGCCCCGCGATGTGGACCGCTCGTGAGCGGCACCGCCCGCAGCTTCCCCTTCGACTGGGCCCGACGCTCATCGCGCCGCCGCGCCCACTCCTCCAACGGCTCCTCGTGCATGGCGTCATCGTGGCGCATCCACGCTCTGTGGCGCCACCCTGGCTCAGCACTTCGCCAGGGGGCCCAAGTCGCGTACAGGAGCTGCGCCCTTGCCGGCAGGGGCAGCACGTCATGACTGACCTGCCTGCGGCGGTCTGGCACAGGCAGGTTTCGGTCATCCGCCCAGAGCGATCTCCGCGACCGGCTCCCACGACATGCGCCAGCCTCCGATGTCGTCGGCGAGGCTCCACTGCACATCGAGTAGATGCACCCGGTCGACATGAAGCGGTGCCCGGCGCGGAACGATCTCGTTGCGCAGACGCCCGTTGAGACGGTCGGAGGACGCAGCGTCGTAGCTGTACCCGAGACTGACGTGCACACGGCCCCCCGAGTGCTGGAGCGCAGCATCGCCGCGGGTTTTGCGGATCGCCGTTCGCACTCGCTCGACGAGGGTGACGGCTTCCGCGTCGGGCCAGACGTCCATCACAATGCCCGCACTGTTCCCAACTGGCGGCCCCACCTGGGTGGTGAACGGCTTCACGTCGGCGAGCTCCTCCCGGATCGCGTCCACGAGCACCGTTCGCGCTGCCTGGTCATACCCGTCCGACGGGGTGTCGGCCAGCATCTCCACGGTGAGGTGCAGGAGCCCAGGGTCGGCGTCAGCATTGGGGTATTGGGGGTCGATCGGGTAGCCGTCCATCAGCGGCCGGCACGCTTGAGCGAGCGCGAGCAGCTCGTCGTCGACTCCGGCCCAGGGTAGGACATATAGGTGGAGTACGCGCTGATTTTCCCACGGCCGCCCCTGATACTTCGGCACGAATTTCTCCATCGGCCATCCCCCTCGGTCGTGTCCGTGGGCTCCGCGGCGGCGCCCACGGACATCCCGGCCGTCCCTCCACACGTGTATCCCCGTTTTCGGTGATCTGAGGCGCTGGACTCGACAGCCTTTACGCCTCTCACGGTTCCTTGTGCATCGCAGCATCGCAGCATCGCAGCATCGCAGCGCAGCCGAGTCCCACAGCGCCCCTGGGCCAGTACTCACCGGGCGACACAAGCACCTCCCAGCAGCCACCGTCCGGCGACTCATCCCCGTACGGAAGAAACCCGACCGTGAGCGCGCCCGCGCCCTCTCGCCGCTCCGTCGGCCTCGTTGTCGGTGCCGTCCTCGTCATCGTCGGCGCCGTGATCGCCTCGTTCGCCGTCTTCGGCGGCAGCACCGCCCCCGACCCCGCGCCGTCCCGCCCACCGACGTCCCAGCCCTCCGAAACCACCCCCGACCCGACTACTGAGGTTTTCGGGTTGGGGTGACGTCATGGCGGTGTCGTGATCAGGCCCGTTCCGGTGATGAATCCGTCGAGCAGGCTGCGTCGGTACTGCATCCGCTTGAGGCGGGTGCGGGCCAGCTCGGCGAGATCATCGA